>DATIHO010000149.1:0-32779 GCA_035480615.1 Chlamydiales bacterium | reverse complement strand
CTGCAAAGTCAGCAATTCATTATAACCACCGAGACTGATACCACAGAGGCGAGGGAAGCCCTCGCGCTCCCAAAAATTGCCGCGCTTCGCAGACTCTGTGGTGTCTATCTCTGTGGTGGACCGACTTTGCAGGCGTCCTGCCCTCTGAAGTGGGTAATACATAACCCAGGTGGCTATACCCAAAGTGATTCAAAAGTTGGCTTTTGAATCACTTTGGGTATCGGCCAGGCCGCGGGGACGGCCTTGTGATTGAAAGTCATAAGTCGCTATAAAACAGTAGTTTATGTATAATTAAAAAAGATAGAAATAAATGGATTAATAATTTTAATTATGGTATAATTATTAATATAAGGATAATACAATTTAAAAAAAAAAGGTAAAAATGAACGAAATATCAACACTCCCACAAAATTCAGAATATAGAATACCGTCGGCCCCCTCAGAAGAACAGACATTCTGGAAGAAGCGACTCGTTTTGTACTTGGTTGGTCCAATAGCTCCTATGGCAATCACTTGGATAGCGTTCGCAGCTTTCCCTCCAACAGCCCCCCTTGCGGCAGGGATCGCTGTGATAGCATTCACCATAGCTGTGGTGTCTATTGTCATGACGACGCCGGATAGTGAGGCAGATCTGTTATCGGATAATATTCAAAAAATCTTTAAGAAAATCGTCTCTAAGCCTTCTGAACCTCTGGCGCATGAGCAATACTTCCTACCCTTGGCGGAGCAGCAAGCCCCTTTACCTGTGGCGGAGCAGCAAGCCCCTTTACCTGTGGCGGAAGACCCCCGCATATATCTGGCGGCCCCCCGCTACAAGGACCCAATAAGAAAAGAATTTCAACCTAAGCAGATCACATCCCTACGCCTCTTGGGTGATTTGCATGATCACAGGCGATAACCCGCGCATTCTTTCGGAAAAATCGCGCGCATCTCAACGGCTGGATTTTGCATTGTATTGGATGAATACTATGCTGTTTGCGATTGGTATTATTCATCAAAAAAGTTGTCCGCTTGCTTGAATTCCGCGATCATTCTTTCACGATTTTCCAATAATTCAAACTTTGCGGAAGAGACAGTCAAATTATCGAAGAACCATCTCGTCTCTTCACTGTCTTCTGTATAAAACTTTGAACAACCATGTTTTTTGTCATTGCGCCATGTGATTTCAGCGATTAAATTTGCCAAGTCATCATAGTGGTATTCAATCCCGTGTTTTTTTCCTTGCACATAAGGAATTTCCGCCACTTTCAATCCATTGCGATAAACAGTTTTCGTCCCATCAAGAATGCCGTGATCCCAATGTAGAGTCATAAGGGGCCTTCCCAAGCTGGTGAATTTTTTCTGATCGCCATGTAAAGCGTAATCATCATAATGGGAAATCGTGTGGATCTGGCCATTTGGATGGTAAGTTGTCCTTGAGGCAAGGATCCCGTTTTCAATTTGGTCCCGGGAAATCAAAAGGCCAAAACGGTCCCGTTTTGCCCGATGCCCATGCCCATTTTCTACTCGGCCCTCCAGATCGTGATCAAGGGAATAATATTTTCCGTCTACAAGGAGTTTTCCACGATATTCTTCCACGCTGAGCGGGGTTCCTTTATCGCTCCAGGACGTATGGATGACCCGATCGTCAAATTCGTATACTTCTTCCTGAATCGGAACGCCGTGCATATCCTGGATGGTTTCCTTGAGCAAATTTCCCTGATCGTACAGAAGGATTTTTTCAACAGTCGGGCTGTTTGGAAAAGTGGAGGTGGTAGGACCATGGAGATTCCCATTTTCGTAGGTTTGGATCAAAGTCACTCCATTTTTTAAAGTCGCAATGACTTGGCCGTCTTGCAATCTCTGATCCCATTCTTCCGCGGTAAGGTCGAAGCCATATTTATGTACGTATTTCTGCGATACAATTTGTTCGGGTGAAGAAGTCGTTTGGCAAGATGCCGCAAACAAGACAGCGATGAATGGAGCAAAACGTTTCATGGAAATCCTCAACTTTTCCGGATGCAATGCATCCAATTCTCAAGCGATCTTAGCCTATCAATGATTCATTTGGCAAGAAAATTTTCAATATTATAGATTATTATGATAGAGTCGTTGTCAGTTGGCATCTTCATATGGGCAAATCTCAATGTCAGTAAATTTTAATCGGAATACATTTCAATGTCACTTTGTCCCTGAAGCACCCCTTCAGGCAAGGGCAGATCAACAGTCTGATGAAGATGCTGCTATTATACCCTCAGTTTCTGAGCAACAAGTAAATCAATGGGATGGCGCTACATGGGATGGCGCTCCTTTGTCACCACGTTCTGTCGCCGTGATTCAAAACGATTCTTTAGTGACGATGCGCTGCGCTGCATGCAGGAAAATAAAAACTGCTGAGATATGGCATAAAGTCATGCGCTCGAACCCTCCTGTCTACCGTTGTGCACCCTGTTCCAATACTAAGAACTATGGCGACATTCAGAGAACGCCTCTTGGAACGAAAACCTCTCTAATAATGACGAGAAAATGCGATGCATGCGAGCAAATACAAACCGGTATATGGCACTCGATCCGATACTCGAAACCTCGTCTCTACCGTTGCCCAAGCTGTTACAACACTCGGAACTATGGCAACATTCAACGACCTCCTGGTAATACATAAACATCTTCATATGGGTAAATTTCAATGTCAGTAAATTTTAATCGGAATGCACCTCAATATCATCTTGCCCCTGAAGCCCCCCTTCAAGCAGGGGCAGATCAACAGAAAGACACGATTTTTCCATTATTTTACGAGGTCGCTCTCAAAAATCGACCGTATACAGAGTATGATAAGGAGGGCAAGCCATTGCGCTCTATTTTTCTTGCTAAGCATCCAGATTTATATAACAAAGATGTTGCTATTATATCCCCAGTTTCTGAGAGGCAAGCAGATCAAGGGGACGGCGCTGCTTTGTCATCATCTTCTGTCGCCAGGCTTCGGCCAAAAGTAAAGAGACGATGCGATGCATGCGAGAATACAAAAACTACTCGGATATGGCGTAAGGTCAGACACTCGAACTATCTTTTCTACCGTTGTAAACATTGTTCCAATAAGAAGAACTATGGCAACATTCAACGATCCTCTGGGTAGAAAGGTATTATTTGGCCAGAAATTGTTCAATTGAGCGGATGAGTTTTGCATGAGTGGCTTCAACTTCCTCAAAAGAGATGGTTTTTAGCGGGTCGCGATAGGTAAAGCGAAAGGTTGCGTTTTTCTTTTCTCCATTCTCAAGCATGTAAAGATCAATTAATTCCACTTTTTCCAAAAGGAGCGCGGGAGTAGAGCGGATCGCGTCAAAAATTGTTTGAATTAAGGAAGAGGAAAGCAGGGATACCGTCCAATCTCTGTCCGAAGAAGGAAATTGCGAAAGGGGCTTCATCTTGATTTGGCTGCGGACCTGCTGCAGCATGAGATGCAAGTTCATCTCTGCATAGAAAATGCGCTGCTTGATTTCAAACATTTCGAGAAGGGTTGGATGAACCTCGCCAAAAGAACCGATCCGCTGCTCATTGCAAAAAATATCGGCCTGCCTTCCTGGATGGAAGGTAAGATGCTGCGATGGGGAGAATGTAAAGAAGGGGAGATGTATAGCATCGAATAAATTCTCCAGATACCCCTTCAAATCGAAAAAATCGAATTCCATGGGTTTTTGGCTCCAATGCGAAGGGCGGTTGTTGCCGCTGAGAATTAAAGCCGTCATGGGTTCTTCGATCAGCTCATTATTTTGGAGAAAATGGATTCTGCCGATTTCAAATGCTGCCAGAGTCTGGTTTTTATGGTTGAAATTGATTTGGGACCTTTGCAAAAGACCCGGAAGAAGCGAGGGGCGAAGTACGGAATATTCTTCTGTTTTTGCATACACTGCTCTCAAAGGAGCCGCTCCAGGACGGATCCATTCAAGCGCCGCTTGCGCTAATTTTTTGCTGATTAAATCGGAATTTAGAAATTCCTGCAGACCGAATCCAACAAGCCGCTCTCGAATTTTTTTTTCAAAAAGATACATTGGGTCATGCGGAATTTGAGACGGGGCGCTTTTAGGTGAAGGCCTTTCAAAATGGTTGTATCCGTAGATTCTCGCGACCTCCTCTGCCAGATCGATCTCCTCGACAATATCGGAACGGAAAAAGGGGACATGGACAAAAAGCGTTTCATTTTTTTCTTGATCTGTTTGAAATTGCAAGCGATGAAAGATCTCTTCCATTTCAGTGATCGATAGGCGTGTGCCAAGCAACTGATTGATTCTTTCAGGACGGCAATGGATTTGGCGTGGTTGAAGTTCCGTTTTCCAATCTATCTCTCCAGCAAATCGGCCCTTGCAAAGATCCATTGCCAAAGAGCAGGCAGCGTCAATCGCATTGTCTATCCCAATTGGATCGACCCCTTTTTCAAAGCGTTGCGAACTTTCGGTTCTCAGTCCTAATTTTTTGGAAGTCTGACGAATCGTTCCCGGATCGAAAATCGCTGCTTCAAAAAATAGATTTTTTGTCTCCTTGGAAACGGCGCTCCTTGCCCCTCCCATGATGCCGCCGATTGCCACTGTTCCCTGGCTGTCGGCAATGAGAATGGCTCCAATGGGCGCTTCTCTTTGCACTCCGTCAAGCCCCAAGAAGGCTTCAGCAGCGGAGGCCGCTTCTACAAAGAGAGTGGCGCCTTCCAGTTTGTCTCTGTCAAAGACGTGCAGGGGCTGGCCGAATTTAATGAGGATATAATTAGTGATGTCAACAGCATTGCAAATCGGAGTAAATCCACACGAAAGGAGCTGTCTCTGCATCCAAAACGGGGAAGGGGCGATAGATACGTTTTCGATGACTCTTCCTATGTATCTGGAGCAAAGGGAAGAGGGAGGTTGGGATACCTTGAATTGTATTTTTGCATGTTGCGGTGTATGACGCGGTAAAGGACGGAGCGGTTTTTGCAAGCGGGCGGAGAGCTCGCGGGCGATTCCTAAAGCGCTCATGCAATGACCGAGATTCGGCGTCAGAGAAATCACAAAAACAGGATCCCAAAGATAAGGGACTAAACTCGCGCCCGCTGCGATATTTTCTGGCAGTTCGATGATCCCGTCGTTTATGGCGGCAATCCCCAGTTCGTCTTCGCTGCATAGCATACCGGAAGAAGTCACTCCCCGGATCTCGACTTTTTCAATTTTTTTCCCCTGTAACAAAGTGCCGGGTGGTGCAAGCGCGCTTTTCATTCCTGGCCGGCAATTTGGCGCTCCGCAAACAATTTGCAGAATTTCTTTGCCATCGCTGACTTGCGCGATCTGCAATTTCGACGCGTTGGGATGAGGAGCGCACGAGAGGATTTCGGCTGCGACAACACCAGCAAAAGAGGGATGTTCGTTTTCAATCGCATCCACCTCGATTCCGAGAAAGGTTAATAAGGAGGCGATTTGGGCGGCCGGCAGATCGATGTCGATAAAAGACTGGATGAGCGATAGGGGGACTTTCATACGGGGATAATCTATCTCTTTTCAAATTTCCAGAAAACCTATATTTTCATCAGTTATGGAAAGGCGTCGATGGAATAAATTCAGAATTTTGACGGTCGCTTTGATTTTCAGCGCCGCATTGAATATTGGACTGGGTTTGGCTTTTATTTTGTCTGTTTTAGAAAAAGAGGCAACGCCTTTGATTTTCGCGAAACTGGAAGAGGAATCCTCAGTGTTATCGAATGCGCACATGCTTGAAGAAATGCTAAAATTTTCTTTTTCTGAGCTTCTCGTCTGCCTGACAAATCACGATCCTGTGGAAGACGGCTATTTGAAACGGGATCTTGCCCTGGCTGCTTTAGTTGGAGCGCATTATTTTAATTTGGAAAAAGCATTGGCTTCTCTTCCCTTGCAGAAAAGAACCCTTTGCCTTTCCCCACAAAAGTCCATCGAGCTTTACCCCAATCTCACAGATGAACACTATGAAGCCATCATTCGCTATGGGTATCAGGAAACCTGGCCCTTGACTTCCAAAGGGCTTTTTTTAGGGTTGGCCAATCGACAAAAAGGCTTTTTTGAAAAAAGTCTGGTCGAGGCGTTTTTTGCTACTGCCGAATTTCATTCGATTCAGATCCTTTTTCAAAAAACAAATTGTCAAGAGGCTCCTGATACCCTTTTGGATTTAGTATTGGAAGGACCTTGGGAAATTCTTCAAGATTTCGCCAATGAACAGAAAAAAATATTGGATTTGTCCGTAGAGAAAAGGCGCGCCCTTCTTCTCTCTTATTTTGCCCATCATTCGCCGACTGCTGCCCAATTGCTCTTACGCACTGATTTTGCTTTTTCCAAGACAAGACTTGCAGATGAAGCCATTTTGCTCCTGCTCGATCTTTTGCAGGAAAAAACAGAAACGGCGGAGCGATTTTGTAAAGAACTGCTTGATTCGCTTCGTAAAGACGCGGTTTTGCAGGCGGCAAGCAAAAAACTGTACGCTTTTGCAGGAGAGATTCCCCCTTCTTCCTTTGATTTAAATGAGGCTCGCGTCCATTTTGGGTCGCAACCGGCCTCTCTTCTGTCCATTCAGGCTCCCCGGTTTCAAGAGCATATTGTTCAGGAAGGGGAAAATCTTTGGAAGATTTCCCGCCAATATAAAGTAAAAGTGGAGGATTTAATTCAGCATAACGGCTTGGAGCAAGACCGGCTTTTGCCTGGCATGGTGCTGCGTATCCCTTGAGAAGCTGTTCTGAGACGCTATTCTAAGGCACCGGATCGCAGCCCCCGGAATGAAAAGGATGGCATTTTGCAATTCTTTGCACGGCAAGAAGCGCGCCTTTGCATGCGCCGTGTTTTTCAATCGCTTGCAACGCATATTCGGAGCAGGTAGGGAAAAAACGGCATGAATGGCCAATGAAAGGGCTGATCGCCGCTTTGTAACATTTGATGAAAAAAAGAAGGATCCATTTCATGATTTTATCCCTATTCATTATCTTATCTTTTTTTTGCGAAAATTTATATGCCAAGGACATGTTTACCATGACAAATCACCCATTTTCCACCTTCCTGGAAGAATTTGTTCCGCAAGTTGCCAATAAATCGACGCAGCTCAATAAAGCTGTTTGGATTTTGGAAACGACCGGATCTCCCGACGCCGCCGATCTCAAAGCGGATCTTGATACGGAATTAAAGATTTTATTTAGCAATCCTGAGACCTATCAAAATCTGTTAATGTGGGAAAAAGATCCAGCAATCACAGATCCTCTTTTAAAGCGGCAGCTCAATGTTCTCCTTCGCGCGTTCAAACAAAACCAGATTCCGCAAGCTCTTTTGCAGGCAATTTCTCAAAAAGAGGCGATGCTTTCCATGCGTTATGCAGCATTTCGTCCTCAAATTGGGGGGCGGGCTGTGAGTGAAAATGAGATCCGGGACATTTTGAAAAACGAAAAGTCGCCCCAGAAACGGAAAATGGCGTGGGATGCTTCGAAAAAAATTGGTGAAGTTTTAGCCGCGCCCATTTTGGATCTTGTCCATTTGCGCAATCAGGCGGCCTCGTCGCTTGGCTACTCCGACTACTTTCAAATGCAGCTCGATTTGCAAGAAGTCGATGCAGAGTGGCTCTTAAAAACATTGGACGGGCTTGCCCGACAATCGGAAGCAGCATATGCCAAACTGATGGAAATAATCGAAAGGGAACAGTCCAAAGATTTTGGCGTTCCTGTTGCAGAGCTTGGACCTTGGGCCTGGACCGATCCCTTTGGTCAAGAAGACCCTCTTGGAACTCAAGAGTTGGATCAGTTGGTAGCCGAGGTCGATGTCTCGAAGGCAGGCGCCGATTTTTATCGCAACCTGGGAATTGACGTGAACTCTATTTTACAAAGAAGCGATATGTATGAACGGCCGGGAAAAAATCAACATGCTTTTTGCATTCATATCAACCGGACAGGAGATGTGAGGACCCTGAACAATATAAAAAATTCCATGAAATGGCTCGAAACGATTTTACATGAACTGGGCCATGCGATTTACGAATTGGGGTTGAGCCCTGAGTTGCCCTGGCTTCTCAAAGAGCCTCCCCATATGATCCCCACCGAGGCAATGGCTCTTTTTGCCGGCCGGCAAGCCTATCGTTACGATGCCTTGAAATCTCTTCTCAACGTGTCTCAAGAAAAGGATCCTCTTTGTAAAAAAGCAGACCTGAGTCTGCAAAGACGGCAGTTGATTTTCAGCAGATGGGTTTTGGTTATGACGCATTTTGAAAGCGAGCTCTATCGCGATCCTTATCAGGATCTCAATGCTCTTTGGTGGCATCTTGTCGAAAAATATCAAAAAATCCGTGCGCCGAAAGATCGTCAGGGAAAGTGGGACTGGGCTGCCAAATACCATATTGGCCTGGCTCCTGTTTATTACTTCAGCTACCTTCTCGGGGAGATGTTCGCTTCTTCGATCCAGGAATCGCTTGCTCAGGAAACGGGATCCTCTTCCCTGGCGTCTGAAAAAGCAGGCCGATTTCTTCAGGAAAAGATATTTTCTTTAGGCAATAAAATGAGCTGGAACGAATTGATCGCCCATGTTACGGGGAGGCCTCTCAGCTCTGATGCCTGGATTCGGGAGTTTTGTCAATAATACCCAACATCTTGTTTGGAAGTGGCCATTGCGTTACAATGTTTTTCGTTCTTTTTGCGAAAGTGGCGAAACTGGCAGACGCACTACCTTGAGGTGGTAGCGGGTTCACTCTCATGGGGGTTCGAGTCCCCCCTTTCGCATTTCTTGATCGCAGCACCGATAGCTCAATGGATAGAGCACTTGGCTTCGGACCAAGCGGTTAGGGGTTCGAGTCCCTTTCGGTGCAATTATTTAACCTGAGTTTTGGGTTCAGGTTACCTAATCTGTTCTTCGAATAATAAAGCGATTTTTTCTTCCAGGGACGGGGGAAGATCGAGTGTTGCAAGAAGAGAGAACTTTCGAGAAAATGTAAGGCAATACAGAATAAGCCACTCCTCCCTGGAAAAGAGGATCGAGTTCAAAGAAGCGTGTTTTGGGCAGACGCTTTCTCCTTGTGAAAGAAACGTGGGTTCCTCGCTGCAATAAATGCATTTCGTTGCAAGGGCAAGCAGTCCTTCGTGGATCAATAGTTTTAATCGAAAACACTCGGCCAAGATGAAAGGGTTTTTAAAAACAGTTATTTTTTTTAAAAAACTGCAGAAAAGATCATAAAGGGCAGGAGAGCATTTCGAGGGCAATTGAGTGCGAAGAAGATCGCGAGCGATGCTTCCGGCTGCGCGGATGGAGGTGTACGATTGCCTCAACTCGATAAGGCCGTCAATGATAGATCCTTCCAGCAAATTAAAAATTTCACTTTTCTTTTTTTGATACACCCATTCAGCAATGCAAAAAGGAGACAGCAATTGTTTTTTTGACATCAAGGTGATAAGGCCTGCTTCTTTTGTAAACACCTTGAAAATACACCCCTTGCCTAAATATGGAATTGCGTGAAGCAAGACGCCATGGTTTTTGGTGTGCATAGCATTCAGGATACAAAAGGGGAGAAAAAATGGGGAGATTTTGCATCAAATTTATGTTTAGCATTTATCGGTAATAACCTGAATAATGGGTTTATTCAGCAGGAGATTCAAGTGCCTTCCGAGCAGATTTTTCCGTTTGGAGCCGAAGGCAAGGGCGGAACGCCCCCCTTGCCGAGGCGAAAACGGGAAAAGATGGCGGAAGGCATTGAATATCCGATGAATAAACCCATTATTCAGGTTTGTAACTGAAGCTACCGAAAATCGATCCCCTGTTCAAAAATCGATTTCCGGCAGCTTTCAATAGAAAGATTAACGCTGCGAAGTGACAGTTTCCACTTTTGCGGGAGCCGCTTCAATTGTACTCTGCTGCTTTCCGGTTACCGCTTCCGCCGCCTCTTTGTCTTTTTGGGCGGAGAGTTCTGTAAAACGACGGCTTAATGAACGCGCAGCTATGATCCATCCAACTAATACGCTGACGAGGATCAAGGCAATATAAGGCGCTACCTGTACAATGCTTGCCGCATTAAACAAAATGAGCAAGCCTTGCTGCACGATCGATCCGCCTGATTTCCCAAGACGGGCTCCGACGACGTCGATTGCGGCTTTTCCTTTTAGTTTTACTTCGGAATCCAGAGGAATATAAGCCATCTCCTTGGTCGGGTCGAACATCGAATATTTAGTCGCTTTTGACATGACGTTTTGAATCATTCCAAAAAGCACTGCAAGCATCAGTGGAGAGGTTCCAAACATGGCGATGAATCCGCTCAGCTGATCATTGAAAATCACGAAGCCGAAAAATCCCAGTCCTGTCAATGCCAATGTGACAGGAGTTACAAGGGCCCCTGTTCCCCAGCCGAATCTCCGAATCACATTGCCGCCGACAAAAAGCATCATGAAAATAGTCAATGCGCCTGTCGCCATAGAGAAACTTCCCATGAAATTTTGGTAGTCATTGGCGTTTGGATATTGCAAATTCAATTGTTTTTTCCAGGTCACTTCAACAAGATTAATCGACATGCCGTATCCAATGACGAGCATTGCAATGCAGCCTAGATAAGGAGAGCGAACCAAATAAAGCATGCTCTCTTTGATCGACATTTTTGGCTTTGATTTTTTTTCTTTCTTCACTTCATTTGGATCATAAAAGCGAGGATCGGTCAACACTTCTTTATTAATCCACCAGTAGATCGTAATCGCGGCAACGCAGGCTACCATCACGGCGCTCATGGTGTAAAGAAGGGTTACGCCCCATGGATCTACTCCCGCGGGAAGGGAATTTTTGATGTTGGCGAATTTTTTAATCAGGATGCCGGAAGGAAACATCGCGAGGTTGGCGCCAATGCCAAAAAGGGCATAAAACCGTTTTGATTCCGCAATTTTTGTAATCTGGTTTGCAAATCCCCAAAATAAAAGAGAAATCGCAGCAGATCCCCACAGCTCGGCCATGATATAAAAAATAGAAGATGGCCAGTAACGGATCATTCCGACCAGGCCGCGAAGACCTTGTGGAAAATGTTCATACATCCAATTCGTCATGGCAATAGGCGAAATTGCATCGCGGTTTGGATAGAGAACAGTGGCATAAAGGCCAAAAAACAGACCGAAAACAGCCATGAGGCCCATAAAAAGGCGTTCGCGTTTCATGACGTTGCTCAATTTTGTGAAAATGAGCATAAAGATGATCGCTCCGGGAACAACTCCCCAGAATTTTAAAAAAGGGATGGTTTCAGCGCCTGTGGCTGTTACAATTAAAGTATCTTTTGTATCTCTAAGAATCGTGTAGTTAAAGTTAATAAAAAAGAATAAAAAGAACATAGGCAGGAATTTCTTTAACTCAAACCCATGGATGGGCCAGAGTAAAGAGCGCCACTTCCCAAATTCTTTGGTTGCAGTTTGCGACATCAGTTTATCCTCTGAAAAGTTCGTAATGTTTTAATAAACTCAAATTATGATAAAGGATTCGCGTTAAAAAGCAAGAAAAAATCACTTCGTCGATTTTCGGAATGATTTTGGCCGACTTTCGATCAAAAAGCGAGGATCTGTATGTTTTCTGTCGATACAGGTCCCCACTTTTTGATCGAAAATCGGCTCAAAAGTACCCGAAAATCGACAGAAGCTTCATTTGACAACAGTCTCTTAATTGAGATCTCCAGGAGGGATCAAAATTTAATTACTGTGATTTTGTAGAATAAGAGAAGGATCTGCCTGGATTGCCTGTTGGGATTGGATGGCTTCCACGTAGTTATTCCAAAGTTCCGGTTCGATTTTGTTGTGGCGAACGGATTGGATCAACTCTCTTTTGCAGCTCGCAACTGATTTCCTCGGGCTGAGAATAGTGATAATTTCTTTGTCTCCGGCCAAACGGGCGATGTTCAACATCCTTTCCAATTGATTGCGTGTAAAATTCATATGTTCACGGCGTTTGCGCGATCCGCGAGCGGCTCTTTGTTTCGGAGGGATCGCAATCGGTTTATCAGATTGCATTACATGCCGTTCAATAATGCCCGCCAGGTCTGAGGGTTGTTTGGCTTTCATTTTTTTCAAGGTGAAGTGGTGCATGTAGCCGCCGGACTTCATGGGGAGATATTTGCAAAGCTCATTTTCTTTGGTAGCTCCCACTTTTTTGATCGCTCGGGCAATCACGTCTTCGATGTCTCTCGCGCCCTTTACAGACTTGGCTTCCGTTTTGGCTTCCGTCATTTCTTTGTTTAATGCGCTCATGGTACCTTCCTAATTGATTTTATATATCGAAAGCTTTCGCTTTCGGAGTTTCTAATTCAACTAATCCAAACAGGTTGTTGATTTTTACCGAAAGAACTTAATTCTCACTATTTCCTTTTCGGCTTTTTCCCACTAACTGGAAATCATTGGGCATTATATAAAGAAACCTGTATTTCTTGCAAGAATTTGTGTTTTTTCTTTTTTGCATCTTTGTTAAGCTCTATTCTTTCATTCATGAGAGATTGAAGTATGGTCGTTTTAATAAAAAATCTTCTTTTCGTTATTCTTGCGGCAACTCTATGTTTTTCTTGTTCTAAAAAACAGTCTGTATCTCCTTTAACTCAATGGATGCGGGAGAATGACAAAATAAAAATTCTCTCTACAATTGCTCAAATTGGAGATCTGACTCAGGCGATAGGAGGGGATCGAGTAGATAGCCTGGTACTCGTTCCGAAAGATTTGGATCCACATAGCTATGAATTAGTCAAAGGGGATGGAGAGAAATTGTCTCGTGCGGATTTAATTTTTTACAATGGTCTGGGATTGGAGCATGGAGCCAGCCTTTCTTCGCTTCTTCAAACGACGGATCGGGCAGTGCCGCTTGGCGAAGGGATCAGGACCATTTATCCAGACCGGATCTTAGAAAAAAATGGAGTGCCCGATCCTCATATTTGGATGGATATTTCTCTTTGGGAAGCAGCGGCCGGCATCATATTAAAAAAAATTTCTGAACAAGATCCCGCAGGAACGGAGTACTATCAGCAAAGAGCGAGCGCGTTGATTCAGGAAATGCAAGACACTCATTCATATGTTCACGCTCTTTTGCAAAAGATTCCATCGGAAAAACGGTTTCTCGTCACGAGTCATGATGCATTTAGTTATTTTACCAGAAGTTACCTGGCCGATCCGGGGGAATCCAATTGGTCGAGGCGGTTTACCGCTCCGGAAGGACTGGCGCCCGACGGCCAGATCAATCCAATAGATATTCGCAAAACAATCGAATTTCTCCGCTCACATCAAATCCATGTCATTTTTCCCGAATCGAACGTCAGCCGGGACGCGGCTTTGAAAATTGCAAAAGCGGGTTCGGAGATGGGATATAAAATAAGACTGTGCGATCAGCCTCTTTATGGCGATTCTACTGGAGGGCTTTCGTATTTGGAGATGATGCGGCGGAATGCGGAAGTGATTTCGCAAAATTTGGGGGGGACAAGATGAATGTTGCCATTGATATTGAAGCACTTCATGTAGGATATGGAAAGTCGATGGTTTTATGGGATCTCACTTTGCAAATTCCAAAGGGGGTGATTCTCGGAGTGTTAGGGCCGAATGGAGCGGGAAAAAGTACTTTATTGAAGGCGATGTTGGGACTTGTCAAGCCGCTTTCCGGCAGAATTGAGTTATTTGGCACAGCTTCCCCGCAAAGCAGATGCAAAATTGCTTACGTCCCTCAAAGAGAGTCGATTGATTGGGATTTTCCCATTACGGCTGAAGAACTTGTCTTAATGGGCCGTTTTGGAAGGCTCGGGCTGTTTGGCCGCTTGCGCAAAGCGGACCGGGAAGCGGCGGCGCACGCCCTTGAGCTTGTTGGAATGGCAGCATTTGCGAAACGACAGATCGGAGAGCTTTCAGGCGGTCAACAACAGCGTCTTTTCATTGCCCGCGCACTTGTGCAAAATGCGGAAATCTTTTTGCTTGACGAGCCTTTCGCCGGAGTCGATGTGACGACGGAAAAAGCGATTATGGAACTGTTAAAAGGGCAAAAAAAACAGGGGAAAACAGTTCTCATCATCCATCATGACCTTTCAAGCGTTGAAGAATATTTCGAGTGGGTCGTTCTTCTCAACACTCGGCTCATTGGCTGCGGGCCGACTGCCGAAATATTTCATCGGGAAAATTTAAATCTTGTTTTCGGCAAAGGACAAACGCTTTTCGACGAAGCCGCCAGCTCTCTTTTGAAAAGTAAAAGCGGAATTTTATGAACTTTCTCGATTTTTTCACAGACCCTGTGTTGCGAGGACCAACCTGGGGCACTTTGCTCATGAGCATTGCTTCTTCGCTGATGGGCGCTATCCTTTTTTTAAAGCGCCGCTGTCTTTTGGGGGAATCTCTGTCTCATGCCGCCTATCCGGGGGCGATGATTGGCGTCAGCGTATTTACGTATTTTTTTCCCACATTGCAAGAAGAAGCTTTAATGGCTCTTTTAGGGGGGGCTTTTCTGAGCTCTTTTTTGGGATTTAAGGCCATTGATTGGATGGAGAAAAAAAAGAGGGTCCATCCGGATGCGGCTCTTTGTTTTATTCTGGCCCTGTCTTTCGGGATTGGCACAGTGGCCGCAAGTGCCATGCAACAAGTGTTCCCCTCGTGGCGCGTCCAGCTGCAATCGCTCATGTTCGGCCAGGCGGCGACTTTGTCTGATGTCCACATCCTTCTTTATGGGTCTTTGACGTTTTGTGTCGTCTTGTTTGCAATGCTTGCATTCCGTCCGATTTCTGCGGTTTTATTTGATTTGGAATATTCGAAAAGTTCAGGTCTTGCAGTGAAAGGGATTGAGCGGACAATTTTTGGGCTGTTTCTATGTTCTTTGATCTTGGGAGTTAAGAGTATTGGCATTGTTTTAATGTCGGGCATGACGATTCTTCCTGTGGTTGCCGCAAGGCAGTTTACAAATCGATTGAGCATCCTTTTTTTTCTTTCCGCCCTTTTTGGGGCTGTAAGTGGATTTTTGGGGAATATATTCTCCGTTATCGGGACTATTTTTCTTTCAAAAGAGGGGGGGAACATCACATTGCCGACCGGCCCCGCAATCATTTTAACAGGCGCTTTGTTTACGGTTTTATCGCTCTTTTTCGCCCCAAAGCGAGGATTTGTTTTTCGTATCTGCCGCATAGCGGCATTCCGTTTTCGATGTGTAAAGGAAAATATTTTAAAATCGATGTGGAAGCAAGAGCAAGCTTCCCATATTTATGTGTTTAAAAGTTATTTTAATGGGTTGAGATTTGAAGCTTTGAAAAAAAAGCATGGGATCTCTTTTTTGATGTTAGGTATTTCTTTATGGTGGCTGAGGCGGGGTGGCTGGATTGATAAGATCGGCAAAAAATATATTCTTACAACGGATGGACGGCGCAAAGCGATATCCATTGTCCGGCTCCATCGGCTTTGGGAACTTTATCTCGCAAGCGAGCTCAGAGTTTCCAATGAAAAGATCCACTTAAATGCAGAAGAGATGGAACATATCTTGACTCCTGATATTGAAGAGAGATTGACAAAGCTTCTTTCCAACCCCAAACTCGATCCCCATGCTCAGCCTATCCCGGAGAGAGCCAGATTATGAATCCCTATTGGAATTGTAGTTTTTTTGAATTTTTTTCGGTCTTGTTTTCAAGAATTGTGTCCGGAGCGTTGCCGCTCATGTCCGATGAAGTCCAGCTTGGGACGTTGGCAGCTATTGCGATTTCGTGTGGGCTTCTTGGCCCGTTTCTCGTTTTAAAGCGCATGACGATGTTTGTCAATTCCCTTTCCCATACGATTCTTCTCGGAATTGTGGTCGCATTTCTTTTTGCCCAACTGTGGGCAGGGGAATTGTTTTCTCCGATCACACTTTTGATAGGCAGCTTTTTTGCCGCGTGCATCACTGCATTTTTGACGGCCGGGCTTGTTCGATGGTTTCACTTGCCTGAAGATGCGAGCATTGGAATGGTTTTTTCTGTTCTCTTTGCTCTTGGAATTTTGTTTGTAACCCTCTTTACTCGCGATGTGCATTTGGGAGTGGAGGTGATTATGGGCAATGCGGATGTTTTGCAATTATCCGACTTTCTTTTCGCCTCTTTTTTGGCCGCATCCATTTTTTTGATTTGTTTTTTGTTCTATCGGCAGCTGCAAATCTCGGCTTTTGACGGGCAATACGCATCCACGCTCGGCATCCGCTCTTCCGCGCTCCATTTTCTCCTCCTTTTTTTAACAGCCGCGGTCTGCGTAGGAGCTTTTCGAGCGGTGGGCGTGCTTTTGGTGTTGGCTTTTTTAACAGGACCTTATCTGACAGCTCGTTTATTCAGCAGCAGGCTATCGCAACTTTTATGGATAAGTCCTGCGATTGGCATTTTCGCCTCTCTTATCGGAGTCGCTCTTTCACGTCATTTGCTCACCGTATTTGAATTTCCCCTTTCGACAGGAGGCATCGTTGTTTGCGTGATTGGCCTCTTTTATGGAATTGCCATTTTCTTAAAATCATTGATTCGGGATAAGATCTCTATATGTTGCAACGAAAAAAGATCTCCCTCTTAGGAAGCACGGGATCGATTGGAAAGAGCACGCTTCGCGTGGCGCGCCATTTGAAAAACGATCTTGAAATCATAGCTCTTGCCGCGAAATCCAATATTGAGCTTTTGTACTCCCAAGCATTGGAATTTTCTCCGAAACTCATTGCTGTTTTTGAGGAAGATCAAGCCATGAGGCTGCAAAAAAGGCTGCCGCACATTCCGGTCCTTTTTGGAATCGATGGATTGAAAACAGCCGCCTCTTTTGAAGAGGCCGATTTTACCATGCTTGCCATGACCGGCAGCGCAGGCCTTATTCCCGCTGCCGCGGCCATTGAAGCGGGTAAGCAAATCGGGCTGGCGAACAAAGAAATTTTAGTGGCGGGAGGAGAATGGATCAGCGCTCTTGTGAAAAAAACAGGCGTTGAAATGATTCCGGTCGATAGCGAGCATTGTGCGCTGCATCAATGCTTGAGAGGCCAGAAAAAAGAAGAGGTGCGGCGCCTCATTTTAACGGCGTCCGGCGGTGCTTTGAGGGATAAAACTGTTGAAGAACTGAAAAACGTGACGCCTCTTCAAGCCCTTTCTCATCCGAATTGGGAAATGGGATCAAAAGTGACGATTGATTGCACAACGCTTATGAATAAAGGGCTCGAGATCATTGAAGCCCGTTTCCTTTTCGATATCGATCCGGAAAAAATAGAGGCTGTGATTCACCCGCAAAGCCGCATCCATAGTTGCGTTGAATTCATCGATGGTTCGATTTTAGCTCAAATCGCAGATCCCGACATGGCCCTCCCCATTCAATATGCTCTCACGTTTCCTTTCCGAAAACCGGGTTTTTCTCCTCCTTATGATTTTTTTAAAAATGGATCTTTAACATTTTATCCGCCGGATATGAAAAAATTTCCTTGTCTGCAGCTTGCCTTAAATGCTCTCAAAGCAGGAAAAAGTTATCCCTGTTTTTTAAATGCCGCCAATGAAGTTCTTGTCGCGAGATTCATGCAGGGGGAAATCCCATGGACTGCCATTGGAGAGAAGCTGGACAAATTAATCTCTTCACATCGAGGGGAGAATGTGCTATCGTTGGAGGCAATTCTTGCGGTTGATCAGTCCGCGAGGCGGCTTGCTGCCATAAGTTAACCTGTGAATATGGAAAGTATTTTTTACGCTTTGCTTGCAATTTTAGGACTTGGGTTTCTTGTCTTTATCCATGAACTTGGTCATTTTTGGATAGCAAGGCGGGAAGGCATGCGGGTAGAAGCTTTTTCAATCGGCTTTGGCAAACCCATCTATACCTGGGAGCGGGGCGGAGTCAAATGGATGCTTTGCATTCTTCCTTTTGGCGGGTATGTCCGGATTGCCGGCATGCAAAAGGAGGGAAGTCGCGAACCCTACGAAATTTCTGATGGTTTTTATGCAAAACGCCCTTGGCAGCGGATCAAAGTGGCTCTAGCTGGTCCTATGGTCAATATCCTTTTCGCATTAGCTGCTTTCACTTTTCTTTGGTCAATTGGGGGAAGACCGAAACAATTTGCGGAATTTACAAACCGGATTGGATGGGTCGATCCCAATTCCGTGCTTTACACTTTGGGAGTGCGTCCGGGAGATGTGATCCAAAGATACGATGATCGTCCCTTCCATGGGTTTAAGGATCTTTTAGTCGCATCTCTTATGAATGACAAGCAGATGCGGATCGAAGGTTATAAAATGGATTATGTCACGGGGAAAAGGGTCAATTTTGATTACACTCTCAATACCTACGAAAGCCCGCAAATTTCCAAAGACCGATTGCAGACCATTGGAGTTTTTTCTCCCGCCTCCTATCTGATTTACGATGGCCAAGAAGAGCTGTTCGCCGATTCTCCCATTGCCAGATCGGGCATTGAAAAAGGGGATCGAATCATTTGGGCGGATGGCGAGGCGGTCTTCTCCGTCCAGCAATTGAGCGCTCTTACAAATGAATCGACCGCTTTTTTGACAGTTCAAAGAGGCTCTCACATCTTTCACACAAAAATTCCCCGCATTCAATTGGAAGATTTAAAAATGAAGCCGTTTGAACGGGCGGAAATCGGAGATTGGCAGTACGAAGCGGGAGTCAAAGGCAAGCTGCAAGATCTTTACTTTATTCCCTACAATTTATCTCCCGATTGCGTGGTTGAAAGCAAGGTCGATTTTCTCGATCCGGCGGAGCAAACCGCAGCATTTCAAAAATGCCAACGATGTTCTTATTTTACCCCTTTGGAAGAGGGGGATCGCATCCTGGCAATCGATGGGATTCCGCTGAAGCTTTCCTATCAACTGCTCGAAGACATACAAACTCGGCGTGTGCTTCTCATCGTAAAACGGGACCCTCCCGCCCTCAAAAAAATTCTGTGGACTCGGGCTGATTCTCAATTCGAGGATTTCAATTTGAGCGCTTTAAGTTCGCTCACTGGATCCATTGGTATAGACAATACAAGTCGCCATATTGGGGATTTGTATGTTTTAAGTCCGATCATTCCAAAATCGAAAAGCGCACTTTCCTTCACTTCAGCACAACAAGCCGCCTTGTCCCGCGAACTCACTTTAGCGAAAAAAGAAATTGAATCAATCCGCGATCCGGTGAAGCGGAGCGCCGCTTTAAAACAATTGGAAAATGGACAAAAGCGGTTGGTTTTAGGCGTTCCTCTAAGAGACCGTGAAGTGATTTACAACCCAAATCCACTGCAACAATTCCAAAACGTCCTGGTGGATACATGGCGTACTTTAAGCGGCCTTTTTTCCGGCTCCCTCAAGCCAAAATACATGAGTGGACCTGTGGGTATTGTCCATGTGGTGCATCAAAGCTGGATGGTTGGAATCAAGGAAGCGGTATTTTGGATGGCTGTCATCAGCCTGAATTTAGGGATCGTGAATCTTCTTCCCATCCCTGTTTTAGATGGAGGGCATATTATGTTTTCTCTGCTCGAGATGATTCGAAAACGCCCCATCCGTTCGAAAACCATGGAAAGATTGATCCTTCCTTTTATTGGGTTACTCATCGCTTTTTTTATTTATATTACTTACCAGGATCTCGCCAGGCTTTTTTCTCAGTGGTTATGAGAAACACGGAGAAAATATGTTATCGATAAAACCAAATTTCGCACGAACTGGATCTTGTTTTGAAAGAGATATTCCTCATTTGCAGGAATTGATCGAGGAATCGCGAGAAAAAGATATCAAAACCGATCCATTTCCTATTGAGGTTGTGAAAACAATTGCAAAATATGTAGAAACGCATCCAAATCCGTTTGGTGCTGCAGAATGGAAGAAGTATTTTGGAGTAGATGTAGGTCCGGAACCGGAATTTAAAGAGGGTTTTGAAGCATGGTGGCATGGACCCGATCCCATTGACCCATCCAAATTTGTGTGCGAAACACACCTTCCTCCGATTCTAGCTCCTCAATTTTTGAGAAATGAACAAGGCATTTTCCCAAGAACTCTTGATACTTTAGAAAAAATGGGATTGGGATTTTCAACTTTGGGATTTTCAACTTCTGGGGTGGGCCGAAATTTTCAAAACATTAAAAATGTCGTCGCAGATCCTTCACATTGGCTTGTGATGAGAAAAGACGTCTTGGCAAGAAAAAGTCGTTATCCAGATACAGATACACATATACCATGGGAACACCAAAAACAATACATGAAAGATTTAAATGAGCAAACGGCAGCCGGTTACGAAGCAGAGCCTTCTATGATTGATTTAGCTACTGTTATTTTTGCTCGTTATGTATGGACTGGCGAGAAACATTTAGGAAGTGGGTTGGACGGTGAGGAAGGGCGTGCGACGCTCAGTTATTGTAGCGAATACATGCAATGTCTAAATCCTCACTGTAGTTTTCCATTTATATTTGGAGGCCTGCATGAGTCCAATGGCAAGATACGCACTTTTGTTGACTGTGGGCGGGATAATTCTAGTGCAACTGGCATCGCCGCATTGAGGAAATTTTAAAATTTCCTTTGACGAGCAAAAGAGGAAAACATGAAAGAGCAAACTGCTCTACCTGATACGCAAAACCGGATCATTCTTTACACTGCATAGGTTCTCGAATACACCTCAATACATAGGCGCGCTGGATCGTAAAGCCATATCGATCAGTAAGTGGTTCGCAATTCGGAATCTCAATAAAGGACCCATTTGGAACAGGGTAATTATCTTGCAAAAACGAAACGGCAGAATCTTTAGGATCTAATAATACAATTCTATCTAATTTCACAACCTGATCAGGAGTCAAACGTCCTTGAATTCTTTTAGCAATGTGATCATAAGAAGCAAGAGCGCTAGCGTCTAACCATGGAGCAGCAACGAGCAGATCCCACATTCCCAATGCTCCTTCACGCAAGAAAAGAGCAAATAAAACAACAAGCCCATCTTCTTTCTCAATGTCTTTAAGGATTTCTTTTAGTTTGTCCAAGAGCTCTTTCATAATGCTTCTAATAAAGTTTATGCAGCATCATATCGTTTTTCGCGGATCAAAATTGTCGCATCTACGAATCTTTCCCAACTCAGGGTTTTCAACTCATCTAGCGAAATACGATCACTCCGTACAGCGCCGTCTCTTTGTGTCATGAACTCTTTCAGCTCCAAATGCAGATCAAAAGTCAAATGGAAGGAGACAGTTTACATGAAATTGATTTTTAGAGCATCTCTGTTTTTAGATGGGGGCATATTATGTTTTCTTTGCTTGAGATGATTCGAAAACGCCCCATCCGTTCGAAAACCATGGAAAGATTGATCTTTCCTTTTATTGGGTTACTCATCGCTTTTTTTATTTATATTACTTACCAGGATCTCGCCAGGCTTTTTTCTCAGTGGTTATGAGAAACACTTTCAGATGTATTCCTCAACGCAAGATTTTATCTAAAGAAAGCGCAGGAAATAGTAAAACCAATTTATAGATCAACTCTAGAGTGGGGTTACATCTTTTCTCAAGTCTTTGATAACTATAAATTGCTTTCATTCCCAATTGATCAGCAGCTTCTCTTTGCGTTAATCCCTGATTTATTCTTTGATATCGAATAGAAAAAGCGAGAGCTACGAAAGGATCAACAGGAACTTCAACAACATTACGCTCTTCTTTGATGGATGCTTTAGGCATGGGAGCTAAATATTCATAATCTTCAACCTCCTCTAAATAGAGATTGAGAGCTTCCTGCATATTTAAATCTAACTCTTCTTTTGTATCAGCTTGGGTAACGCATCCTGGAAGCTCGATACATTCAGCCCAAAAGCCCTCTTTCTCTTTGTGAACTTTAAAATGGTATCGCATTACTTATCTCCCTCTTATATTTGGTAAGTCAACGCTTTTTCTCCCCGCCTCCAGAAAAACGCTCAAGTCATTGTATATAAATGTATTAATTTGGCAACAGCGGTAGCTCGGTCAATATCGCCTGCTTGCATTAAAGCTTGAGAAATAATCCAGAGCGCACCCGCTCTCTCACCTTTGTCAGGAATCGATGTAGCAACAGCGATAGCTAGGTTCATATCGCCTGCTTGCATTAAAGATTCAGAAATCTCTCTGAGCGCATACGCTCTCTCACCTTCGTCAGGAATCGATCTAGCAACATCCATTACTCTGTACGGCGCCGTCTCTTTGCGTCCTGAACTCTTTCAGCATCGCCTGTTTGTGCTGAAACTTGAGAAATGGCCGAGACCGCACGCTTTCTCACATTTTCTCTAGGAATCAAATTAGCAACGGCGGTAGCTCGGTCAATATCGCCTGCTTGGGCTAAAACTAGAGAAATATCCTTGAGCGCAAACTCGCTCTGTTCGTTTCCGTTAGGAATCGATGTAGCAATAGCGATAGCTCGGTCAATATTGCCTTCTTGCGCTAAAATTCTAGAAATATCCCTGAGCGTAAACTCGCTCCAGGGGGAAGGAATCAATGTAGCAACAGCGATAGCTCGGTCAATATCTCCGACTCCCACTAAAATGCTAGAAATATCCCTGAGCGTAGTCTCGCTCAGTACGATAGGAATCGATCTAGCAATAGCGATAGCTCGGTCAATATTGCCTTCTTGCGCTAAAACTATAGAAATATCCCTGAGCGCAAACTCGCTCTGTTCGTTAGGAAGCGATGTAGCCACATCGATAGCTCGGTCAATATCGCCTGCTTGCGCTATAGCTTTAGAAATATTCCGGAGCACACGTGTACGCTCATGTGCATTAGGGTTGCGATTAGCCTCTATTTGTCTTTCAAGTGCAACCAATATAAAAATTTTTTCGAAAAAAGACGGGAGATGTGCACTATTTTTTAGATTCTCTATCGTCTCCGGATCCAATGTTTTTATTACGTTGATTAATTGTCTTCTTACAGGCAAGATGTATGGTCTCAACGTTAGTAAATTTGCACACTTCTGAGAAGTTATATTGTGCGAAATTTCTAAAAGTATCTCTATTTCTTTTGAAAATCTTTCTGCATCCAATCCCGAAATTAGAACATGGATAAAATTCTTGATTAGAGCAGGCTCATTCATATTAGCTACTGTTATTGCTTTTTGACTCATGTCCTTAGTGACACACGAAGCAGCTTGTAGTGATTCTTTTTCTAAATAGGACAAAATGTGCTTCTGTATATCTGACGAACACTGAGTGAGTGTTGTACAGGGTATTGCAGGTTTTGACCAAACATTATTATTATTGAAATTGACTAACATGACTTTTCACCATTTTTAAAGTTTAATTATGCTACAATAATAACATACAAAAATTTAATATGCAATATACATAAATTAAAAAAGGTCAATCATTCCAAGGAAAATCGACAACAGACTGAACTGTAATCCTTTTTGAATCAACAAAAAGTATCCCACTTTCCCTCTCAAGAGGGAATTTCACGTAACTCAAAATTGCAATGAAGAGAACGTCCCAGTAATTCTTGGAGTAATACATTTTCTCTAGGAATCAAACACTTTTTGGTACACCGCGGGCATCCGGGTCATTCCACCGACGAGAATCACTTCACCGATATCGCCGTCGCTTAGCCCCGCGCGCTTGGTCAATATCGCCTGCTTGCGCTGAAGCTTGAGAAATAGCCGAAACCGCACGCTTTCTCACATTTTCTCTAGGAATCAAATTGGCAACAGCGATAGCCCGGTCAATATTGCCTGCTTGCGCTAAAACTATGGAAATATCCCTGAGCGCACCCTCTTTCATAAATTCGATAGGAATCGATGTAGCAACAGCGATGGCTCGGTCAATATTGCCTGCTTGCACTAAAATTTTAGAAATATCCCTGAACGCAAACCAGCTGTATCCGTTAGGAATCGATGTAGCAACAGCGATAGCTCGGTCAATATCGCCTGCTTGCGCTAAAATTCTAGAAATATCCACGAGCGCAAACTCGATCTGTCCGTTAGGAATCGATTTAGCAACAGCGATAGCTCGGTCAATATCGCCTGCTTGCATTAAAATTCTAGAAATATCCCTGAGCGTAAGCCCGCTCAGATCGGTAGGAATCGATGTAGCAACAGCGATAGCTCGGTCAATATTGCCTGCTTGCGCTAAAACTGTAGAAATATCCATGAGCGCAAAGTTGCTCTGTCCGTTAAGAATCGATGTAGCAACCTCGATAGCTCGGTCAATATCGCCTGCTTGCGCTATAGCTTTAGAAATATCCCTGAGCGCACGAGCGCCCTCATATGTATTAGGGTTGGTCTCATTTATTTGTCTTTCAAGTGCAACCAATATAAAAATTTTTTCGAAAAAAGACGGGAGATGTACACTATTTTTTAGATTCTCTATCGTCTCCGGATCCAATGTTTTTATTACGTTGATTAATTGTCTTCTTACACGCAAGATGTATGGTCTCAACGTTAGTAAATTTGCACACTCCGGAGAAGTTACATTGTGCGAAATTTCTAAAAGCATCTCTATTTTTTCTGAAAATCTTCCTGCATCCAATCCCGAAATTAGAACATGGATAAAATTCTTGATTCTAGCAGGCTCATTCACATTAGCTGCTGTTATTGCTTTGTGACCCATGTCCTTATTGAGACACGTAGCAGCTTGTAGTGCTTCTTTTTCTAAATAGGAAAAAATGTGCTGCTGTATATCTGACGAACACTGAGTGAGTGTTGTACAGGGTGTTGTAGGTTTCGACCAAACATTGAAATTGACTGACATGAATTTTCTCCATTTTTAAAGTTTAATTATGCGACAATAATAACATGCAAAAATTTAATATGCAATATACATAAAGGGTAATAATTCCAATGAAAATCGACAACAGACTGAACTGTAATCCTTTTTGAATCAACAAAAAGTATCCCACTTTCCCTCTCAAGAGGGAATTTCACGTGACTCAAAATTTCAATGAAGAGAACTTATTTTGGTATTATTTATTGCGATTGGCATAATTTCGAGCGTGCATGCTCGCTTTAAATCGACGATCGCAAGTTGATCCGTATTCATGCAATACGCATCAACTTGGCGATCGTCCGATTTCAGTGGCTTTGACGTCGAAATTATCTCAAAAATTCTTGTTAAGGACCACTACTAGTGGTCCTATTGTTATTTTTTATCCGTTTCGTCTAAGACTTCGACTTCAGCTTCTTCGACATCGTCTTGGCCTTTCGCCTTTTGCGCTTCGCCGCTGTTTGCTTGCGGAGGCACTCCGGCCCCGGCCCCGGCCCCGGCTTTCGAAAGCTCCTCGCCAATTTTTTGCATCTGCTGTTGCAATTCAGCCGATTTCGCTTTAATCAGAGTCGTATCTTGTCCTTCCAATGCCTTTTTTACATCATCGATATGGCTTTGAATTTCTGACACGATAGGGGCCGGCAGCTTGTCCTTATATTCTTGCAACGCCTTTTGCGTACGGAAAACAAGGGCGTCCGCTTCATTGCGCACTTCAATAGAGTCTTTGCGCTCTTTATCTTCTGCCGCATGCAGCTCCGCCTCTTTCACTTTTTTCTGAATCTCGGCATCGGAGAGTCCCGATTTTGCCTCCACCCGGATCTTTTGCTCTTTACCACTCTGTTTATCCTTTGCGGATACATTCAAAATGCCATCTGCGTCGACATCGAAAGCCACCTCAATTTGCGGCATGCCGCGAGGAGCCGGAGGAATATCGGTCAAATCAAATTGCCCGATGATTTTATTATCTCTCGCTAAGGGTCTTTCTCCCTGAAGAACCACAATGGTTACGGCCGGCTGATTATCGCTTGCGGTCGAAAACACCTGTTTTTTTTGCGTTGGAATTGTTGTATTGCGTTCAATCAAAGGAGTCATGACTCCTCCAAGCGTCTCGATTCCAAGGGTTAGCGGAACGACATCAAGGAGCAAGACATCTTTCACATCTCCTGCAAAAATTCCTCCTTGGATCGCAGCGCCTATTGCTACAGCTTCGTCAGGGTTTACCCCTTGATGCGGTTCGCGGCCAAAGAGCTCTTTCACTTTTTGGTACACCGCGGGCATTCGGGTCATTCCACCGACGAGAATCACTTCGCCGATATCGCCGTTGCTTAGCCCCGCGTCTTTTAATGCTTTGCGGCAAGGCTCGATCGTCCTTTCAATCAAGTCATGGCAAAGGCTTTCCAATTTTGCACGGCTCAAAGTGATCGATAAATGTTTCGGTCCGCTGACGTCCATTGTAATGAACGGTTGGTTGATTTCAGTGGATACGGTACCGGATAGTTCGATTTTTGCTTTTTCAGCCGCGTCGCGAAGCCGCTGCAACGCCATTTTGTCTTTGGATAAATCGATCCCATGTTCTTTTTTAAATTCATCAAGCAGCCATTGCAGGATCGCGTTATCGAAATCATCTCCTCCCAAGTGGGTATCCCCATTGGTCGCAAGCACTTCAAAGACCCCGTCGCCAATTTCCAGAATAGAAATATCAAAGGTTCCGCCGCCCAAGTCGTAAACTGCGATTTTTTTATCGGATTTCAATTTGTCTAAACCGTAGGCAAGCGCCGCGGCTGTTGGCTCCGGAATGATCCGTTTGACATCCAGCCCAGCGATTTTTCCCGCATCTTTTGTGGATTGGCGCTGCGAATCATTGAAATAGGCCGGAACCGTGATGACTGCTTCGGTCACTTTTTCCCCAAGATATGTTTCCGCGGTCTCTTTCATTTTTGTCAGGATGTGCGCTGCGGCCTCTTCCGGAGAAATAAGTTTTCCTTCAATTTCAAAAGCGACATCGCCATTTGCATTTTTTGTGACTTTATATGGCACTGTCCCAATTTCAGCTTGCACTTCATTCAATTTATGGCCAATGAAACGCTTGGTGGAAAAGAGCGTTCTTTCAGTATTTGTAATGGCTTGACGCTTGGCCGGAATTCCAACGAGGCGCTCGCCATTTTTGTAAGAAATTACAGAAGGGGTTGTACGGGCTCCTTCCGCGTTCGCAATGACTACAGCCGATCCCCCTTCCATGATTGCTACACAGGAGTTGGTCGTGCCAAGGTCGATACCAATGATTTTATTTTTTTTTGTTGTCATCTTCTTATTGTCCTTCTTCTATCGCCGCATTTTGCAAGGCAGCATTTTGATTGATTTTAGAGGGGTGTTTTGCGACTTTTACACGGGCCGGCCGTATAATGCGCAAATGGCTTTTGTAACCCTTTGCAAATTCATGGAGGATCGTTCCATCGGGCCAATCCATCGTCTCTTCGATTTCAACAGCCTCATGCAGATCGGCGTCGAATACATTTCCTTCTGAATGAAAAGAGACGATCCCATGATTATGCAACACTTCTTTGAATTGAGAGAGGATCATTTCAAACCCTACTGCCCAATTCTTCACTTCGCTTCCGGCGGATTCCGCAAAGCGCAGCGCATTTTCAAAATTATCAATCGCCATGAGAAATTCGCTAATGGCATTGTCAATGCCAAAACGGACCATCTCCTGGCGCTCTTTTTGGAGCCGCTTGCGCATATTTTCCATTTCAGCAAGAGTTCTGAAATATTTATCTTTCCAATCAGCCTCTTCGGCTTTTGGCGTTTCCGGCGGTGTTGTGATTTGTTCTTCTTCTGTCATTTTTTTTCCAATAAAATTGAAGTATTTGTTAGTTCTTTTTCATTTTTTGGCTGACGGAAAGTGATTTTATATTTATACATGCTTTCCGTTAGGACGCGGCTTAAATTTTCGCTAAAAAGCTGGCTGAGTCCAATGAGATTGCGATAGGGGATGCGCATCGGGCCAAGAAGTGCGATAGCGCCCGCAATTGTATGATTGATCCGGTAGGGGACGGCCAAAACCGCGCATTCAGATCCGGGGGGAACGAATGGGCACAGCTCGTCGCCAATCCAATATACCATCTCGTTTTTCTTACAACATTCGCGAAGAAGAGCGCGCATTTGGCTCTCATCTTCCAAAAGAGATAAACTGCTTGCCAATGCCGCGGCGTCGTTGAATTCGGGATAAGCGAGGAGTTTCGATAGACCGACGCGCAAAATGTCTTCATGAGAAAAGTTCGCATATCCCACAACATGGCGCACCATGATTTCATTATAAATTTTTTGAGCGAGCTTTACCTCTGACTCATTGTGAAAAAAAGGTTTTTCACCATGATTCATCCTCCATCGGAAGTATTCTTCCGCGCTGCGCAAAAAAGCGATGTCAACAGGGTTGTCCAGATAGATGGGTTCTGTTCGGACCAACCCGAAATCGGTGATGACTATCCCTAAAAGCTTGAATGCGTCGAGCTCAAGGAGGCGGATATCTTGGACAAAATCTTGATCAAAGCGGGGGGTTGAGATAAAACAGGCGCAATTGGTCATTTCGCTTAGCAGTTCCGCCGCCCGGTTGATCATAGTCGCCACTTCGCGGCTATCTTGCAAAGATTCTAAAAAAACCTTTTCCTGCTCTTCTTCTACTTGTCCTCGGTCCCTGTAAGTATCCGCATAAAGGCGAAACGCCTTTTCGGTAGGAATTCTTCCGCCCGAGGTGTGCTGCTGTGTCAGAAACCCCGCCTCTTCCATCTTGCTGAAATAATTGCGGATTGTGGCTGAGCTGAGCGACTCAAATCCATGTTCTTGCAAGGTGCTCGATCCGATCGGCTTGCCTATTTTGAGATAGGCTTCGACGAGGCCGATGAGGACGGCCATTTCCCGGTCATTTTTGGGAAGCTTTTTGGCTGGAAGTGGTTTGTACAGTGCGTTCTTCATTTAATCGTTCATTGTATCAAATCCCTTCAATATTTAGCAATCCTTTGATCAGATTGCTGAATATTTTTGCAACCATCTGTTTTTCAGCTATTTATAAATTGTAGTGTAAAAAAATCGGGACAAAAAGTAATTCGTTTAAATGAATAAATTATGAAGTGGATCTGCCTTTTTGCTTGGAGGCGAAAGCAACCAATATAGAAAAACAGGTGTCCATTCTGACTCAAGGCAGTGGGGGCATTTTTGAGATGACCCGAAAGAAAATTGCACCTGTTCTTATGAGCGGACAGAGTTGTATGGTTTTTAATATTCGAGGAACCGGAAGAAGTCAAGGTATTCCCGACGAACAAAAAACTTATCGGGATATCGAAGCCGTTTGTCAGTTTTTAAATTTCAAAGGATTTTCGGATCACCAGATCAATGTCAATGGTTATTGTTTGGGATCCGGGCTCGCTGTGGATCTGGCTTCGAGACGTCCAGTTCACTTGATCCTGGATCGTCCTTTTGCGAAAATTGGAGATGTAATGTCAAGCATTGTAAAACAAGCATCTCACCCATTCCATCGAGGCAATTTGGATTCTGTCATCGATTACACCATTCCGGCAGGTGCAAATTGGTGGGTTATGAGTTACGACAACGTTGCAAAGTTACCATATGTTCGTGGATCTATCTGCCTCATCGAATCAGGTAAAGATGAATTGATTCCTTTCACCAGCCGTGAAAAGATCAAAGCGATTGTAGCAAAAATGCCGAATAGCATGATTCGCTCTTCGAGAGAATTCGGACACACCGATCTCTTCTGGGATGAAGAGACCGATGCTGTTTTTTTGAATCATTTATCTGACCATCGAATCTCAAGAATGCATATGTTAACACCTTTGCCGCCTCAATTTGCGCACTTGCGAGCAAGAAAGAACAAACGCTCTCTATTGAACATTGGACAAAAAATAGAAGATATGACGCTTCAAAGCGGAGCTCCGAAGGTAGGAGCCACAAGAGTTTAGAGACTAATCGTTAAAAAGAGCCGGATCCCCTCCTAAAGTCGGCAAGATGTCGGATAAAGCAGGACTCCAGCCGAGGCCGCGGCTATACACGAGGCGGGAAGCGATATGGCAGGCGATGATCGCCTTTTTGTGGAGATCGGGAATGGACAGGATTTCTTGTAAATACCGTTTTCTTAAAAGCAGCGGGCAGTATTGGATGAGGCAGCGTATTAAGAAATTTTGTGTGTCCTGGGATAATTTTAAGGGTTCAAGATATTCAAGAAGCTGGTATTTATATGCGTTGATTCGCTCTGAAATTTGATCGGAAATGTCTGAAAGAAACGCTCCTGTTGCCTTATGAGTATTTAAAAGAAGCCGGGCTTCATTGAGAGCCGCCATTCGAATCATCTCCAGCACTTCTTTGACATAGGTCTCTTTTTGCTTGATAAAATTGGTTTCCGGCATGCAAAGGCCTGCCAATACTTCAAAAGAAGAGGTGATGACCCCCCCTTTATTACAAGAGCTATCCTTAAAGATGATGCAGCCCAGTTTTTCCAGGGCGCGGCGCGCTTGGGGAGTAAGATAGAGATTTGCCCCTTCTACAATTGCTTTGGAAGTGGGCCGTCCATTGGCATCCAGGTAGGTCGAATAGTTGGTTTCACTCAGCGTCCTGGGGCGCCCGCCCCCTGGAATAAACACGTCAGCGATTGTTTGATGGACGTTATTTCGATACAGCAAATTCATTTCACTGCCAGAGAGCCATTCTTCAATGAGCTTGCCCCCAATTTTTCTCCAAAGAAGAGTGGCGCTCGCATATTCACTCTCTTCTCTTTTGGTCCGAAGATCGAGAAGAAAACCCCCATCAGAGAGTCTTTCAGCGGGAAAATAACGGATGGGAAGAACGTTTGCAAATAAATCGGCCATCACGCTGAGGTCAAGCCCATTAGGATCATAAATCGTTCCTGAAATATCAGTAAGAGCGATCAGTTTTGCAGTATTTGGATAAAATTTATAAAGATTGAGGATTTCATTTCCCGTAACATCTCCATCAGGCCCGCCAGACATTTTGATTGTAAACAAATCTTTTTGGGGATCAATTTTTAAAAAACGGAGAGCTTCTTCCAGATAGACGTTCACACCATAAGAAGTGACGCCGTACTGCTTATGATTGATGCCGGCGAGCGGTTTGCTGCTCATAAAGGAATGGCCCGGTTTGTATTGGCGGCGGACGGCAAAATCCGCTATCCAAACAATCATTTCCGTGGAAATGTTTTCATCGGGCCCCAGATAAATATATTCAGGTTTTTTCCAATAATCGATGACTGATTTAGAGCGGAGCGCGCCATCTTCATTGCAATTGATGAGGGTCATGAAGCTATCGATAAAACAGCGCTGGGAGCTGTTGATATAGGCTTGTCTTTGTTCTTTTCGATGCGATGCGATCGTCTCTTCAATGATCTTTGGATCCAGGCCGTCTGCCTCCAACTCCTTGCGGTAGACCTGTTCTTCAGCCAAAAATACATCCGCCGGTTTCAAAAGGATTGTGGTTTTTGCTCCCCCTTCGGGGATATCTTTATTTTTCTTTTGCTGTGTATAGGCGAGATTATAAGCTTCGGAAAATACATTGTTCCTATCTTGGACAAATTGCTCGCGCCTTTCCGGAATGACCGTCCTCATCCCCCCCCTGGCCAAGTCTTTAAAACGGATATTAAATCCTATAAAATGCATGCCCCGGATAAAAAAAATTCCAAAAGGGAGTTCCGGAAATTTTTCTTTCCTGTTATACGGGACATCATCGAGATAACTTGGATCAAGCCGGAAACTAAAACTGGTTTTATTATGTCTGTAAAAATTTGTTTTTAAAGTGCATTGGATGAATTGCACTCCTTGTCGCAAAATGTTTTTGCGCCTCAAATCGTTCACGGCTTGCCCAGTGTCCAGTTTTTCGATGAGATAAGACACTTCATCCCGTTGTTTAATAAATAATTCTTCCTGTTTTTTATCAGGATCGAACTTCAACTCAAACACTTTGCATAGTTTCACAGTGAGATCCGGATGGCGGCAAAACCCTTCTACGATATTTTCAAGAGAATAGAGGTTGGGATCGGCGTAGACCAAAACCTGATGGACGAAACTAATGAAATTACGCACTAAATGTCCTTCATTTCCGGTCAATAGTCTGGTTTGGACAAACGTGGTTCCCACAGGATCATCGATTTCAAAGAATTTTGTAAGCGCCAATTCCCTTAAAAAATCATCGATATCGGCCTCTTCCCAAGCAGCTTTGCCATGAAGGCCATGCAGGCCGAGCGATAGAATGACTACATTTTCTGTACTGTAAGGATCTACATAAGTTGCCACAAACTTTTGAATGGCAAGTTGATGGGAGTGGATGATTTTCGCCAACCGATAGAGAAAGCCGGATTTTGGGACGCTGCGCCAGGCGAGGACCAATTGGAGCGATGGAGCTTCCCTGTCTTGCCAATCTTCATTGCGCCGCGCTTCGTATTGGCACTGATCCCTCTCTTTGGCTCGGAAAAACATCTCCAAGACCATTTTCAGCCTCTCTTCATTCATGGAACGCAAAAAACGGGGAGTCAGTCCATGAAGCAGCGCCTCGAATTCTTTTTTTTTCAAATGGGGATTGTTTTCCTTTGCTACTTCGAGAAGATCGGCCTTTGTTTTTGTACTTAATTTTTCATCCAGTTCGGTATCGCGAAAATAGACGAGGGCGATTCTAAGATTCCCTGTTTTTTCGCCGGGCGGAGAGATATTGGATACGAAAGCGCGGTAATAGCGAATGGCAAAACGGGAATAATTTTTTAAAATCTTTAAGTCGGCATCAGGCCCATCCATGCAGCAGGAGATAGCCATTTGTTTCAGGTGGATGTGGGAAAAACGATCTTGCAGGGCGAAACTGAGCAGATTGCGAGCAATCAAGATCCTCATTTTGGAGTCGACTTCATCGAGAAAGCTTGGCGGCATATGCCGCTCGAGCCAATGATATGCTTGTTCGAATTCCTTGGATTCAGCAGCGATCGCTGTTTGCAACTCGGAAGGCAAGAGATGTGGATATTTAGGTCCTTGCATTTTATACCCGAAGTGATTCAAAAGTTGGCCTTTGGGCGGGTTCAAAGCGCCGAAAATCGATTCTTGAACAGGGGGCTAGTATTGAAGAATACAACCCCCTGTTCAAGAATCGATTTTCGGCAGCTTTCAA
>DATIHO010000148.1:0-5245 GCA_035480615.1 Chlamydiales bacterium | reverse complement strand
TCCATTGTTTTGTTCGATCCCTCATAAAGAGGATACAGAACGCGGAGAATGGCCTCCCGTTCCGCATTGGGAAGCGCGGCGATTTTGGGGGGCGGATCTTGATCCAGCGTAATTTTGACTCGCTCCGTATTTTCAAATGCTTTTAAAATCGAAGTCATCGCCTCAAGTTCTTTGAGGATGTCGTTTTCAGTCCCTACAAAGTCTTTAGATTGATTGATTTTTTTCTCAATTGTTTTGCCAATTTGGCAGAGCTCCTCAAACACTTCCATTCCACGGAATTTATGTTCAGATAAAATCTTTTGAGCCGATTTTTGGATAGCCGCAGGGTTTGATCCGCCGCGGACCGCATCTTGAACGGCTGTTTGGACGATCTGTTTGCAAAGAGAAGAGCCGGCCTGTTTTAAGAGAATTTTAGTTCCTTCGTATTCAGTGGCCATTTCGATCCATTGTTTTTCAGTGATCGGAACGTGTCCGGAAAGAGGCGCGGAGACGCTGTCAAAGAAAGTGGCGAATAATTCTTCAGTGTTTTCTTGTTTGGAAAGATAATCAAAGATCGCCGCGAGTCCCGTTTGAATGCCCATTTGAATTTTTTTTCGCACTTCGGCGTTAATGTCATTTTCGGGCCGCTTCAGTTGTTCAATTTTCAAACGGATCTCTTCGACTGTTTTGCACTCTGCAATATCGAGGGACCAGAGAAATTTTTTTACGATGGGCTCAAATCCTTTGATTCCGATGCCGGCAAGGGAAGATGTATCGGAATCCCCTTGTTGGAGATCGCCTTGCAATTTTGAGATTTGCGTGATTAACGTTTTCGTCAATGCGATAGAGAAAGGGATATTACTTTTGGCGGCTTCTTTTCCCTCATTCGTAATGTTTAAAAACACCTGGGGAAGGATTTTTTCCCTCAGCGTGAATTTAATGAGATAGTTCAGCAATCTGTCTAAAAATCCAAAACCAAACGAAACTTTTGGACCAAAATGATCCACAATGGAAGCGCTGATCTTGCGGGAAAGATCCATGCGAAAAGAAGCAGGGCTTTGCGTCCGGAGATCGCTTCCGTCTTTTACGAACATGAGCTGTACTGCATTGTTTTGATAATGGCTTAGTTTGCCTTTTCGGGCGCCGTCATTCGCATAAGTCTCTACGGCCCCGTTGTAAATTTCAAAGAAAGTATCGGCGTCTTCAAGGAGCCCATTGATAAATTTATTCCTTTTTTCTACATCCTCTTTTAAGTTGGCCCTCAGTTCCTTGAGCATGGTTTTCAAATAGGCGTCTACAGTTTTGGGAATGATTGGAATCCAACTCCAGGTAAACGCATAGAAAACGGCTGCTTTCAAGCGCCCCCACCAACTGATTTTGCTCCCATAGTGAGATATGAAAAGCCTCCAAAGCGATGGTTTCGACATTCTTGAGGCGTCATCAACAAGATTTAAAAGAGAGGGGGAGTCGCTTTCCGGAAGACCGCTATATGCATGGAGAACTTGCAAAATGCTCAAATAGGCAATCTTTCCGCTCAAAACTTCCAGATTCCTGTTTGTGTTCTTTTCCATAACGGCCAAAGGAGTCTGCGGCAAAATGGGGGGCTTTTTTATAGGCTTTGTCTGTGCGAAAGAGGCGGCAAGATGCGGCTGGGCTCTTTCAAACATCCCGATTTTTATGTCCAAATCAGTTAAAGACGTTTTCGGATCATCGGGCAATGAAACGCTGAAAAGCTGAAACCGATTGCCGAACCATTGAATCGGGTAGTTACAAAAAAACGCGGCGGTCACTTTTGGTACTTCTGTCATCAAAAATGCGCCGGCTGCAACATTTTTCCAATTCTTCAATCTCTGGAAATCTAAAAACGCAGCGGCAAGAGGGAGTTTCAACACTTTCGGGGTGCGTTCCCAAGCTGTGGCTGTTTTTGAAAGGGCGCAACCCACTTCTTCTGCAGTCCATTTGACAGCTGAGGAGAACGATGCAGCAGTCCTTGACAACCAATAATTTTGTTGAACTTTATCTAATCTCATGTTATGTTTTCCTGCGAAGATTATATAGGATATCAGGATAATTTGCTATTCTAAGAATCTCAAAGGGAAAATTTTATGAATGAATTCACAGCGCTTCTGGAGATTGCAGACACTCTTCTCGGTCCAAAAGGATGCGCTTGGGATAAAAAGCAGACGTTGAGTACGTTAAAGCCCTACATTCTGGAAGAGGTTCATGAGCTTTTGGAGGCGATAGATTTAAACGAACCGGAAAAAATCAAAGAGGAGATGGGGGATTGTTTCTATACACTTATTTTTTTGGCAAAGCTGTCTGAACAAATCAAAATATTTACTTTGCAAGAGTCGCTTCGCGATGTAGCAGAGAAGCTGATTCGGCGCCATCCTCATGTTTTTGGAGACATTCAAACCGAGTCTACTGAAGAGATCATTCGCAATTGGGAAGAAATCAAGAAAAAAGAAGGGAAAAAAAATCCGATTGGAGCCATTCCGGAAACTCTCCCGGCTTTAGCTCGAGCCCAGAAGGTGATTTTGAAATTAAGGCGTATGAAAAAAGAGATCCCCGATGCATCCCATTTGCTCTCCGAGGAAGATCTTGGCGAAAAACTCTGGAATCTTGTAGCGCAGGCGGAGAGCGCGGGGTTTGACGCGGAAAGCGCGCTTCGCCGCTTCTGCTTGATGCATGAGAAATCTTAATTCGACAACAGTCCCTTAATTTTTTTTGTCTTCTTCGATTTCATGTTGCGCATCTTCCTCTTTTTCTTCTTCTTCTTCCACTATCGGCTCCATGTATTCCCTAAGAAGGACATAAATCGCGCCAATGGTGAACAGAATGGGGAGGAACACACGCCATGTGATATCGAATTGCACAGTGATAAAGGTTCCGACGAATACAAGCAGGGATATGTACATATCATATACCCTGCCCAAAAGATATTGACGCAAGGCTAAAGGAAGCCCTGCCGCAAGCATGATCCCGGGCCACCAATTTTCGGTAAAAATCAGCGCTGCAATTCCAAGTAAAAACAATACCGTGCTTAAAACTCTGGCTTTTTTTCTAGAAGCGATGGACATCGTAAATCCTTGGTTGCAATCAAGCCTATTCGATAATATCATAATGACATGGACTTTTCAGAAATACAAGCTCTTCTCGGACAAGAGGCAGAAGATCTCCTTTCCCATATTTGCCAAACGGTGTCAAAAGACAAACTCTATCTTCCCGGGCCCGATTGGGTCGATCGGATTTTTGGTCCAAGCGATCGAAATGGGCGTGTGCTCAGAAGCCTTCAATCTCTTTTTTCTCATGGCAGACTGAAAGGGACCGGATATCTTTCGATGCTTCCCGTTGATCAAGGAGTCGAACATGGCGCAGGAGCTTCATTTTCGCCGAACCCTGACTATTTCGATCCGGAAAATATCGTAAAGCTCGCGATCGAAGGAGGATGCAACGCAGTCGCGTCGTCTCTTGGCATTTTGGGAAGCGTTGCCCGTAAATATGCACACAAGATCCCTTTTCTTTTAAAACTCAATCATAATGAGCTTCTTTCATATCCCAATACTTATGATCAAACCCTTTTCGCAAGTGTCAAACAGGCGTATGATATGGGGTGCGTCGCTGTCGGGGCAACCATTTATTTTGGATCCGCTGAAAGCCGAAGACAAATCCAGGAGGTGAGCCATGCTTTTGCGGTCGCCCATGATTTGGGATTGGCGACAGTTCTTTGGTGTTATCTTCGCAACAGCGCATTTAAGGCGGATAAAGATTATCATGAAGCTGCTGACCTTACCGGACAGGCGAATTATCTGGGGGCAACGCTGGAAGCGGACATCGTCAAACAAAAACTGCCTCAGTGCGATGGTGGATTTAAATCGCTGAATTTCGGGAAATTTTCTGCAACCATGTATACAAATCTTTCAAGTCCCCACCCGATCGACCTGACTCGCTATCAGGTAATCAATGGAGATATGGGTCGTATAGGTCTTATTAATTCAGGAGGAGCTTCGGGGAAAAATGATCTGCATGAGGCTGCAATGACCGCCGTTATCAATAAACGGGCCGGAGGAATGGGTCTCATTACAGGGAGAAAGGCATTCCAAAAACCATTGGCGGAGGGGATCCGTCTTTTGAACACCATTCAAGATATTTACCTATGCAAAGAAATTGAGATCGCTTGATGTTCTACAACATGATCGCTAGTCTCCTTAACAAAAATTCTGGAGATAATTTCGACCATTCATAATTTGCGGCTCCTTTTTGATTGATGTTCAAAACCGTCACTGTGACGGATGGAGCCACATTTTTCAAAGGCTATGGGGCCTGGCGTCTGGCAGTTTACCGACTAAATACATTGATACTATGCATGTAGCCAATGCTAGGACTGGTACGGTCCATGGTAGTATGTGTGCTAATGCGAAGAAGAATGTTATCAATACCGCTAATCCTGCCAAGCACCCCACCATCATCAGAGTGATTGCAGTCACTTCACCCACTAGAGTTAGAATTCGATTCAGCATAGGCGCTGGGACAGGCTCAGGGGCTGCGACAGGTTGAGGGGCTGCGACAGGCTCAACGGTAGTACCATCGGTTTTCATGATGGTGACTGTGCCTGGCTCTATGTCTCGTTGACAAGTAGGACAGGCAGGCTTCACCTTTATCCAATTCCCAAGACACTTGGGATGATATGCATGCTGACACTCTATTATCGCAACGTCCTCATTTTTCAATTGCTCGAAACAAACTGCACACTTGTCGTCAATCTTTGCATAAGGACCAAAATCCACACGATTTGCATGAGGGACAAAATCCACACGATTAGAAACTACAGAAGACATAAAACACCTTTGTTATATTATTATTAATAAAATTATTATTTATAAAATTAAATCACTTTCTTTTTTTAATTTTATTTAATATACATTATAGTAAATTAATATTTAATTTACAATTTAAAAATTATTTTTTATGAAAGTTTTTAAATATTTTCTTTCTATTTTTTAGAAATGTCCCCGTTTGGTAATCACAAGTAACTGGATGCCAATGATGAATAGAGGTAAAAATGGAGCATATCCCAATGAGTCAAAGGGATTTAAAGAGATAAAATCTTTACTTATATCCAATCTCTAATTTGGAGGGGACAATCTTTGGGACAAGAAAGGCGCGGTGCGCGAATTTGTGGATTGAGCGACCTCTTCGGGCGTGCCCTGAGCCATGATGCGGCCGCCAAGATCTCCCGCGTCAGGCCCAAGGTCGATGACATAGT
>DATIHO010000147.1:0-2910 GCA_035480615.1 Chlamydiales bacterium | reverse complement strand
CGGGAATTTGACAAGGAGGCGGCGCAGTTTTTTGCGTCTGGAGCGAGCGACCATTGCCTCTGGCAAGGCGCGAGCGAAGACCAAAAAAATGCTGCCAAGCCGACGTCGTCAAAAACCGATTCTTCAGGTTGTTTCGGTATAGAAGGAATCCTTGTCAATACTCCTCGAGAAACAATTGCTCGAGCCTTTCAGCTTAACTGGATTAAGAATGAAAAATTATGGCTCTCTATGTTAGAGGATCGGAATTTGACCTCTCATATTTATAGTGAGACGGAAGCAAACCAAATTTTTGATCGGATTCACGATCTTTATGTAGGAGAGTTGAAAAATTTATTCCAGCTCCTGAAAAAGAGAAGAGACTCAAGTTATGATGGCTCAAAATAATCCCCAAAATCGACAGAAGCTGAGTTTTAGGACAGCTTCTTAGTCCCTGAAAAATAGGAAAAATTCATTATAGGAAATTGAGATGGATCGTAAGAGTTTAGTAAAAGATCGAATGGTATTTATCACGGGTGCGTCCAGTGGTATAGGCAGGGCTTGTGCAGAACAGTTCGCCCACCTGGGAGCCAACCTTATCATAACAGCAAGAAGGTTTGATCGACTAAACGCTACAGCAACAGAGCTCTCCTCAAAATATGGCATTAAATGCATTCCGTTCCAACTTGACGTTCGTGATAATGAGCAAGTTGAAGGTGTCTTTAAAAACCTTGAAAAAGAGCATATCGAAGTAGATATTCTGGTCAATAATGCCGGATTAGCACTCTCTTCTGATAAGTTGCAGGAAGGGAAGGTTAGCAATTGGGATGCGATGATTGATACCAATCTCAAAGGGCTTCTCTATGTAACAAAAGCAACGCTACCATCTATGCTTAAGAAAAACGGCGGTCACATCATTAACATTGGTTCTATTGCTGGGCATGGATGTTACCCCTCTGGTAATGTTTACTGTGCCACAAAGTATGCAGTAAGGGCCATTAGCAAGTCATTGCGCCTTGATCTATTCGGAACTGCGATTCGAGTCAGCGAAGTTGATCCAGGTGCCGTTGAAACAGAGTTTAGTGAAGTCCGTTGGAATGATAAGGAAAAAGCAAAAAAATTATACCAAGGATTTAAGCCTCTAATTGCCGAAGATATTGCCGACGCTGTCATCTATTGTGCAACAAGGCCATTACATATGAATGTGGCTGAGCTTATAGTTTTTCCACAATCTCAAGCGTCTCTTACTGATATTTATCGACAAGAAGATGTTACCAATTAGATGAATTCAAAGATGAGCCAGCACAAGATCCACCATCTTATGAAGAGGATTTAACAAAAGTTGCCCCATGACATCGCTTGTGATATCATGGCCCATGTGAAAGAGCTGCTCGATGTTGGCATCCATATTCTGCACACGAATCCTTAAAAATATGAATATCTCAATATTTGTTTCCATGCTTTTCTGTCTTCAGTTTTTTTATTGGCTTGTGGGTCGACGTGCCTCTAGAAATTTAAAAGGGAAAGAGGACTACTTTTTAGCGGGGAAAAGCGTTCGGCTTTTCCCCTTGATGATGACTTTTCTTGCTACCCAAGTAGGAGGGGGAGTAATCCTTGGAGCTGCAGATGAAGCCTATCAATTTGGATGGCCAGTCCTGCTTTATCCAATGGGAGCAGCTTTAGGTTTGATTTTACTTGGTTCTGGCATTGGTCGTAAGTTAGCGGGATTTCAGGTTTCCACCGTGGCTCAAATTTTTGAGGTCGCTTACGGTTCTGTTAGACTAAGAAAGATAGTCTCTGCTCTTTCGATAATCTCTTTATTTATGATTCTGGTCGCTCAAATCATAGCCTCGAATAAGTTTTTAATAAGTTTAGGATTTAATAATGTCCCCTTGTTCGTCTTATTTTGGTCTATTGTGATTATCTATACAACTCAAGGAGGCTTAAGAGCCGTTATCTCTACTGATATGGTTCAAGCGGCCTTTTTTTCTAGCATTTTTCTGCTATGTTTTGGATTTGTACTTTTCTTTGAACCCACCATCTCACTCATTCAAATGCCACACCTGGAAAGTTTTGCCAATGTCTCTTCAAAGTTATGTGGATGGTTATTAATGCCACTTCTTTTCATGGTGATAGAACAGGATATGGGACAACGCTGCTTTGCTGGAGCTTCGCCTGGAATAGTCTCAAAGGCTTCTTTTTTAGCAGGGGTTTGTACGATGGTTATTTGTGTAGTTCCTGTATTTTTTGGTTTTTTGGCAAATGTTACAGGTCTTGAAGTACCTGAAGGAAGTAGTGTTTTAATGGCAATGATTGCAAAGACAACCAGTCCCTGGATAACTGCTTTAGTCGGGTGTGCTGTTCTCGCTGCAATTATTTCTACTTCCACTTCCCTTATTAATGCAATAAGTTCAAATTTATCGAGTGATTTTCAACTCTCTTTTCTTCAAAACGTAGATTCTATGAGGGTAGTAAAAGGAATTACGTGCATCATCTCCATTGGAGCCATATTTTTTGCATTCTATTTTGATAACATTGTCGATTTATTAATTCAAAGCTATGAGCTTTCAGTCAGCTGTCTGTTTGTCCCTGTGATAATGGCCTTATTCAAAAGAAAAGGTAACTTTATCTCTGCTTGCACTGCTATCATTTTAGGTGCCATAGGCTTTGTTCTATTCCGAATCTACCCCATTGATTTCCCCAAAGAGATCCTCAGTCTCTTGTTATCGACGCTGGGATATGGTGTCGGAGAAGTTGTAAGCAAATATCGTTATCTCGCAAATTACAAAACAATTATCCAATGAATGCAGTTTCCTATAGAGAGCTAATTGGGTTTTTGTGGAAGTTTATCCGTCTTCAAAAATGGAGATTTCTTGGAGTATTTTTGTTAGATAGTCTGGCCTGGCCCTTGGATGTCCTACTGTGGCCCTATAT
>DATIHO010000146.1:0-2596 GCA_035480615.1 Chlamydiales bacterium | reverse complement strand
GGAAAGAGACCTCCGCAAGCTAGTGATCTGGCGTAGGAAAAGCTATGGGACCAGAAGCGAACGTGGGAAAATGTTTGTTGAGCGGGTTACAACGGTTGCTCAAACCATCCGAAAGCATGGAGGGAATGTTCTTCATTTCATGCAGCAGTCAGTCAAATGTTTCTATTCGCGGAGCCCGCCTCCTCTTATTTCTGAGGCAATGGGCTTTTAGCTCCCTATTTTTTCACCTGCCGACGAAGGAGGTAGGTGAACATCTACAAATTAGAGACTGTCTTATTCTTTAAGAGAATGTTTTCGAATTAAGCTTCTGTCGATCTCAGAAAAGCGTATTCTAATGTGGATTTCTTTTCGGCCAGCGCCTTGTCCCTTTGATAGTAAATGTTTCCGGTTCGCGGCAGGGCATGGCTTGAGCGTCGCACTTATTCCCTTCCTCATAATCAATATTCCAACGCGCTCTTGGCCCTTTCCGCCCAGCTTTAGCAGCTGTCAGATCGACGGCTTTTTTTTGCTGTAGATGCTGTACTTGATTGACACTAAGCATTTTTGCTTTTGCAATAACGCTTCGAGTCGCACGGCCTGCTGTGCCCGCTCTGCCGGGTATAGATCTTGGCTTCATAATTTCACCTTATCTTAATTTTTACATAAAAGTAATTAACTTTATATAGAAAAAATTTTAGAATGCAAAGTTTGTTCACTGCCTCGATAAATAAGGCCATTTTGAGGGTCAAGCGTTACTTCTTCTTCTTCCTGCAACAGGTTCATCGCCCCATCTGCCCGGGTAATCACAGGGATATCCAAGGTTTTGGCAATCAAGGCGACGTATTTTTCTGACGCGGAATCGCCGATATAATTTTGAAGAATCACTCCGGCTGCATGTTTTAAGATAGGGAAAAAAGAATTGTCGCAATGGGAAACCACAACAAGGCGATTTTTCAAAGACTGAGGATCAACCGCTTCCGGAGCAAGCACAATGGTCACTTTGCCTGTGATTTTCGGTCCGAATCCTTTATGCCCGCGAACCAACACTTCGCCAATGCTTTGCACGGTCATCATATTGGTCGTCCCTTTTTTGCCAAAAGGAATCCCGGCTGTTATAATCACGACATCCCCGAAAGAGATCAAGCCTTTCTCAAGGGCGTAAGAACCGGCTGCGGAAAAAGCCTCTTTTGGATTTTTTAAATCCGGCTTATATACAGGAATGACCCCCCAATTTGACGCAAGCTGATGATACACTTTTTTATTGGAAGTGATGGCGATAATCGGCATTCGAGGCCGCAACCTGGACACAAGCCGAGCCGTCATGCCGCTCGTAGTCAAAGCAAAAATCGCCTTTGCATTGACGTTATACCCGGTCTTGATCGCTGCCATCGCGACTGCGGAAGAAAGGTCATGGTAATCGCGCCGGGAATGCTGTTCAAAAAAATCCTGAAAAGGAAAATCCGCCTCCGTTTCCCGAGCGATGCTTGTCATTCTCTGCACCGCTTCGATTGGGTAGTTTCCGATAGCGCTCTCTCCTGAAAGCATGATGGCGGAAGTAGAATCATAAATCGCATTGGCAACATCGGAAACTTCCGCTCGCGTAGGCCTGGGATTGGTGATCATGGATTCAAGCATTTGTGTAGCTGTGATCGAAGGTTTGCATGCTTGGCAGCATTTGCGAATCATCAATTTTTGCAATTTCGGGACCGTCTCCAAATCCACTTCCACCCCTAAATCCCCTCGCGCTATCATAATCCCATCCGCTACCTGGACAATGCTATCGAAATTTTCAACCCCGTGACTGTTTTCGATTTTTGCAATCACGAGAATATCGGGTTTGCCTTCCTGTGCAAGAAATTGCTTATAAGAAAGGACGTGATGAGCTGAACGGATAAAAGAGGCTGCGACGATATCGACATCGTTTTCACAGCCAAATTTTAAGTCTTCAATGTCTTTTTTGGTCACGGCGGGCAGATCGAGCCGGGCGCCGGGCATATTGATCCCTTTGCCGCTTTTTAAAATCCCCGCGTTTTGCATTTCAATCACTGCCGTCTCGCTTGACGCCTCAATGACAACTGAGCTGATATTTCCATCGTCGAAAAGAATCTTCATCCCGGGCCTCAAAGCCTGAAGCACTTCGACCGGACGCATAGGAATCTCGTCCAAAGCGGGAGAATCGGTAATGGCGACAAGTCTAAAACGTTTTTTGGGCTGAATTTCTAAATGGCCATTCGGCAGCTTGCCTACCCGAATTTCGGGACCTTTGATGTCGATCATGATTGCAAGCGGCTGCTTTAAATCTTCGCGAGCTCGTTTCAAATCGAAGATGGTGCGAGCGTGTTCTGCAAATGTCCCATGGCTGAAATTGAGTCGAGCGACATTCATCCCCGCTTTCATCAATGCCGTCATCTTTTCATATGTTGCGACTGCAGGACCTATCGTGCAGATGATTTTCGTACGGATAAGAGTCATAACCTGAATAATGGATGGATCCGGCAAGAAATTCAATGCTTATACCAAATATCATAAATAACTTTGATTTGGAGCGCGCCAAAACGCCGCAAATCGACGATCGTAAGTGGCATTGTATTGATTAATACTATGCCACTTACGATCG
>DATIHO010000145.1:0-28339 GCA_035480615.1 Chlamydiales bacterium | reverse complement strand
TGCAAAGAAGTTTAAAAAGCTGGCGCGCAGAGCTAGGGTGCCCGTAAAGCCTGGAAGACATTTTTCACGAGATGGATTGGGGCAACCGAAACGATTTTTCTCTATGCCGCGAGTGTGTTAATGCTTAAGTTGACAGCATTGGGCGTTCGCTGTAGACGTAAAACATGCTGAAGACTTGTCAGCAGCCTTCCGGGAGGCTGGAATTGATTCTACGGCCATTTATGGGGCTTTAAGTGAAAAAGATCGAAAGCAAATCCTTCAAGACTTCGCCGATGGCAAGATTCGTGTGCTTTGCAATTGTGCGCTTTTGGTTGAAGGATTCGATCAAGCAGATATCGACGCTTTGCTGTTGTGCCGGCCTACGCAAAGCGAACCGTTCTATGTCCAAATGGTCGGACGCGCGACTCGATTGCATCCCTCAAAGCAAAATGCTCTGATCTTGGACTTCGTGGACAATTCCTCGAGGCACAAGCTGTCTTCATTCGCATCTTTGGAAGGCGCCGTTAGGATTATCGAAGGACGAGAAGTAACTGATTTTGCAGGACAGGGGCCAAAAAAAGATAAAAGTCATACTCCAGTCGAATACGCAGGGGATAGGGAGATTAACTTCTTCGATGAACGACAGTTTGCCTGGGTTAAGGTTGGATCGAACTGGCATTTGCGCCTAGGTGTAGATTCAGGCGTATGGGTGAAACAAGTTAAAGAAGGTCGCTACGACGCCAATGCCTATCAAAATGGCCAGGATATTCGCATTGCTACTCAACCGTTGCCACTCGAGTATGCTTGCGGCGCATCAGAAGATTGGATTCGCAAGCAGCCAAGGCAGCAATTTGCGAGAAAAGACGCGAATTGGAGATTGGAACCCGCCTCTCAAAAGCAGCTAGACACACTCAATAAGTATGGCTTTCAGTTTGATGAGAAAATAAGCAAAGGTGAGGCAGCGGCGCTTCTCGATAGCAAGTTTAGCGAGCTAGCGACACCGAAACAGATTTGGTGGCTTCGGACGCATGGGATTGCGTTCCCGAATTCGCTCACAAAGTTTCAGGCCAAAAAGCTTATTGCTGAGCGAGTTGGAAAAAGATGATTATTGAAAGAAAATAAAAATTTTATTAAATTATAAAGAAGGGAAAATTATGAGAAAACAATACGTTATATTAAACGAAGATTACCCTGCTTTCGATTCAAAGGAGTACCTTGAGTTAGAGGTGTACTACCCTGCCGGCACCAAAGCAGAATTATTAGACGTATGTCATATGTCTGCTCCTCCTCATGGAATAGAATTTGGTGAACTTGTTTTTATGGATCAGCGAGCCAAGGAGCAGGGTCGTTATTTAGTGCTTATCGAAAAAACTATCATTTCTATACCAGCCATGTTCGTGGATTTTATTCGAGACGAAACTAATTCCTCCGATCAATCTGGTTTGTCAGCAAAAGAAATACTCGAGAAACTTGATAAAGAGAATTGTGATGCCCAAGAAATTATCATTAGCACGACCAGGAAATAAAAATGGCGTGATTCTTAAAGATCCAGCAATACGTCAACTTGCGTACAAAGATTTTTGCAAACACATTGCTAATGGATATCCGCAAGAATGTTGGTCGTTCGATCAAGATGGCTATCGCTGTAGTTATCAAACAATGCTTGCTTACATCAAAAATGATACCGTGGGCGAGTTCGATCCCATCTTGAAGGAACAAGCTCATTCCAAGTCATATAAGAAGCTTTATGGCGTTGGTTTAAACCTCATGACAGGTAAAATTCAAGGCGGAAGTCCGGTCGTGTGGCAGACGATCATGCGCAACGTCAACCGTAGATTCGGCTGGGATCGAGAAGAAATAATTCAGGATTCAAAAACTCATGTTGAAAGACTCGCTCAATCAATCCGATCTGAAGTTGTCCCCGAAGCAGAAGCTGGCGATAGCGGAATCGAATCGACAGATTAATATTTGGCACGGTGCCGTTCGCTCAGGAAAGACCTACTCATCGCTCTTACGATTTCTTATCGAGATTTCCGAATCCCCTCTTGGAGAAATGTGCATTGTTTGCCGAGATGCATTTGCCTTCCGTCGTAATATCTTGCCCCTTCTTCATCAAATGATTGGAAACGATGCGCGCTACACACAAGGTAATTCTCTGCTTGAAATATGGGGGCGACGCATCCACGTCGTTGGAGCTCATGATGCTCGTGCTGAGGGGAAAATACGCGGGGCGACCTTTGTTGGTGCTTACGTCGATGAAGTGACCCTTATTCCCGAAGCGTTTTGGCAAATTTTGGTTCAGCGTTGCGCGATGGGGGGAGCGCGTATCTTTGCGACTACAAATCCCGATTCGCCAGCTCATTGGCTTAAAAGAGATTTCCTCGACAACAATCCTGATGTTAATAGCTTTCAATTCAACATGTTGGATAATCCTGCTCTCACAGAAGATGAAAGACATTATCTTGAGCGTCAACATAAGGGCCTCTGGTATCGCCGCTTTGTCCTCGGTGAATGGGCCTTAGCTGAGGGCGCCGTGTTCGATTTCTTCGATGAGAAAATACACACCCTGCAACGATCGCCAGCCAATCCACTCTATTCAGTGGTGGGAGTTGATTATGGAACCGTCAACCCGACAGCTTTCGCGATGGTTAGCTACAATGATCAGGTCGCCCCCACTCTATTCATCGAAAAAGAATACTATTGGGATTCTCGCAAAACAGGAAGGCAGAAAGTCGATTCAGAATACGCGCAGGATTTGCTAAAATTCATTGACGGACATAACGTAAAATGCATTTACGTTGACCCATCTGCCGCCTCCTTCAAACAAGAATTGCGCAGGCATGGTTTACGCGTACCGATGAGGGATGCCGTGAATGACGTTTTAAATGGCATCCGAGAAATGTCTTCGCTACTGGCGAATGGGGATCTGAAAATCAGTTCTTCTTGCCGTAATCTTATCGCTGAGATGCAAGCCTATTCTTGGGATACCAAACAATCTGAGAAGGGCATGGATGTGCCAATTAGTAGATTCAACCACGCGATCGACAGCGGCCGCTATGCTTGCTTTTCACACTGGGGAGGAAAAACCAATTTGATAGAAAAGTCTCAAGAAGAAAAGGCATTTGAGATGTGGCAGAGAGAAAAACAACGAAATAGTCCTTGGGCTCCTTCTCTCCTTCAAGGCAATCGAATGAATTATTTACGTCCGCGTTAAGGTTTCGGATTCGTTTGCGGGCAAAAGCAGGGCGAAAAAAAGAGCGAGCTCTTTTGCGGGAAATGAGGGCGATTAGCAGAGAGATTGCCAAGCTAAATTCTATGAGTGTCCTCTCGTAAACATCACGAGTGACCCTGACAAAAAATTCATTTTTGATGAGTCCTATCCTTTTTTTTCCTATTATCGTTCTGATTTCTCAAAGGAGATTTTCATGAAATCAAAATTCTTAACTTTTATTGCCATACTCCCAACACTGGCAATCAATGCTCAGCAAGGGTGGTATTATTCTGTGGCAACGGATAAAGCTTCCGAGATGATTTGCGAGGATATTACCGGACTTAATTTGTCTGAACAATATAAGGCTGGCATTCTGCAACAAAAAATAGTATTTAAAGAAATCGATCCTCACACACTCATTCATAAAGCCATTTTAGAGAATTCTCCTGAGGTCATTAGATTCCTTCTAGCTCAAGGGATATCCGTAGATTATCCAGATGAGAATGGGATGTCTCCACTTACTATAGCAATACTGAATCGATGTAATTATGCTATTGATGTTTTGCTAGATCACAGAGCTAATGTTAATCCAAAAATAAAATGGAATAATATGACCCTAGCAGAAATCGCTTGCCGTATGAAAGACTGGGAAACTCTTAAAAAGCTTCTAGAGAAAGGGGCAACAAATGAGATACTTCCACCCGGAGAGACCGTTTTAAGAAAAGCAATACTCTCTGGTATGATTGAAATGGCTAAAAATCTGATAATTCAAGGAATTGAGATAACACCGCTAGATGTTTGTGCTGCCATTGACTCATGCGAATTATCTTTAGTAGAGTTAATGATCAATAGAGGAGTCGATTTAAATTCTAACGAACATTGCACTCCTCCTATAATCTTAGCTACAGAACGACAAAATAATGCTATGATAAAACTTTTGGCGCAAAAAGGAGCAGATATTAATAAATCGGGCTGGCATGTATCTTATCAGGAAGTAACTAGTCTAATTGTTGCAATAACAAGGGGTAATTTAAATATAGTAAAGTTGCTTGTTGAACTAGGAGCGGATGTTAATAAAAAAAGTGTTTATCGTTTAACAGGAGCAAGCATTTCACCTATACAGTTGGCTCTAACAAGATCTTACCCAGAAATTGTCCAATATCTCTTGCAACACGGCGCTACAGCCTAATCATTTACCCGCAGCGGCGTTAATCGCGCCGTTGCCCTTTTCACATTATAACCCGTCTTTTGCACCTTTTGAACCCTTGTCGCTAGGAAGTGAGCGGATTCATTGGATCTCACACTTTCTCCTTTGCTCCATATTCAATTAGCAAACGCTTAATCTCCTCATTCTTTGGGAGGTTAGTGTTGCAATGTAAGTAGCAGTAAAAAGGAGTCCTTCCTATCCCATCTAAAGCGTTTACATCAGCGCCGTTTGCAAGAAGAATTTTCATGGTTTCCAGATTATGAGGTAAAGCAAAATGAAGCGCCGTACCACCATTTCCATTAGGGCCGGCTTTTTGATTTACATCAGCACCCTTTTCGATGAGGATTTGAAGCAAAGATGTTTTATTGCTCATACACACCATATGAATGGGATAGTAATCGCTAAAAGTTTTTTCGTTTAGCTGCAAGTATCCATTATCGATTACATATTCCAGAAATTCTGGATAAGTGTTGGATATTTGGAAATTCTTCATGTTTTGTAAATCGAAAAGGTTTTCTCTGATCAACCATTTTAAGCATTCTATCTTTTCTTCTCTTCTTCCTTGCGGCCAATCTGAAGAAAGGGAGTTTAAAATCATATCCCAACCACTGCCTGCTAAATGTAAATGGGGGCTTTCTCTAGGCAAATCACCGCCGCTTAAAAGAATATATTTGAGCAGACCTAGGCTGCCGTTTTGAATGCAAACAATTGAAGGCGTGCACTGTAGATCACCGTGGTAGTTTTCATTGTAATACGAGGAATCTAAACGGAGTCCATATTGAACCAGTAGCTGAAAAGATTTCACGTCATCCAATTTAATGGCTTCGTGCCAAACTGGGACGTACTGCCCGCGTTCATTGGGATTCAGTCCTTGATTTAGGAAAAATTCAATGAGTTCGTGATTTTTTGATAGCAGGGCATAATGCAGCGCCCCAAAATGATCTTGGCTTCCATCTCTTGTAAAGGGATCTGCTCCATGCTCAATAAACAGTTTCACGACTTTTAAATCTCCCATCTTGGCTGCATACAGCAGCGCAGGTATACCGTCCGAGTTGTTGCCATATTTTACTATAGCGTTCATCAATTCATCTGACATATTTCCTTGAACTCCTGCGATAGCAGTGGATGCAACGATTGTTGGATGCTTTCTAGGAACGGCCATTAGCATTAATTTCTTGGGTTTATAAGCGGTTTTTTCCTGTTGTGCCTTCAAGGTGGCCAACATTCTTTCAAAGTTTTTTTGGAACTGAAGCACCTTGATCTGATCGTGCATCTGCTTTCCTCGAATTCCAGCCATGAGAAAGTGACCGCCTGCCTCGAGATAGTTACCCTTTCTGAACTCATCGCAAGAATTATAGAGGCCAAGGAAGATTTGCATGCCGATCGAGGCAATCGACCACTCTAAGGAGCCGGCGAAGAAACAGCCCAAGTATAAGGCGTTATTCGTCAAGTGTAGACCAATCTCGGAGGCTTTCTTGTAGTCTTGGTCTTGGACGGCCTGAATGAGCTGCGTAACGTTCACAACCATGTCATGACCTGTTGTAACGATCATGCCGAGCGGGTGAGCAAAAACCGAGCACGCCAATGCTGTGGACGCAATGGCTACTTCCAATACAGTTTTTCCAATGGCATTTGGATCTTTGGAGGAAATTGCATTGAGCATTTGTGCAGCTGATGAAATTACTCTGGTTGAACCCAGAACGATCGACAGTGGTTTGCCTATGGGTTTATAAAGGCTAATAAATGGAAGGGCGACTTGCGTGACTCGGAAACATTGGCTGAGAATCTTGTTTTTGATCTCATCCTTTTTGGGAAGGTCGTTTTCGTATTCACGGTGATAAACCGCTGGGTTAGAAATCTCTTTAATTTGTGACACTGCAACCATAATTCATCCTTTTTTAAATCGAATGAATGATACAATTCAGTTAATTACTGATCTACGTTAATTAAATTATTAACATCAAATAAAAACTAGCATTAAGATGATTGAACTTGATGCAGCAAACAGGCTTTCTGTTAAAAAATAAACTTTATTGTGGTAAATTTGTATTAAACGAACGTAAGGTTTTTATGGTTCAATTTTTGTCAACAATCAAAGAAAATCCACAAGGAAACGAACAGGTAAAGTCGGCATCAAGAGGATTACTCGAATGCCTCACTTTGGGTCTGGTCAAGGCTGCTCAAAGCATTCCTGATTTGATAGCCGTCTATCAGCAGAAGAAACAAATGGACGCCCTGTCTAAAGATATTTTAGCGCTTGATCCTGAAAATAAAACGAACCAAGCTTTAGCTAAGGTCTTTGGATCAGGGCTTTCTCCTGAGCAGCGCAATGCGCGCAAAAGTTTTTGTTTGGGGAAAAAAGTGTGTTCACTTTTTCACAATTGCAATACCAGAATACTGATACACGTCTCCAGCGTGGCCACCCACGGCGTTGTTATAAGCACTGAATGAACTTTCTCTTCTCGTTTCCTTAACAAGAATCACTGCGTCAGCACCATATTCAGCTGCTTCTTTCCTAATCTTTGCGACTTGTCCACCAGGATCTCGATCTGCCCAATAATTGACATTTTTGAGATAGATTCTGCCAATCTCTTTATATTTGAAGGGAATGTCTTCCTTTCGATCATAAATCTGGATGTGATTGGGAGAGACACTCTCGCGATGAATGTTTTCGTTAGAGATATAGCTTGATGAAATCCATGAGCAGGAAGCCAAGACAAGGGGGAAGATCAAAATAACAAGTGCATATTTTTTCATTATAATCTGCCTATTTTAATCTGCGTAAAAGTTCATTCTGAAACTGTCGATTATTTTCCGCAGCTACGTTGTCTCTCATTCTGTCGCTTTCTTGATTAATACGATCGAGCTGCTGCTGTTGCAGCTCCCTAAGATCCGGCTGATTCGAATAAGTGTCATAATGATAGTGATTCTCCACTCGTGGTTGTTGCGACTGATACTGAACGCTACCATCGCTGTTGAAAATTGTTAGAGCTAGAAATGTTGCGATCATAAAACTCCTAAATTTAATAGTTACTACTTTTGACTTTCCTAACGATCGTTAATTATATATGCAGATCAATAATTAAAAAAGTTTAAAAACAAATCTATCAATTATTGAGAGCCAAGACATTTGTTTAATTTAATTAATTATTTTAAACTATTATTTCATGTCTTTTTACTGTATATTAGCCTCGGCTGGAGGAGTGTATGAAGACAAAACAAGAAGAAAGAAAGGTGGCCTTAGAGGGCGTTTTGGAAGACGGAACGCGGCTTCGTGCTGTGGAGGGCCCTGGTGGAGGACTCATTGGGGAGGCTTTTGATGAGGAAAGCGGCACTTGGGGACCTGTACCCCCAGCTTGGGGACTTAACTGGGGCGACATGTTTCGAGCGTTCGTCGGGCCTTTCTGAGATGATTTTGAGTTGCGGACTACCTTGAAACATGGATCGGCATGCGATCGTTGATTCTGGGGCCTCTAATTAAGCCGATCAACCCCGCCCGACATGCTCGAGCAGATTCGCTACTTACTTTTGCGGAAGTCGGAAGCGCAAAAGCTGCCAAGCTAAAAGAGCCGGCAGCAATCGACTGAAGCTGGCTGGCGCTACGTCGATGATGCGCATATCCCAATCTGGTTCCAGACTAAATGAGCCGCCAATTATGGCGGTATCTAGCATGGCTCCGTAGTACCTGGTATTTCAAGGAATGGCGCTACCAACCAGAGACTTTCCCGATCCAAGGCATTCGAGGCGGCTACACTCCCGATTTCTGGATCTTTGAGGAATGACGAGACGCATTTCTGGGTCGAGACCAAGAATATTCATGAAGATCTGGATCCATACGAAAAGACTGCCTATTTCGAAATGAATTACCCGGACGAGAATCTGGTCTTAGCTGACCTCAATTGGTTCAATGAGAACGTGGAGATGCTGAAACGGAATCTTTCCGAGTGGGAAGATTGCTTAGGACAGAGGATAGAGTGAATCGGGATGGTTTCTAGAATGGAAGGGATCGTGCCAAATTGGCCTGAAATAGCCTTCATCACGATGACCGTAAAGTCTTGTCGTAGCATTAATTCGTAATGAAAAGATGGTATCACCAATAATGCCTTGCCAGCGGAGTTCGCATATACGATTTTTGGCCTCGTGACGAAGCTTATGAAGCTCCACGGGATGATGGTTTGTTCCCTTGCCATCGCCCTTCCCTCCCGATGCCTGTCTTATTTCAGCCCATGTTTGCGACTCAAGATCTTTAATGAACTTAAGGAAATCCAGATGTTCTTCTTTAGTGAGCCGCTTCCATCCCCATTTAGGATGATCGATATCGAGAAGATCTAATCTTAGTCTGAGCTTCAACTTATCAAAGGAAGCCGGATCGCCTTTAATTACTGGCTGTCGATTAGGGGGAGAAGTTGCAATTTTTGGATTACGATCTTTTGAGCCCATTTGACCACAATTTAAAGAGAACTATAGTATTCAAACATTGACTGATGAGTAATCTCTTCAGAGGACCGTTCTTGATCTTCAGACCCACCTTTTGCTCTAGCGTTCTTCCATGGGTCTTCCAAATGAGTTAACTGACTTAACCAATGAGGATCATGCTTCCCATAAAAGCCAATCACCCGATCAACTATATCCCGATCATCTGCGCCAAGATCGTCAATCAGCATTGGTTTTCGCATTTCTTTAAAGAAGCCAGGCTGTAGCATAAACTGTCCTTTGTGGAGTTCAAAAAGCACAGGGACAACAGGTCCTCCTCGCCAGGCTTCGATTTTTTCGTTAAAGAGAGGTTTTTCAAGCCATGCAAGATGCCAAGCCTGAGAATAGTAAACCAGCTTTTGAAGCTTCATCGCAGTTGTTGGCCCAGTTTTTGATAGGATGTACTCAGCTACATCGCAGACAGTTGTCATGATGTCCTCTCCGTTGAATGAGTCCGCAAATCCATCTGTACCATAACTTTCTTAGGAATGGAAGTCATGGAAAGAATGTCAGAATGCATGCCGACCAGCATAACGTTGCAAGCCTCTTTGTTCAATTCCTAATCAATATTTGAAAAGGGTTTGAGAGCTTTCTTCGACAAGGGCTCAACGCCATGGGGGAGCAGTGGGGGAATTAAGTGCAGGAACTCGCATAATTAACAGAAGTAGACAGTTGCCGGAATTTTATAAGACTCTGATATTTAATGAGTTTTATTATGCCGTTAACTGTTGTTTACTGTTGGCGTCCGACTGTAAATCCCCCGACTTCGGTCTTCGTTGGTTCGAGTCCAATCGCCCCCATCCTTTTGGACACTGCTTATAGTCTACTAGAGTAGTAAATGGTTCACAAGTGTCTATAGACAGGTTTTTGCCGTCTAATTTCAAGTTCTGAAATACAAAATTCAAAAGTTGTCGTTTTTCATCTACTTCAGAACTCTCAAAGATTTCCCGAGCACGAGCTGCTAAATTCATCACCATATTGGCCGTTATATAGAAGTTATGATCGGCCTTTTCATGTCTGGTCATCTGTTCTGTGATTTCAACCTGGCGGACTTTGTAGTCTTTAACCTTATCAAGGTACATCTTCTCGTCGATGAGTCCATCAAGCTTGTCATCGTACATTTGGTTAATTCGCTTTTGAATGCGATCTTGCTCCTTTCGCAAAGCTATTAGACTGTCGGCATGGAAAGTACTTTCCGATTCATGAATCTTCTTCAAATAGCTCGTGACCTCGGCAATTTGCTGCTCACTTAAGGCTATATGATCAAAGTACTCCGATAGCGACTCAACCAAAGGCTCTTCGCGGATATAGACTTTTTTGCAAATCCCCTTGGCATTGGTGCAGCTATAGTAGATATAACGCTTTTTATGGATCTCTGGAGTGACGGTACATCCACAATGCGCACAAGAGATCAGACCTCGAAGAATGAAGGGTTCCGAGATTCTCTTACAAGGTTTTTTATGATAGCCAGCAGCAATATCCTGTGCCTGCTGATAAAGCGCTGGAGTGATGATGGGCTTATAATGGTGCTCCGCTAAGCCGTATTTTGTTCGCATCATCCCGCAATAAAAAGGATTCTTAATGATAGACTCGATTTGCGATTTAGCGACCTTTTGCCCTTTTTTGGTCCGTAGACCCATTTGTTCGGCCTCTTCCTTGAGCTTGAGGAGAGAATGGTTTCCAGCGGCATACAGTTCGAATAACTTGGCGATAAAAGCTGCTCTCTCAGGATCGGGAATAATGTTCTTCTCACCCTTTTCATCTAAAATGTGGACATATCCTAAAGGAGCTAACCCTATCCAGCTTCCATTTTTCACTGCCTGCTCTTTACTACGCTTGACATTGTCGCTAAGTTGGAGGACATAACTTCGGGCGAACATGACCCCCATATCCCAGCGAAGAATATCTGAAGAATTAGACTTTAGGTTCAACACGAGTCCTTCTCGCATAAAGTGAATTTCGACTTTTCCTTCTTTGCGAAGCTCCTCCAAAACGACAGACTCCTTGAAGCTGCGTTGTACCCGATCAATGGTATCAGCCACTAAAGCCAGGGTTTCTTTGGATTTTCGAATGATCTCAAGAATTTTTTCAAATTCCTTACGCGTATCTTTAGTGGATGACTCAGTGATTTTAAAAACTTGGCCAACAACAAGCCCCTTCCTATCGGCGTACTCACGTAAACGTCGTTCCTGAGCTGGAATCGATTGTCCTTCCTCTTGTTCTTTGCTTGAAACGCGAGCCAGTAGTAGAGCCTTCATTATTTTTTTGTCCGATACGCTTGTTGGGGATGATTGGGTTGATGAGGAAACACATATTCAAGCTCATTTGACTCAATAAGAGGCAAAAGATAGTTTTGTCTAATATAGTTTGCATGCCGATGAAGTAGTTGCGCCAGTTCTGGAAGCTTCCATGGTTGAATGGCACAAAGACGTTTAACTAATTCCTTCATTTTCTGAGGATTAACTCGCTTTCCTACCACTTTTAATTCACTTTGAAGGTCCGAAGGTAAGGCGGCTAACTCTGAAGATAACGATGGGAACTCTGAAGATAAGACGCTTATCTTCGGAGTTAATTCAGCAGAGCTAGGTAGGTTTGAACTCTGAAGATTAGACTTTATAGGATCAGTCAATAATTTATTCGTAGGGACATAATAAGTAGCGTTGCTTCGACCTTTTTGTTCAAGAAGACCCAGATCTCTCAGACGTCGCAAACTTGCGCTGGCTGCTAAGGTTTCCACACAGTTAATGTTTCGATAATCGGCATTAGTGATCGCTCCCATTTCCCTGACCACTATGAGAGTCCGAGCTTCTTCATCCGTGAGATCGCACTCCTTAAAATTTTTCAGCCATTCAATGTCTTTTTCATCAAAAAAGTGATGTGTCAGTAATGTCAGTGTGAATTTATTGGCTGCTCGATCGGACTCAAAAAAGGGAACTGATAGATTAGCCTCTCGCATTGCTTCGCGCATTGTCCGAATCCCCGTGCCTTTTACTTCGGCAATTTGTAAGTCATGCAGCACTTCAGCGATCTGATCGTTACGCGTAATTGATCCAGGAAGTCCAAGTTGATCCTCAGGTTTCAACGAATAACCGGGATTCAAAAATTCGATGCGATTTGCATAGCGGATAATTTGAATCGTTTGACCTGCCCTATAGTCACGATGCATGACGGAATTACACACAGCTTCCCTAATAACAACATCAGGGATTAGAGGAATGTCTTTACGGAAGATGCTGTTTGGCTGCATTGAAAAAGCTTGAGGAATATCTCGCATAATATTTGCAATCACACGAGGAATGGCCAACACAAGAGCCTCGCCAAATTCATAACATTGCGAATAGCGTTTTTCAGGATGTGGTACCCATTCTTTCCCTTCGACAGTGATATAATCGATTCTCGATGAGATTGGAAACAATCGACGCAGAGCCATTTCAGTTCCGAACAGGATAATCCCCGCCACTGTTGGTTTAATTACGTTCTTAATCTCCACGGCGGCTCTTAAGGCAATCATGAGTTCTTGGTCATTCCATACGAGCTCTTTCGCCTTGGCATTCACTTCCTTTCGATATACACGATAGGCCGCTATAGCTTGCGGATCGAAATCTTTCCAAGATGCCTCCTCTAATACTGTTTTATCAAACTTTTTCTGAGATCTGAGCTGGTAAAGCATATCAAGATCTTCTTGAGTGCATAATTGATCTGTAGGTCCAATTCTCCGATAAGCGCCCTTCTCTATTCCTCGACTTTTAATGAAAATGGGTTTCTCATAAGTCTCAGCTTCAGAAATATATGCAACAATAATAGGTCCTTGAGGATGCATGAGAACATCTATCGCCGGGCGAATCGGTTTGTTAAAGTTCTGACGACATAAAGTGACAAGTTCGCTTTGGAGCTTATCGGGATCAGATACCCCAGTGACTTTATAGCGAGGAGTCTTGCTAGAATCGTTCTTCGTAAGTCCGAGAACCAGATACCCTCCACCCAAGCCAGGTTCATTGCTAAAAGCGGAAATCGTTTCTAAAGCACTATCTCCAATTTTTTCAGCTGATCGTTTGACTTCAACTCTTTCTGATTCATCGCTATTCTGTATGAGATTCAAGAGCTCTTCAAATTCTAGTAGATCCATAAAAAGTCCTTGTAGATTATTTAGGGGTGCTTGAGTTGCGTATGGACTTTAGAAGATTTTCAAGGTCCTTTTTTTTATAAAGGCGATAGCTATTGATAGGATTGCGATGAGTTGAGAGCTTTCCTTGCTTTTCCCAATTACGCAAAGTGCTGGGCGAAATGCCCAGATAAGCTGCGGCTTCATTGATCTGTAGATAATCGTCAATTTTCTCCATGATGATGTCCTCCATTATTGATTTTAAACAATAACAATGCTTATAAAACTTTGCAACAAGAATTTCTTCGGTTCACTCGGGCTGAAACCATGCTTCTTGTTCAAAATCAAAATCGCTTCGTTTAGCTAATCTACATAAAATCAAAACCTCTTTAGTTGCCTCTAAGTCTCCTAAAAAATGTCGTTCCCATAGATCCAGCTTTTCAGCTAAACTTTCAGGTAGATGAGGACATTCAGATCGCATCTTTCGGAGATACTTCAAATGAAGTTCATTTGCCTTGGCTATATCAAAGTCCTCGTCAAGGCATCTTAAGTCATCCCACATAGATAAAATCCTCCAAAGATACGAGGGACTTTCTCAAGTCATTGATCAAATGTCGGCTTTTAACCCGCTTGGTGTGTGCTTCCTTAGTGCAACGACCATGTTTTATTGATACTGATCCACCATGCCAATGGCATTTTCCATTGGGCATTACGGCTTGCCGACAAGGTTGATGCTGATTACTTCTTGCTTTTGCGCCACATCTCGGCAGCTTTCTAAAATCAAACGCCATGGGGTATTCTCCTTTTTTTATTTCTCAATTTAATTCGATGATTGATTGACTCTTCTCACGATATCGATGAAGGACTTCTAATGCTTGATGACTCAAACGAACCATCATCATGCCGTGGCCTTTGGTCGCTCCACAATCCTTGGCTAAGGCATTCATTCCTTGAAGATGAAGGGCCACAAATTGTGCTGCCAAAATGGCTTCAACAGAGTCTCTTGGTTTCACACTGCGAATTAAGGCAACGACAGCATCGAATTCGCTATTATCAACTTCAATGTCCGCTCGATCATCAAAGGACCATGAAGATTTTTTGTTGTCATAAACGACATTCAGAGCCCGTCTTACCAAAAGTCTGGCTGTATCTTGATTTTCACAATTTATCGCCTCAACTAATAGAGCGATTTGGTCTGTGGTCGCTATATCTTTTCGGTTAGCCATTTACCTTCTCCAAATTTCTTAATTTTTTTTAAGCTTGGGTCATGGAACTGACATTACTGACATAGGACCGTGTCAGTAATGTCAGTCCCGTGACTGGCGCTTATAAATATTCATCATTTTCTCTTGATGCTGGGATGGATGCGAATAAGTTTTCCTTTTTGGTCTATTGACTCTTCTTTAACCCAACCGAAATCGACTAAAATTTTAGTCCCTTGGTGTACCAACTCCGAAGAGTTCAAATGAGACCATTGTTTTCGATAAACATCACGAGCTGCAAAACCGTCCTGAAGATCCCCTTTTTTGATTCGATCTAATAAAGCACGCGCGGCTTCCATTGCTGGATCTTTGGCGGAGGAATAGAGACGTTTCGCATGAGTTTCTAAATAATTGCACCATGCAACGGCTTGACTGGCAGCTTCACCACTAACGGAGGCAATGGGTTGACCTTTCGACAATGCTTCCACGGTATAAAAAATTAAGGCAATGCTCGGCATCAGTGAGCGATATTTCGCAAGGTGACTTTCTAAAGCAGGAAGTAAATCTCCTTTTCTTAAGCGCAGTTCGAGCTCAGTACGCCAGGCATTAAAGATTTCTTGACCTTCGAGAGAGAACCTTAAGGCAGGTATCTCGCCTTCTTCTAATCGATGATGATCAATCACGAGTCGGTCTAAGCATTCAAAAATTTCATAAGCATGTGATTTGGCCTGGTTGTCGGGTAGACGATCGATATTTTTCCAAGTTTTGGGCGCATCAGGCCATACAGTCATTTGAAAACGTTGGAGAAGACCATCATCACCTGCGCCACCTGCTGTAGCCTGATAAACATAAGAGCTAATGGGTCCTGGCTGGATTCCTCCTAAAATGGATAAGCATAAAGCTGGAATATGCAAAGAGCCCCTTCCGATCCGATCGACAGTAAAGCTACCTGTTCCGTTCCATGATTCTAGATAGAATGAACGATCACCTTCTCTACCGTAGCGATCCAAGGATGTCAGCCACCCCGTCAATTCATCTCGATGCACCAAAATCCCTTCAGGATTCTGCAATAGGATTTGTCCCAACATTTCTACAGTGCTGTCCTCAGTTTTATAACGTTTTAAAATGGGTTCTTTGAGAAGAACTGATTCATGATGCTGATTGAGCATTTCTTCGAGCTTGGCATTGTCCTTTTTGGCAGCGCGTTTGAGGTTTTCTTTTAAGGCTGCCTTTTGGGCATCCGCAATCATGCCCTGCTTTTCAAAATAAGACTGTTGCATTTGATGCTCTTCCATTGATGCTAAAATTAATCGTTCAAGAGGTTTCATCACTTCAGCAATGGCAGGCGATTTAAGAAGAGAAGGACGGCCAATAACTGCTCCCCATAAATTGGGGACAACGATCCAGTTATCTTTCTGCTTGGGATAAATGCCCAGTTTTCTACCCATTAAAGATCCAAGAATCACAAACAAAGCTGCTGCTGAAAAATCTGGAGGAATTTGCATACGCTCGGCTATATCCATGATCCAACCTTTTAAAGAATTTGGGAGGAGATTTTCATTGAATGCTGCAACGTCAGGTAAACTTTTCGGCAAAGTAATCGGTGCTGCCCATTCACTATTCATTACCGATGGAAAATCAATACTGAGCCAATTTTTGAGATGTTCGACACTTTTATCCTTGCAATGTGCATGGAAACAGTGAAAGCCGGCCCTTTTGTATCCATTTGTGTGAGCTTCAAAGTAGTGAGTGCCGTGATCTTTTGTTGTATGAGAAGAAGCCCAAGGACATACGATTTCCCATCCTCCAGGTTTATTAGAGATGGAGTTTCTAAGCATATTTCTTGCTTGTAATGTTTTTAAAATAGGATCGTGCTCGACGCCTAAGCGTGGTTCTTTTTGAGAAACTTCGCTTAAGTTTACTTTGAAAGCAGCTAAAAACTCTTCAAAACAGTAAGGGCGACGGTGATTTTCTTGGATAACATGGGTCAAGTAAGGTTCTGATTTGTGATGATAAAAACCTGGAAGCCTCATGACTCGAGGAAGATCGCAGACCTTGCTATCTCCTTGAAACTGCTTTGCTAAAAACTTTTGTGTGTTGGTGAATTGATCAAGTGGTAATCTATCGACAATCCAGTATGCATGGTATTTTCCTTGACTTGACTGGACAATGAGATGGGGTTCCAGTGGTGCATGATAAATTGGATCTAAAGGTGCTCCATCGAGATCAACAAAGACAGCTCTAATCTTCGTGATATTTATTCCGCTGCGACCGCGACCATCAGTGGCATTAACCGTGAAAAAAATGCCAGCTCCCTGCTGATTCAAGCGCAGCAATTCGATGCGATGTTCATCAAAAGACCCATGTAAAATGCGAGCCAAATAGGGGGCTTTCCTCATTTTACAATCATCAAACGTCTGAAAAGTAAAAACCCCATCTTCATCAAAGCGAGTCAAAAACTGTGAGGCCATGGCTGGATTTGGCTCATGTCGCCTATTGATATCTTCAAACACGGAATTACCATCCTTGTGGATTACTTCTTTCTTTACGTTTATACAAAAATTTGAGCGGCCTTCTCAAAAATAGCCTGCTCTATTTCCCTGCTGAGTTCCTTTTCCAAGGGGTGAAAAATTGCAACGTTCACATTACCGACTTTTTTGGTTGGGTAAGTGATCCTAAAACCCTTCCCATCAAGTCGCGTGTGGACTCCAATGGAGCTTAAGTAAAGGCAATCGCCAATTACTATACTGGCAAAACCAATCAACCCCTCATGAGGTTTGATCGGCACTATTTCGACTTTTTTGATGTTCATAATTTTTCGAGTTGTTACGTTTGTCAATTTTCATCAGCAAAGCAAAAAAAGCATAAAGCTGATGCTTGGACTGGTCTTCGGACCAGACAGCAGCGCTTTGATGTGGAGGTAAAATGCGATCTTTTTTTGTTTGCTTCATGCTTGAAATTTTAGCATGAATTTTAGGCAGGGAGTTCAGTCTGAGAATGGGTCAGAATTTGGTGAATTCCGGCAGATTTTTCCGAGAGAAGAGCCAAGCCTTCTGTCAGAATGAGTCAGAATTCTAAAATGGAAAAAACATGAAAGCAGATGTTTGAATTAAAAAAGAAGGGTCAGAGGAAAATTAAGTATGGCTCCTTAAGTACTCATTGTAGGCATCTATAGGGAATTTTGGAGTCCGTTGTTTGTTTTTGGGTAGATCAGCGAATAGTTGCTCGTTGGAGATTTTGAATGGCAATTCGTCAACTCTAACATATTTGCCGTTAAAAACATTCGAATTCTGAAAAAAAATGTCTTTCAGTATACCTTTGATCCCTAAATCATTCCTTCTAGCCGGCAAATCTTCGTCAACAAGAACATCACCTCGATTGAGGGAGAGTAAATTCATTGCAAATTCGTGCGCCCGACTTCCATCTTTACGCCAGGCGACAAAATAGGGGTGATACTCTCCATTATTGTGATGTGAAAGAATCCATATCTGGCATTCAAATGGCTCTATGAATAGTTCTAAAGCCTTAATAATAAATGTTTCGGGTCGTTTCTCGGGGAGAAGCTCAGACGAGTCAGTTTTTATCGGGGCTAATGAGGTTAATTCGCCTTTTTCATTGATTGGAAGTTTAGAGAGGTAGACAAGCATGTATCGACAAATTGCTTTCAAGGCATACTTGAGTTGATTATCGACTGAAAAGTTTTCCAGTTTACCCTTAATAGCCGATTGAGATATCCCATTTTTTTCCCATTCGTGGAAAAGAATAATCCTCTCCCACGCATTCCATAAAGCCATATCTTTTCTTGCACGAAAGTGTTCTGCGTCTCTGCAAAAGGTTTTAATTTTGTCAGAGAAGGTGAGTTCTTTGATGAATTGGCTACCATTATTGGACGCAATAGATGCATAGGGCGTAATGAGATGTTCTGCCTCTCCACAATCTAAAATAGCCTTGAGAAGCTTGAGGAAAGGCTCCCAAACCACACGAGGTCTATCGGCTAAGAGGTGCTCATCAAATTTTATTTTAGTTTCTTTGAAGAAAGATCTGTCAATAGCCTTCGTCAATCTGGGGTAACAGTCTATTTTATTCTTAAGTTCAGCTGTTGCACGATGCACATCTTCAATCACTGCTAAGCCAAGATTTTCAAAATGTTTTTGATCTTGCTTTTTTGCTTTGGATAACTCATTGATGCATACTTGGAGGTATTCGTTCGATGCGCTCAGGCTAACAAGATCACGAACGGTATAAATGAGGCTTCCCAAGGAATTATCTCTATCAAGATCCTTCAGAAGAAGGTTTACAATATTTATTACATCTTTCACGTTGGAGCTCTTTACTTTTGGAGATGATTATTAATGAATCGCTATGATAGGATTTTGGGGAAAAATGATCAATATTCCATTATCATGAGCACAGAATGAGCGACCTTCTTACCATATTGAATAAATTAGAATCTCCAGGAACTTTTTCAGCGCACGGCACCATGCAATCGTTGCTGCCGGGCCTCTATATTGACCATATTGGAGAGATTTCCTTTCCTTTACGTCCAGAGCAAGCTGAACAGATTATGGCCCAGTGTGAACAAGCCCCTTACGGTTTTAAAGAAGAAACCATCATCGATACTAACGTCCGCAATGTGTGGCAGCTTTCGCCTTCGTCCTTGCAATTTCAAAATCCTGATTGGCAGGAAGCTCTCAAACAAATGTGTAGAAATATAGCTCAACAATTAGGGTTGGGGGATGTTACTGTAGAGTGCGAGCTGTATAAGTTGCTGCTCTATGGCAAAGGTTGTTTCTTTTTACCTCATAGAGACACTGAAAAGATAGACAATATGTTCGCTACACTCGTCATCAGCCTGCCATCCCCTCATGAAGGCGGTGAATTGATTATTAGCCATGCTGGTGAGAGCTTTTCCTACAGCTTCGCTGGCAAAGGTAAGTTTTCTCCAGAGTATGCGGTCTTTTATGCCGACTGTTTTCATGAAGTCAAACCAGTGCTCTCGGGCTACCGCTTCTGCTTGGTTTACAATTTGGCTCTTGCAGGCCGAAGCACGCAGCCTCAGTTGTCAAAAAATGATGAAATCATCGAACAGGTCGACAGTTATATTCAAAAATGGAGCGGGGAGCAGCATAAGTTTCCTTTTTTAACCTATTTGCTAGACCATTCTTACACAGAAAAGAACCTTTGTCTAAGCAACTTAAAAAGCAGTGATCATTCCAAAGCATCAATTTTGCTCAAAGCTGCTGCTAAACATCAGTGTAAAGCCTTTCTGTGCCTTGTGAGCTATTATGAAGAAAGCTACGGGGATTACTATGGCGATGGATACAAGCGTAATAGATACCATGATGATGATAGTGAATGTAGCGAGAGTAACTACACTGAGTATGGAATCAACACTACTGAGATATATGCTCATCACTTTTTGGATAACGATGGCAACAAAATAAAAATCGAAAAAATTCTGCTCAGTGAAGATGCCTTGTTAGCCGATGAGCCTTTAATCGGAGGTCCAGGTCGCGAGGTCTCAATCTCGGAAGCTACTGGCAATTCGGGGGCAACTAAAGAACTCTGGTACCATCGCGGTGCTGTGATCATTTGGCCTGAAAGCTCCGATCTTGAGGTTGTAGGGTACGGCGATTTAGAATATGGTGCCCATTACCTGGAAACTCTTCTTAAGTCTGCAACATGGCAGGAAGAGTCAAATCGAGGACAGGTTTTAAAGTTAGCGCATCAAATTCTCGATCGCTCTACGAGCATGCGGTTCTATAAGATCAATATTTTAGACTCCTTGATTACTTTAGCAGATGTCGATTTGCTTAAGTATTATCTCCAGCGTTATCAAAAATATTCTTTTTCTTTCCTTGATGCTATGAATGTTGCGCGATTGATTAAGCTTTTCTCTTTGGCAGCACTTAAACCCGAGATCGACGCGATTGCCGCAAAATCAAGGGGATCCCTATTCTCTTGGCTTCATGAACTTTTCATCGCATTGAAAGGCTACTCTGAACAACGCACTATTGTCGCAGAATATTTTGCTGCAGAATGGGAGTCTCGTTGCCGACAAAAAATAAAAAACCTTGGCAGTGAGACCTTAACGGAGATCTTTCGACTGTTGGGCCTTTTGGACGATCAAAAGAGGTTAGCTGAAGCTGTTGCTGAGCTCAATAGCGTTGAGGATCCTAAATTTGTTGTCGAGGTGTTTGCCCCAGCCCTCTTAAGGTCGCTGGAAACTTCATCCCCAGATTATGATTATCAGCACGTTGTTTTCCAAGCTCTGAGGAAGGTTTATTTCAATGGGATCACAAAACATTTCGGTGTTCAACCACAAAGGCCTTTAACATGGGCGCGCGCAGGGAGCAGCACATGTTCTTGTGAATTTTGCCAACAATTCAATAACTTTCTTGCGGATCCCGAGCAAGCGACCTTCTCTATTGAAAAAACGCTAAAGCGCAATTTGCTACACGTTCAAGAGATGATTGATAATATACAGCTTGATGTCGTAGGGGAAATTATCAGTGAGAAGAATAAATTCAGCGGACATTTTGCTAAAAATGAGACATCTTATCTTAAGGCGTTAAAACTGTTTCAAACAGCCCACAATCAGCAAAAACAAATCATAGCCCTTCTGAGTCATAATGAAACATGTTAACTCGACTTTGTACATTTAGCGATTCAAGTGAAAAAAGACTGTCGGCGTTCAACCATCTATTAGATAACGATTCTTCTCACAATTTGATTGCCTTGGTTGCAATCATAGTCTGCATATATTCTTCGATCAAGAATCTTGGTGAGGGATGTTCATCTTCATAAAAACCAGAAAGCAAAAATCCCGCCTCTAATTGCCCACTTATTTGGCTAGTTAGTGTGTGGCCAAAAATAAGGGCATCTTTGCTGCTCGTTTTTTGATCGAGAATGGATGATTCTAAATGGGAGATATCCGAGTAGGGCAATTTGAATTTAGGTTTTAGTAACCCCTTTTCTTCAAGCTCCTTATTTTTTTCGAAAACAAATAAAATAGGATTATAAAAACTTGCCAACAGCACCCCTTGTGAGCGCAATACCCTGTAGCATTCACGCCAGACAGGTGTTAAATCTGGCACATACAAATTTGAAATAGGGTGGATAATATAATCAAATGAACCATCTGCAATTCCAAACAAATTAGACATATCGCCTTGGATCGTTTTTAGTGTTAAATGGTTACGTTTTGCGACATAACGATCTAACTCTAACTGCTTTTCGGAAATATCAAAAACCGTAACATTGGCCCCCGCTGCTGCCAGCACAGGTGCTTGTTGGCCGCCAGCTGATGCCAAACAGAGTATGTCCTTGTTCTTAAGTTGTTTTGGAAGCCAGCTTTCTGGAAGTGCTTTTTTAGTGAGGTGAATTTCCCACTGGCCATTTTTCGCTATCTCTACCGCTTCAGAAGAGATGGGTCTGGACCATTCGTTTTGCTGTTCTGCCTGTTTGTCCCAAGAAATGGCGTTGTGTTTAATGATATCCATGGGTTTTCCTTCGATATTGCTCTTTCGTCTTTAGTGATTATGCAAAAATCTGTCACATAGGACAAGTATTCTTTCGCATTGACATATTGAATATAGTTAGCTATAATGAAATCGAAAATCAAACTCTTCTCAAAAGAAAGGATACATATGTCAGAGAAAAATGTAGCTTCCGCAGTAGCCTATTACCAGGCAATGAATAACAAAGATCTTTCTGTTATCCAGAAATATCTTCACCCAGAAGTTCGGCTTATAAGCCCCTTAGCAGATGTAACAGGAAAGGATGCTGTATTCAATTCAGTAAAGCACTTCCTTGCCGTCTTCAACAAGCTGACAATTCGTGCCCAGTGTGGCAATGGAGATCAGGTTATGTTGGCCTATGATCTAGATTGCCCGGCTCCAATTGGGCTTTTTCGAGGGGCCGTACTATTGACATTTCAAGAGGGCTTAATTATTCGTTATGAGTTATTTTATGACGCTAGACCTTTTGAGGAAAAGAAGGACGAAATTTTTTCCTAAAATTGTTCAAATATCAAAACCCCAGCGATTGCGCACTTGCGCGCAATTGCTGACAAAATCCAAAGAGGCTCTTAGGCAACACGATGTCAATTCAAAAAAAAAGAACTTATAATTCTGAAAATAGAAATGCTCAAGCGGCGCAAACGAGACACCGCATCCTTGAGTCAGCTAAACAGCTCTTTCAGTTAGAGGGTTTTGAATGTGTCACCATTGAAAAACTGGCTCAAGCTGCTGAAGTTTCAATACCCACAGTTTACTCGCTCTTCCAATCCAAGCGAGGTGTTCTCTTTGCTTTGATGGATGAAGCCCTCCCCACTGAAGAGTTTAATGCTTTGGTTGAGGCAGGTAAACGAGAAAAATCAGCAAAAAAACGGCTCATAATAACCGCTAAACTTTCACGGCAATTGTATGATTCTGAAAGTGCGCAAATTGATATTTTTCAGGGAGCTTCTCTTTTAGCTCCTGAATTAAAAGAGCAGCAAAAAGAAAGGGAAGAACGTCGCTATCTTCGTCAAGAAGAGTTCGTCGAAACACTGATGAAGGATAAAGCCCTCCTCAAGGGCCTCGGCTTGTCTCAAGCACGAGATATTCTTTGGGCTTTTACGGGACGCGACATCTACCGGATGTTCGTGATCGAGCGGGGCTGGACATCAGAAGAATATGAGAAGTGGTTGGCTCAACTATTAATAAAAACCTTGCTCGGGGACGACTAAAATATGGAAAATCACATGCAAAAACACACATTTCAACACAATCAGTTAACGTTTTCCTATCTCGATTCAGGTGGCGATGGCCCAGTAATCATCGCCCTCCATGCACATTGGATGGAAGGCGTCACATTCTCCTCTCTTGCCACCGCATTGGCGTCTCAATGGCGTGTTATTGCTTTGGATCAACGGGGACATGGACACTCCGACCATGCTGCAACTTATACTCGCGACGATTATCTTAGCGATCTAACAGCTTTCCTTGCACACCTCAATTTACAGAAGCCGGTAGTACTGTTAGGCAATTCTCTTGGAGGTGTAAATGCCTACCACTTTGCCGCGCGTTATCCAGCTCTTGTACGCGCTATGATCATCGAAGATATCGGGGCTGAGATCTCCGTTGATGTCAGTTTTTCACTAAATTGGGCAGGCATCTTTAACACCCGCGAAGACCTTGCGCAGTGCGTGGGTTTACGATTGTTATCTTGTTTACAAGATTCATTCCGTCAAACTGATGGTGGTTGGCGGCTTGCATTTAACCCACAGGAGATAGTCAAGTCGATCAACTTAACCAATGGAAACCACTGGAAGGAGTGGCTTGCAACAGATTGTCCAGCTCTACTCATCCGCGGACAAGACAGCCGAGTTACAACGCAAACACATTGTGAACAAATGGCATTGCATCGACCTAATACACGTCTTAGTATTCTAGAGGGTGGACATGTTGTTCATGCGGATAATCCAACAGGATTCGCAGAGGTTGTAAGAGCATTTCTTCAAGAACTAAAATATAGCACACCTTGTGCAACTTTGTAATTGCAACCTTTTCTTATTTGCCATAGAATAACTCATTAAAAAGGTAAGGGGTAGGCAACTTCTTAGAGTAAAAACATAAACCAATTCTCAGTTGTAGTAGTAGCCAAAATAAGAAATGCAAAATTAGGTGAACATATGGTCTTTGTGAGTGCTAAAGCAGGTCCTCCTAATATTGGGGATGACAGAAGTAAGTTCACTGTACAATACTTCGATGAGCAAGGAAATATGATCATTCGAAGTGGAGGTACTCGTACATGGAGATGTAACAATCCAGGTGCACTTCTTAAAAGTTCTTATAGTACAAGCAAAGACAGGCGCGCTATCGGCACAGCTGGCTTTGGAGAATATGAGTATGCTGTTTATCCAGATTACGCAACGGGGCATGAGGCTTTAGTTGTCATGTTGAGAGGGAGTCGTTACCGAAATCTAACCCTATTAGAAGCATCCTTGAGATATGTTAAGGAAGATCCTGGTCACGGTCCAAAAATTGCAAAGATGAGCAACCTTGATCCAAATCGCAAAATCAGCTCTTTATCCGATGAAGAATTTGAAAGATACTGGAAGGCTATAGAAAAAAATGAACGTTGGGAAGTTGGTGAGGAAGATTTCATTCCAAGAGGGATCATTTCAGGAGTGCATAAAAAACGCGGAGTAATCACAGAATACCTGGTTTGTGTCAACAAAGAGTCTGTATGGCTGCCAAAACAGGAAGCTATTAAATGGACTATGGAAGGTAAATTGCATGCCACTCTCGTTCACATGAAAAATGGAAATCATTATCTACGACCCGAACATGGCCAGCATAACTTTGTTGTTATCACCTAAAATTGTGTGTTTTATGAAAATAAGTTATCTCTTTTTGTTCCTCATCTTTACGGCTTGTTCTTCAGACTCGAATAAAGGATTCAATAATCTTGAAGAGATCAAAAAGGATTTTATTGCTACTATTTTGACCGAAAGCGTTTTAGATGAAGGGCCTTTTCAAATGAACTATCATCTAAGAGCCATTCTTTTTTCAGATAATGTGGTGAGCCTTATGGGAGACGTTTTTGTATTTGCTCATCTTCCTCATGGATGGATTCGCTATGAAGGCAAAACGTACGTCAAAACAAATGATTCCTTCAAGGAAATTACTTTAAATGACCTATTTCCAGAATCCAGTCAAAAAGAATTTTTAAGGAGCTATTGCGAAAAATTTCTCAAAAATGACAATAATTGCAATTACTTTCAAGGTGCTGATCCATTAAGTGACCACCTAGATCAAGAACTGATGAAAGTATTTGTAGTAGATCACGAATCTTTGATTTTAGTTTTTCAACCCTATGCAGTTGGCGGATTTGCTGATGGTCCTTTTACAGTCAAAATTCCTTTCACTGAGCTAATCGGAAAATGGCAAGCAGGAAATCCCTTGGAAAAGCAGATGCCCATTACTAAAAATTTTCTTTCTTCTTGGGATAAGGATAATTGGATCAGCGATGTCCAAGAAGATCATTCGATAGCCTATCAAAAGGATAACTTATGAAATTAGAAGGAAAAAAAGCAATTGTGACAGGAGCTAACCGAAGCATTGGAAAAGCAATTGCTTTATTGTTTGCTAAAGAAGGGGCCGAATTAGTCATTAGCTATCGATCTGATAAGAAGGGAGCAGAAGAAGTCTTAGACTGCATTCAAAAAGCAGGTGGGAATGCAAGTGCATTGTACGCAGATTTTTCCACTCATGAAGGGGTAGAACAATTTTACAGAGAATGCATACATATTTTGGGACACGTAGACATCTTGGTTAACAATGCAGGAGGCTACAACACGTTAGACTTTTTTGAATTGACAACTCATGATTTTGAACAGTTGTTGCAGATCACCTTAATGACACCATTTTTCTTATCACAGCTTGTTGCAAAGGGAATGGTACAAAAGCAAAAGAAAGGGAATATTATCAATATCTCTTCCATTTCTGGCACGCGTCCAACGATGAATCGAGTCGCACATGCGTCTGGTAAAGCTGCATTGAACATGCTAACGCAAACTATGGCCTTGGAGCTAGCACAACATGGGATTAGAGTGAATGCCATTGCACCTGGGTACACTCCCTATGAAGAAAGCTCTGAATTCGATTCCGCTATTAAAGATATTCCTCTTGGGCGTGTAGGACTTCCTAGTGATCAAGCATCTACAGCACTTTTTCTTGCAACAGAAGAATCCTCATGGATGACAGGACAAATATTGACTGTAGATGGGGGCCATTCGATAGCTCTCTCTATAGCAAAAGATACCTAAAATCCATGACTTCAATGGTGATCTCCGCTAGCTTTCTTCAGTTTCTCATATGCAAACTAGATCTAGATGAAAATATAGCGCATAATGTTTGAATCTTTTGCCAGTCAAAAGTTCTGAAATCGTCCAACCGCCCCCATTCTCATAGACAAATTACCCTCAAATCCGCGGTCCAGTTTGTCGCTTTCCAAGTTCTCCGCGGTCCACTCATGGTCCACTATTTAGCTAAACCCAAAAAGAGTTGCTTCCACCAAAGAAAGAGAATATCACTCTCCTTGTCCCGGATGTGGTGGATGCGATCGGTTTATCATTTGGGACAAAGTAAATCGGTACTTCTGTAGGCAATGCCAGAAAAAAGGGGATGCTATTCAATATTGCCGCGATTTTCGCGGGATGTCATACGCACAGGCATGCGTTGTTGTGAACGTCGAGTCAAAAAAGAGGTCACGGCTTTCCCTGCGACAGAGTTCAGCTCCTGTTTTTAATCCAGAGCAGGCTCAATTGCCATCTCTGTTATGGCAGAGCAAGGCACAAGAGTTCATCAATGTCTGCCATCAACGGCTGCTACGGACACCTTATGCTTTGGATCTCCTGCAACAACGAGGTTTTACCTTTGAATGGATCGAGAAGTTTCGTTTTGGATGGAATCCGAATACAATTTGGCTTGTCCGTAGTGAATGGGGAATTGAAGAGGCTGAGGGAAAGAAGTTATGGCTTCCGCAGGGATTGGTGATTCCGCTTTTCGATTCAATGAATGGGAGGCCTACCAAGATAAAAATGCGCCGGAATGAGTGGAAAAAGGGCGATGAATTGCCCAAATATGTCGAAATATCAGGGGGTATGCGATGCCCTGCGGTATTCTCGTTGCCTTCTGTGAAATCGATCGCGGTTGTTGTGGAAGCGGAATTCGATGCAATGCTGGTGCATCAATTTGCTTCCGACCTTTGTTTCGTCGTGGCTTTAGGGGGCGCAGGCAAGCGTCCAGATGTCCATTGCCACCAATTGCTGAAGTCAGCGTATCGAATTGTGTTTGCTCTTGATGTCGACAAGGCAAGGGCAAGCGCATTCCGCTGGTGGAAGGCGAACTATCCGCATCTGCGGCTTTGGTTGCCGCCAGTCGGCAAAAGTCCGGGAGATGCATGGGCGGCTGGGATTGATCTTCGGCGCTGGATAGTTGACGGAATTTGTGAATCAGAATGAGAGAATATAAACGAAAAACATCAGCGAGGTAGCTAAATGGTATATGAGACATTTTCAAAGCGGCAGAAAGCTGAAAAAAGGATCGATGAAATATATCAGTGCCAATCCGTTGCTCTTTGATTCGATTTTCCATTTCTCCACGGGTACAGTAGATTTTTTCGTACAAATCTTTATCTTGAAACTCTGTTCCCAATGAAGTCACCACAAAGCGAGGATTGGCTCCTTGATTCAAATATTCTGCTTTTCCCACCACTCGCCGTTCGCAACTCCAGCTGTTCAATGTTCGATAACGAAAATCTTTGAAGATGCGCGCTACCTGACCAGTCTCTTCGTGGAGTTTTTTAGCCTCTTCCATCAATCACCATAGTAACCGTGAAAAAAACGTCCCTCCTGCTTACCATGGATGCGATCATCTGTAGCGTCTACGTCAAAGACGATTTCTTTCGGAGCGCTCGCGTAGCTCTCAATAAAAAGGTCGACGAGCAAATCATCGGTAGCTTCCATATTGGGTACGATTTTTTTATAACGACTGGTGCGTACCGCTCCAAGTTCCAGTCGATTCAACGTGCTTTTCCCTGCCGATGCTTTTCCCTTGTCGCGCTCCATGAATCGGTCAGAGCCGGTTGGATCCTGTTTTTCGCAGAGCAATCCAAGAAATGGATCTTGTCGTAACCGCTCATGATCATTAAGATCCTCATACCCCATAACAATCCCCAAAACTCGTTGTTTGATGAGCGCTTCTACTGTATGCTTGATCAACTTGGGATTGCGAGAGTCCGTAAAGCAGTTGCTCAGACGTTGCAGGATGTGCGTTCGTTTTTCGATTTCTCGCAAAAGGAGTGCGCCGCTGTCCGATGTGATGTTACTACCGTCAAATTTTGCAACGATATCGCGTGAATAGAGGGTCTGAAGTTTGAGTTGGGATTTGTTACACTCTGTTTTTCATCCCGCTTCCGTTTTGTTTGTTCTTAACCATTTGTTAGTAAAATAGTTATAACACAAAACGGGGCTTTTATTCACCTGCTTGGTGAGAAATCCGGGTTAGGCATGCCTGCCAGTTACAAGGTGGCCGGTTACATCCGGCTTGTCATTCCGCCAAGTTTATTCTCCTAACGGAGAACAAACATTGACGTGGCGAGGGGGAGGGGGGGGG
>DATIHO010000144.1:0-5320 GCA_035480615.1 Chlamydiales bacterium | reverse complement strand
TTTGTTTTTGGGGGGTAATATACATTTGGTCGATATTACCCCCCAAAAACAAACCGAAAATCGGCTCAAAAGAACCCCAAAATCGACAGAAGCGAAATCCGTTAACAGTCTCTTAAAAGTAGAGATCACGCCCCCTCCTTCATCAAATGGGATTGCGGCTCGGGGTTGGGGTCCGAAATATTCAATTTGGCATTCTGGCCAGTCAAGACATCAAACTGTTTTCCTAAAGAAAGAACCGCTGCCATCCAGATCAAAATCACAATGAGAAAAATGGCTCCTACATAAGGCGTGCTCGCAGATACCGTGGTAAAAAGGAGCAAAAGTCCTTGATGGATCAATGAACCGCCCGATTTCCCGATTCGGGAGCCAACGCCATCAATAGCTGCTTTTCCTTTCAGCTTTGATTCAGGGTTGAGCGGAATAAAAGCCACTTCTTTTGTCGCATCAAACAAAGTATATTTGCAAGCGCGGGCCATGACCTGCTGCAAAGACCCACAAGCAATGCTGAGCAAAAGAGGAGTCGTTCCAAAAAAAGCTCCTATCCATCGAATGTCCATTTGCTCGGATAAAATAAAGAGAAAAAAAGCAGTACCTGTAATGAGAATAATGCAAGCCGGCATGAGCGCCGCAATAGTCCAGGAACGGCGAATAAAACTATTTGTAAAGAAAACTGCTAAAATGGTCGCAATGACCCCCATAACAGTCATTACATCCCCCATGTAAGCAGTAAAATCAGCCGGATCGGGGTAGACTTGTTTAATTTGGTTCTTCCAGACTACCTCAATTAAATTCATCGCAAGATTGTAGCCAACAACAATAGCAGCAATGCAAATTAAATATTTTGATTTAGCAAGATACGCGAAATTTTTCCGCATCGACATTTTAATTTTTTCCGATTTTTGATTTTGCAGGTGCATTGCTTCATCGGGCTTGATTACGTGGGCATTCAGCCAGCGAAATACTGCAATTGTCGCACAACCGGAAAGAATAATGGCGCAGCCCAAAAATAAAATAGACTGGTCCCAAGAATTTTTTCCATAAGGAAGCCAAGAGAGATAAAAATGATGTGTAAAATTACTTGCAACCTGACCGGCGCCGATGCCAGCCAAATTGCCTCCAATAGTCAACATTCCATAGAAACGTTTTGCTTCCCCAACTGAGGTGACTTCGTTGGTGAAACCCCAAAATAAAACGGATAGGATCGCTGTACTCCACAACTCAGACATCACATAAAAAAGAGTGAAGGTCCAATTTCTGAACAAGGCAATCAACCCCTTGCATCCGGGAGGGAGAAAGTTTTGTAATCGATCCGCCAGTCCATTCGGATGCAGATAGTCTTGAGCCGGGAAAAGAACAAAAGTGAAGATAAAGAAAAAAAAGAGAAAGGCAGTCATCATGATATAAAAAACTTTCTCTCGGGAATAACGATTTGCAAGTCGAGTAAAAATAAAAGTAATTAAGATGGCACCCGGAAGAATTGCCCAAACTTTGATGAAGGGAATTGTCTCCGCTCCTGAATGGTTGGCAGTGACAACCATGGAATCTTTATAGGCTCTAAGTAAATTATAATTGAATGTAATCAGGGCAAAGATCAAACAAAGAGGGAGAAATTTCTTTAGCTCCCATCGGTGAATTGGCCAGAAAAATGATCGCCACTTCCCAAATTCGGACAGTTTATCCTCTTGCATATCTCAATGCTATACCCAAAGTGATTCAAAAATTGGCTTTTCAGCGCTTTGAGTATACCCACAGGCCAATTTTTGAATCACTTTGGGTATAGCATCGCATATTTAGCCATTTAATAAAACTGAAGAAAGTGGCTGTTTAGAAAAACGATGCACATATATAATTTTTGAAGAGGTATTAGGGCTATTAAACAATAATATGAAACTGATTAAGAGGTAGCGGGAGAAAGCGCGTCAATCCCGGGAAGATGGCCGAACTCAAGCCATTCTAAAGCGGCCCCCCCTCCCGTAGACAGATGAGCGAATTTGTCTCCAAGCCCCATTTGTTGGATCGCTGCAACAGAATCTCCCCCCCCAACGATGACTTCGGCATTTGATTTTGCTAAACTAAGCGCAATTTCATAAGTTCCTATTGCAAAATGGGGCATCTCAAAAACCCCAAGCGGGCCGTTCCAAAATACGGTAGAGCCGGCTCCGAGAAAATCAGACCATTTTTTGATCGTTACAGGTCCGATATCCATCCCTTGCCACCCTGGAGGAATGCCATCGCGCGACAAGACCGTTTGTCTATTCGCATCGTTTGAAAATGCATCTGCTATCACGAGGTCAAAAGGGAGATAAAGCGATTTTGCATTTTGCAAAAGTTCTTTTGCCCAATTCAATACTTCTTTTTCATAAAATGAAGAGCCAATTTCGATCCCTGCAGCTTTAAAAAACGTCAGGGCCATTGCTCCTCCAAGAAAAAGAGCATCCACTCTTTTCAAAAGATTACGAATCACCCCGACTTTGGTTGAAACCTTCGCCCCCCCAATGATTGCATAAAAGGGACGATTGGGAGTCTGCAAAAGAGGAGCAAGAAACGCGATCTCTTTTTCCATAAGCAGTCCGGCCGCCGCTTTCCCGGGAAAGTATTTCGCAATCAATGCGGTTGATGCATGCGCGCGATGTGCGGCGCCAAATGCATCGTTGATATATACATCGCCCAAATCCGCAAGTTGTTTAGCAAAAGAAGAATCTTGCTCAGGCTCTTCTTCACCAGGATGGAAACGGACATTTTCCAACATTAGGATGTGTCCGGGCCGAAGAGCTGCCGCCATTTTTTTAACCTCGGGGCCGATGCAATCGGGAGCTACAAGAATTGGTTTCTCCAATAGTTCGGAAAGCCTTTCCGCTACGGGTTTGAGGCTGAATTTAGGATCGGGTCTTGCGGCAGGACGGCCAAGATGGCTCATGAGAATCAAAGCCGCTCCATGGTTTATAACGTATTCGATCGAAGGCAAGGCCGCTTTGATGCGCGAATCATCTGTAATTTTACCCTCCTTTGACAAGGGAACATTAAAATCGACTCGCATTAAAACATGCTTGCCTTTGAGAGAAAGGTCTTTTAAGGTAAGTTTATCCAAAATCATCCAAAAAATCGACGAAGCCTGATCCTCTCAAAAGGATTGTATTTAGTCAACCAAGAGACTGGTAACGGATTCACTGTTGTCATAAATTTGAAAAAGGGTTGACTGCCTGCTCAAACCCCTTCCCTTTTCTTCGATTCTTCAGTTCGTAACGGATTGAATAGAGAAGATCCTGGTCAAAATCCTTTTTTTCTGCCCAAAGAAGGTATTCAAGAGGCACTTCATTAAAAGGCCTTCCTTTATGTTTCCCTAGAGGCATGGTTTTAAGCCGGATCGGCTTTTCCAGAGTGCGAAATAGCTCTTCTGTTGTTTTATAAGACCTTGCAAGCTGTTTAAACACTTCAATATTTACAATCACGTCGCTCATCGCACGATGAGCCCCTTCGGGCTCAATATTGAAGTGATGGCGCAGCTGCTGCAATGAGTTCACGGGACTTTCTCCATAAAGGCGAGCCATTCTCAGAGTATCCAAATAGCGCTGCTCCGTAATGCGACATGGGATTTGATGTCTTTTTGCCTCAGCCGCAATCAAAGCAATGTCAAAACCAATGCCATGCCCAATCAATACATAGCCATCAATCATCTGTAAAACGCGAGGAAGGATGTCAAGAATTTTTGGTTTGCCCTGCAACATCTCTTGAGTGATTTTATGGATATCTTGAGATGTCTCGGGAATTTCACATTGAGGGTCAACGAGGCTTTCGAATTCCTCTAAAATGGCATCAAAGGAAAACCGGGCAACTGCGATTTCAATGATTCGATCGTGATGCGGCTGCAGCCCGGTCGATTCGCAATCGAGGCATACAAACATATCTTTTCGAATCAAACCCATTTATACCCTGCTTTGAAAATCTATCAATTTTGAATCTATCGAGGAAGAAAGATTCACCCTTCTACCTGAATCCGTATAAGAAAAGAAGAAAGAATAAGCGCGATCAGGCAACAATGGGCCCAATCGATCGGGCCATTCGATCACAGTAATGCCTCCCTGGTTAAAATATTCTTCGAATCCCATAGAAAAAAAGTCTGCCGGATTCTTCATCCGGTATAAATCAAAATGAAAAAGAGGCAGGATCCCTTCAGTAAAAACGTGGAGATAGGTAAAGGTGGGACTTTGAACGAGCGTTTTTATGTTAAGTCCACTCGCCAGACCTTGAACAAATGAAGTCTTCCCAGCCCCTAAAGGACCAAAAAGGGCCAAAATTGAATGAGGCAGGAGAAATGCAGCTGCATGCCGGCCAAAACGATGTGTATGATCCGGCGACAATAAATCGATTATTCGGCCTCTTCCACCCATTTTTCTATATAAGATTTAAATTCCGGCAGTTGCGAAAGAGCTTCTATGAATTGGGCAATCTTGTCTTCTTCTAAATGTTTTTGAATAAATGCAAGAAAATGTTCTTCAATTTGATATCGATTTTGGTTCTGAACTTCGAAAAAAGTAAGAGACTTAATATGATTTTTCTTAAAATCGTCAATGACTGCGGCCTTGCTGTTGAAGAGCTTTCCAGTAATTGCAGAAGAATAGACGACTTTTTTGATAGACGCTTTCCGTTCGCTGATATAGTTCTTAATGACATCGGGATCTTCGGAAACAAAAAATCTTTTTACCGGCAATCCTCCTACCCTTTCCTTGTTTTCCGGACATTTCGACACCCAATCGTAAATCGCGTCTTGAGGATTGGGATGAGTGTTATCAGCAAATACTTTTCCTGTGAAAGGACAAATATAAATTTTCTTCGTCAACTCATTGACGCTTTGCTGCCCAAACTGGATGACAATTTCCGTTTCACGCCAAAGCTTGCCCTGCGCCTCAAGCTTATCAATCAAATCTTCCGTACTTTGGTAAATCGTTTTTTCCCTTGGAAATAAGACCGGTTTTAGTTTGTATCTGCTTTCGATAAAAGTAAGATACGCAGTTACGAGATCGGCATTGCGGTTTTTCTTTAAAAACTTCAGCAATTCATTTTTTTGTTCAACAGAGATACTGAGAACAGTAGTCATGATATCCTCAAATTTAGAGTGGCATGATAACCTATTAAGAAATTAACTTTCAAGAGGAACTGAAAATCATCGTTTTGTCATCCTTGATTTTGTATCTATTTTGCGATATATTCCTCTGAGAGACTGTTAACGGATTTCGCTTCTGTCGATTTTGGGGTTCTTTTGAGCCGATTTTCGGTTTGTTTTTGGGGGGTAATATCGACCAAATGTATATTACCCCCCAAA
>DATIHO010000143.1:0-31674 GCA_035480615.1 Chlamydiales bacterium | reverse complement strand
GGAAGTCCTTGACCTTTCATACACCCAAATCAAGACGCTCCCTAAGCTCAATTTGCCTAATTTGGGAATCCTTGACCTTGCAAACAGTCAATTTAGGACGCTACCTAACAACTTGAATCTGCCTCATCTTTGTGAAGTGTTTTTGAAAAATACCCCGTTTCTTATGGGTCGCTTGATTTAAGATTTGGAATAGAATAGAATAGATCTCTTGCGTAACTGCAAGAGGCTTAACTTATGTCTGTGCGAGTCCGTATTGCCCCATCTCCTACCGGTGATCCTCACGTGGGAACTGCTTATATTGCTCTTTTCAATTTGATTTTTGCTCATCATTTCAATGGAAAATTCATCCTCCGCATTGAGGATACGGATCAAACTCGAAGCCGCCCAAGCTATGAGAAAAATATTTTAGAAGCGCTGAATTGGTGCAAAATCCATTGGGATGAAGGGCCCGATATCGGCGGACCTTATGGACCTTATAGACAATCGGAACGAACTCAAATTTATCGTCAATATGCTTATGAGCTTTTGGAAAAAGGGCATGCTTATAAATGTTTTGCAACCGCAGAAGAATTAGCTGAAATGCGAGAAGTGGCCGCCGCCTCAGGCAAGCGCATCGGATATGATCGAAGATATCGCAATTTGAGTCTTGCCGAAATTCAAGAGCGCGAAGCCGCAGGTCAGCCTTTCGTCATCCGCTTAAAAGCACCTCTTACAGGAGAATGCATCTATGAAGACCAAATCAAAGGGAGAATTACAGCGCCTTGGGCCGACATCGATGATCAGGTATTATTAAAATCGGACGGGTTCCCTACTTATCATCTCGCGAATGTAGTAGATGATTATTTAATGAAAATTACCCATGTCATCCGCGGCGATGAATGGATGAGCTCGACCCCAAAACACATTTTACTTTACGAATCTTTCGGGTGGAAGGCGCCGATTTTCATGCATATGCCGCTTCTGTTAGGGAAAGAGGGCAAAAAACTTTCAAAAAGAAAAAATCCCACTTCAATTTTCTATTTTCGAGATAGCGGTTATCTTCCTGAAGCACTCGTAAATTTTCTTACCCTCATGGGTTATAGTATGCCTGATGAACGGGAGATTTACACATTGAATGAGATCATTCGCGACTTCGACCCCAAGCGCATTGGAACTTCAGGAGCATTTTTCGATATTCAGAAACTAGGCTGGGTCAATCAAAAAAAAATCATTGAGTCAATTCCTGAAGAAGCGCTTTGGACGCGCCTTTCTGAATGGAAATTCAATGAAACTTTTATGCTAAAGCTTATGCCTCTTGTCCATACCCGCATTAAAACATTTGCCGATTTCATGCAGCTTTGCGACTTTTTTTTCATTTCAGAAATACACTACACTCCCGAATTGCTTTGCCCCAAAAATATATCTTCTGAAGTCGCCTCTCATATTCTTCAAACCATCATTTGGAATTTAGATGAATTGGAAGATTGGAGCGGAAAAGGGCTGGAAAAAGCTTCTCATTTAGCAGCGGAACATTTCGAAGTCCATCACAAAAAAGTGGTTATGCATATCCTTTTTGCCGCTGTGATGGGAAAGCATATGGGCCCCCCTCTTTTCGATTCTGCCACCTTGCTTGGCAAAGATATTCTAAGAGTCCGGTTTCTCACAGCTATCGAGACACTTGGCGGCATTTCGAACAAACAGATGGATCTTTTAAAGAAAGGATGGGAAAAGAAGAATATACCTCTTGCATAAGAAGCTAAAGTTTAGGGCAGCTTCTAAGAGGGTGTTGTTGAACACATGAACAAACAAATTATTTTGAGAGGAATCCGTGAAAATAATGGTCTTCATAGGATTATGTTTCTTAACTCTAGGCTGTGAAGATGGCAATTACACCCGAGGATATGTCATCTCTAAATCAGCGGAGGTGGATGTAGTCGATCCCGTCGAAGAAACTCAATAAGAAGCTGTCCTAAAACCCAGGCTTCGTCGATTTTGGGGATTATTTTGGCCGATTTTTGGTTCTTTTTGCGGGGGTTGTATACGAAGTTTGATACTACCCCCGCAAAAAGAACCAAAAAGCGGCTCAAAAGAACCCCAAAATCGACAGAAGCTGAGTTTTAGGACAGCTTCTAAGAGACTGTCTACAAACTCTGTTTTATGAAAAACTATTCTCGAACCAATCCCTACCATGCTCGTATCAAAGAACGGAGCCTGTTGAGCGGTCCCTCTTCCAGTAAAAAAACCTACCACATTGTATTGGAAATAGAAAGCGGCGCGTTGCCTTACAAAGTGGGGGACAGCATTGGAGTCTTACCTCAAAATGACCCTGAAGAAGTTCATGCGATTCTTCAAACAATCGGATGCTCAGGCGCTGAAACCCTATTCCATCCCCGAGAAAATGTTGCGGTTGCCTTAAGGGATTTTCTCTTAACGAAAGCAAATATCAGCCGCGTCAATATTCCATTTTTTAAAATATTATGCGAGCAGAAATGCGCAGAAGACAAAACAAAACTGCATGAATTTCTACATCGTTATACGCTGCATGAACTTCTTCTGCAGTATCCTCTTATAGATTTCTCCCATTTTGCAAAATTGATGCCTCTACTCCCCCGCTTTTATTCAATTGCAAACTCTGCCCGTGTCTTTCCAAATGAGATCCATTTAACAGTCGCATATGTGAATTTCATTCAAAACGGACAGAGAAGGAAAGGGGTTGGAAGCTTTTTCTTATGCACACTAGCACAAGAAAGCACCACCAAGATCCCCATCTACCTGCAACCTTCAAATCATTTTACCCTCCCGGATGATCCAAATGCCTCTATCATTTTTGTGGGTCCCGGAACCGGGATTGCCCCTTTTCGAGCGTTTTTGCAAGAGCGGCTGGCCCTTGCTGCTCCGGGTAGAAATTGGCTATTTTTTGGTGATAGAAATCGCGTTTCCGATTTTTATTATGGCCCTTTTTGGCTAGAGCTGCAGTCTCAAGGCCTCCTTCGACTCAACCTCGCCTTTTCACGAGATGCGTCTATAAAAATCTACGTACAGCATAAAATGTACGAAGAAAAAAGTAGCCTTTGGAGCTGGCTTGAAGAAGGAGCCTATTTTTATGTTTGCGGCGATGCAGAAGAAATGGCAAAAGACGTCGATTCGATGCTTCATCAAATTATCCGTGAAGAAGGGCGAATGGAAGAAGAAAACGCGCGTCAATATATAAAACACCTTCGATCCGAAAAACGGTACCTGACTGACGTATATTAACCTGAGTTATTCAGGTTGATAACCTGAATAATGGGTTTATTCAGCAGGAGATTCAAGTGCCTTCCGAGCAGATTTTTCCGTTTGGAGCCGAAGGCAAGGGCGGGCCGCCCCCCTTGCCGAGGCGAAAACGGGAAAAGATGGCGGAAGGCACTTGAATATCCGATGAATAAACCCATTATTCAGGTTGGTAGAGATAGGCAAATTGATCACGGATTTTTGGCTGCCCCAAATCAAAATAGTGCTCGATCCGTCCGTGAGCCAAATTGGATGTCCCTTGAATCAATTGGGCAAACCATTGAATGCGCGGCTCGAGCTCTACGACTTGATAAGGCTCTGCAGGATTGATTTGCGCCTCTTGAAGAAGAGCCGCCAATGCAATATTTCGGTTCAAACTAATCTCGTCTATGTAACCATATTCTTTTGCTTTCCCCGGATCAAATATTTGCGCTCCATATTGATGAATGAGTTTCTCTTTTACAAGAGAAGGTCGAGCCGAAGTGACAATTTCCACAAATCGATTGTAAAAATAGGACATGATCTCCTTATAAGACGCGTCTTCTCCCTCTTGCCATTGTTTGAACGGGCTCATCGCATCTTTATCCTTTCCCTCTGTCAGGGTGCGCATCTGGACGCCGATTTTTCCCAATGTTTCATAGAGATTGAAAAAGGGACCGAAAATCACGCCAACAGAGCCGATGATGGAAACAGGACTCGCAAAAATCTTTTCAGCAGATGAAGCGATGTACATGCCCCCCGATGCGCAAAGACCATCGACGTAGGCATAAATCGGCACTTTATATTTCGTTTTGTAGTCCACGAGCATCTGATAAATGCTATCAGAATCCACTACTGTTCCTCCCGGGGTATTGAAGTGAAGCAAAATCCCTTTCACGCGGTTATTCGCTAAAAGCCCCGTTCTCGATTCCAATAGAATGTTTCTCACGCTTTCCGAATCGAGAATTGCAGGCTCTCCGATAATTCCATGAATGTTCAATTGAAGAATAGCAGGAGCATGACTGGAAACCATTTCCCGTTGTCCCTGGGCATCGGGAAGAATCGTCATAGTTGTTTTGGGTTCGACTAAAGACGTTCCGAATACAAGGGAGTACACAAAAAAGAAAAGGAAAAAAGCCAGGAGAATCCCACATACGGCAAAGAACATTTTGCAAAGCGTACGTAAAGCGGAAACAAAAATCGATTCTGGAACAATTCCCATAAACTCTCTTTTATACTTCCAAGTGGATTAAAAGAGCAATAGATGTATACCGAAACAATCCTCTTATTTTCTCTCAGTGCGAGCTATACCCAAAATGATTCAAGAATCGACCTTTGGGCGGGATTGAAAGCTGCCGAAAATCGATTCTTGAAAAGGGGGTTGTATTCTTCAATACTAGCCCCCTTTTCAAGAATCGATTTTTGGCGCTTTGAGAGACTGTTAACGGATTTCGGCTTCGTCGATTTTGGGGATTATTTTGACCGATTTTCGGGATTATTTTGGCCGATTTTCGATCAAAAAGTGGGGACCTGTATACTTTTCTGTCGATATAGGTCCCCACTTTTTGATTGAAAATCGGCCAAAATAATCCCAAAAATCGACGAAGCCTATACCCAAAGTGATTCAAAAATTGGCATTTGGGCGGATTGAAAGCTTCCGAAAAATCGATTGAGTTACACTTAACAAGAGAAACAAATGAGATAATGGCCGTCTGATCTAAGCGGCGGTTGGAGTGACAGGAATTTCAACTAATAATGGGATATTCTCCGCTTCAATTAAACGCTAACATGTCTTTGAAAAAAATATTGAGTTAAAATAAAAATTTTAATACAATTATAATTACTGGTAACAATAAACAATAATATAAAGAGGTAAATATGAGCATAGATTTAAATAATCCAGCAGGCAACTGTGCGATTTGCATGGATGCGAATGATGGCACATCGATATTAATGCATAATCCAATCTCTATCGATAGTGATGGGGAGCATGTAAGCCATAAGCGGTGCTTGAAGACGTGGCTTGTGGCGCAGCAGCAGCTGCAACAGGCGTATCATAATCCACAGCCGCAGCCGACTTGCCCAACGTGTAGAGCACCCCTGAACGTGGAGGCACTTAATCATCTAATTGAGGATGTATCGCTTCTTCCACTTGCACCGCAGCCCGATCCAAATGAGGATGCACTGTTTCTTCCAGATGAGGATGCACTGTTTCTTCCAGATGAGGATGTACCGCTTAATCTAGATGAGGATGTACCGGTTCTTCCAGTTGCGGGTGTATCGCTTAATCTAGTTGCGGGTGCACCGCTTAATCTAGGTGAGGTTACACCGCTTCTTCCAGTTGCGGGTGCACCTAATCCAGTTCGAAGTTACGGGACCTTTGACTGAGGCTAGCTGATCGTCTATGTGATCATCTAGTACATCGTTTCATAAAAATCTTGCCATTGGGCCGGTGTGAAAGCTATTTGAAATCGACGGTCACAGGTTGGTTATTATTAGTGCAATACGGACCAACTTGCGATCGTCCTGGAGTTTGGACTAATTTCGCGAGCGCTAGCGAGTGAAATTAGTCCAAACTCCAGATCGTCGATTTCAGCGGCTTTGACGCAGCCCAAACCGTAAATTTAAGCTTGACAGAGCACTAGCCATCGCCACTCTACCAGGCTCAAAGAATCGGGCTTGGTAAATTCCAGAATGTCATCGATGATAAAATCGGCAGAGGCAGCGGAAAATTTTGCACACCTCTTTCCGCTTCCTATTGCTCTGAAAAGATCAGAAGCGCTATTAAGATCCATTTCCCCTTTAATTAAAGAAATGAGATATTTTATATTAGAGATATAAGTCTGTGCCGCCTTGTATTTCATTTGGTATTTTAAATAGGACTGAAATTCATCGACACAGATTTTTGCATTTTGTAAATTTCTTTCATCCTGGTATTCCGCAATTGTCATATCAACGGGATTGCAATTTTTTTGTTCAATAGCCAGCCATTTTTGATGCAACCGAGGCCAAAACTTTAAGTTTTGGTTAATTCGAATCTTCAGGATTTCTTGATGCGAGGGATAGTGAATGAGAGGAGTTGTATCCCAAAAATCTGTTCGCAAAACCCAATCCACAATTCCTGAGACAGGCGGAGCATTGGGTGACTCGGGAAGGACGCACATAGGCAATGTAAAAAACAACAGTTTTACAACTTTCATAAATTACAAATAATAATTAACATAATTTTTATCAACCTTGGGTATATAACAATCTCATAGACACCGCTCATAAAAATCTACGAAGCTTGAATCGGTATATACCCAAAATGATTCAAGAATCGGCCTTTGGGCGGGATTGAAAGCTGCCGAAAATCGATTCTTGAATCATTTTGGGTATAACAGTCTCTAACAATTCAATTGATTTTTCTAAAAATTCTTGCATGATCTGAATTAAGGTAAAAATTTTGAAGCTTTCTCTCACGAGCATAATTAGCCGCAAAGAAATAATTTTGCAGCTCCTAATGATCTGTGCGCTGGATTTGCATGCTTTTGAAAAACAGAATGCTCTTTGTTATCCGGTGAGTTGCTTTGACATTGTGTACAATCAGCAGCACCCCAGACATCCTCCTATTTCCGATCTCATGAATCTTCCGATTGAGATTGGAATTGGCCCCAAAGGTTATACAAACCCGAATGGCTCTTGTTCCACCTATATCACTCTTGCCGGGATTTGCGAATCTTGTACGACTCCTGCGCCAATACAAATGCGATTTGCGTTTCAAGAAATGGCTTGCCCCTGCTTTGACAAAAGCGCGTTGCAAACGATTTGCGCTTCTCTTTGCGAGTATCTAAAGCAAAGAGGCTTGGATAGCGCTTTAGTGCAAATTGCATCGGATGAAATTTCGGCAGATGGACGGGATGGTCGAAAACAAAGCTGTCAAATCACTCTTCAGATCAAAACATTTTCTGTAGGAGAGCTGGGAGCGTGGCATCTGAATGAAAAGAACCATCCCATGGAAAAGATGAGGCAGCTTTCTTATATCATTTCCCACTCTCCCATGCAGCCGATTTTTACACAGGAGGGAACATGCGGCGATCTGTTTTCACAGGAAGAACTCGATGCTTATCTGTCTTTTCTCAACCGCCACCCAAACCGCAGCGTTGATGCGCGCATCTATCCATTGTATCATGAAAATCAGATAGGGATCGATTATTTAGTAGCAGAACATCGGCCCTGGCGCATATTTGGCGATGTTGGCAATACAGGAAATCATGTGACTGGACTGTGGCAAGAGACAATTGGATTTTTGCATACCCAGCTAACAGGCGTAGATGATATTTTCCGCTTTGACTGGACAACAGACAGTTTTCATTCTTATTACACATTTGTCGGCTCTTATGATCGCCCCATCCTTGTTTGGCCAAGAGCGCGATGGAAACTGTTTGGCATGTTCAATCGGTATGCAGCATCGGATCTTGGATTTTCGGATAAAATTTTTGTGGGAACGCAGGGCGTTGCTGAACTGCAATTCAAAGAAAATGCAGCACAGGCGGGAAGCTTTTTTTTCGATTGTTTAGAAGGGATCCGATATTACAATATCCACGTGACCCATCGAACTCCTCATGTGCCAAAAGAATGGATTCAATTTGCGGCTCCTACTTTTGGATTTACAATGGAACAGAAGCTGCCCCTTTGGGGATTTTGCTTTAAATTTCTTGGGATTACAAGCCCGAATCAATTCTTGGCATCCAGCCGCAAACATATCGATCGACTGGGCCGTGTCAATACAAATAAAGGATGGACGATTTTAAACGGCTCCTTTTTTGCCAGGTTTTACACAAATTCGGAAAAGCCGATTCATGAATTTCTTTTTGCAGGACAGGGGCAATATGCATTTCAATATCGGCTGATCCCGCAATTGAAATTTGTGGTCGGCGGATTTAATACGGTCCGAGGTTATCCGGAAGCAATCAATTCCGGAGATAGCGCTTTTGTAGCCAGATGGGAATATATATTTCACTTGAGTCCTGTTTTCCCTTCAAGCCGTCACTCAGTAACTACCTTATTTGGTAAAAATTTTCGACCTGTTCCTGAATATCCTGGAGATCGGGCAGATTGGGACGTCATGTTTCGAGCCTTCATTGACACCGCCCGATCCATAGATAACCATTGTGTCCATAGTCTTGAAAAAAATTCGACTCTCCTGAGCACAGGACTGGGAACGGAAATTGATCTTTGGCAAAATTTGATGATTCGTCTTGATTGGGGCATTACTCTACAAAAAGCGGTAAAAACGGATGCAGGACACAGTATCGTTTATCTCAATTCGACTGTAGCGTATTAACCCAAGTTTAGCGATCTCTCGACATGGCGGGAGCGAATTGAAAAAGCTCTAAAAAAGCCAGCCACCCCATGGCCACAAAAGCTGCAAATATAATCCAGGGAAATGACATTTGATATACGAGACCTGCCAAAACAATGAATTGCAGGGCAGTAGTGATTTTGCCCCAGCGGACAGAGCGAAATACGATGAATTTCCAACGCTGTGTCGCCAGCATCAAAATTCCATAAAAGCATAGAAAAAAATCCCGAGCGAGCATTGCGGCAAATTGCCATGTGGCGATTTGCCCGTCCCGGTAAAAAATGACCAGAGCGAAATATACAAAAAATTTATCCATGGCCGGATCGAGGATCGCGCCAAACCTGCTTGTTGATTGATACCGGCGCGCCAGGTAGCCGTCGACACTATCAGTCAATGCCGCCAATACAATTGCCAGGAGGCGAAGAGCAGGATGCTCCTGAAGAAACAAAAATGCGAGAGGAGCTCGGATAAATGATAGGCTATTGGAAATCGTAATCATTTGGAAAAACTGGAAACCATCCTTTCGGTTTTAGAGACTGTTAACGGATTTCGGCTTCGTCGATTTTGGGGATTATTTTGGCCGATTTTCGATTTGTTTTTGGGGGGTAATATACATTTGGTCGATATTACCCCCCAAAAACAAACCGAACATCGGTCAAAATAATCCCCAAAATTGACAGAAGCCAAATCCGTTAACAGTCTCTGAACCCGCCCAAAGGCCAACTTTTGAATCACTTCGGGTATATACGGGCTTTCAATGTTATACCCGAAAATTTTCATGAATGCGTCAACAGACTCACAAGACTTTCCCAGTCCCGTGTTTCTACGTATGGCCGGATGTTTTCCAATGGAACGCTTACTTCTTTTGAGAAGTCCGCAAGATAATTTTCGAGTTTCCCTTTCTCCGCTTCCCGGGTAAGACTCGGTCCAAGACCGTCCATGAAGCCGTTTCTTTTAAAATAGTCGTCGAAAATCTGAATGACGCACGACTTTAAAAAGTCGGAGCTGACAGCAACGGAGAGAAATTTAAGGGGGTGAACATGATTGATTTGCACTCCAATATTTTTTAAATAAGTCTGCTTTAAAAGGAGTGAAAATTTATTGTTTTCCGCGATCGTTGTCACGAGTTCTATAATATAGGATTTATCTTGCTCTGTGCAAACGAGATCTTTGTATGCCACATCCGCTTTTGGGTTCTTAGGTATGTTAATAATAGAACCCAAATGGACAAAATAATGAAACGGGTTGGGAGGAAGAGGAGGAGCGTCATGCATAATCAATCCCTATTTTTGGCTTCATTCTATATAAATGAAATTTTTTTTTACCATTTTAAACGAAAGCCAAAGCCAAGCAAGTAACGCAACACCATTAACCAGTGCGACTTGATCAAAAGAACCAGCTTATATAAGCTGATCAATCATGTGTAAAAAATCGATCTTTTTGATTTTTTTTATCTCCATTTGCCTTTCAGTGCCTGCGGTGATTAAACGGTTCACCTCTGGATTTAAACTGGCTAAACTCCATCTCGACGCCCCTTGTTATTTGCATGTAAAAGATCCAGCCTTGGGGGGGGCGTTTTTTTTGTCCGAAGACGATAGATTCTGTCCGGAGATTCAAAAGATTTTGTCGCAAGATTTTACGTATCTTGACCGCGGTGCGCAATGCTATGCTTTTTTAAGCAAAGACCAGAAATATGTGTTAAAATTATTTCGGTTTGATCAAAAATCCATTTTCAAAAAGAAAAAAATGAAAAGGTCAATCAGTGAAAAAGCGACTCAATTTTTTGAAAGCTGCAGATTAGCGGCTCACAGCGCTTCTGATGAAACCGGGCTGATTTTTTTGCATTTGAATCTCACGCAAGGCGAGCTTCCTATTCTGCATGCGCGGGGCCCTTTAAGCCGCCTTTTTCAGGTGCCGCTGGATAGTTGCCGCTTTGCTTTGCAAAAAAAAGCCGCGCCGTTAAGAGATGTTTTGGAGGAATCTTGCAAAACTGGAGATTTGTCCAGGAGAATCGAAGAGATCATTTCCCTTTTAGAAAGGCGCATTTCAAAAGGGATTGGCAATACAGATCCAAGTCTTTGGCGAAATTTTGCATTTTTAGAAGATAGGGCAATTGAAATTGATTTCGGCAATTACATCGCGCGACCCGATTTTTCAAAGAGCGCAAATGCGCGAGTGGAATTAGAACGCTATATGCGTCCCTTAAGGTCTTGGCTGAAAAAAAATGCGCCAGAAATGGTTTACGCCTTCAATGAACGTCTGGAACACACGACATTATAAACGGCTTATAAAATGGGGCGGAGCCATTTTATTTCTTTCCTCTTTATTTCTCTATTTTCAGGTTTCTTTTTTTACTATTGGAATGATTTCAGCCCCCCTGTTTGCCCCGAGTGCCGAAACTCCGTCTGCTGAAGCTTTCGAGGCTCTTTCGCAATCTTATTTTTATTTGGGAAAAGGGAAACAGGCATTTGCTTTTACAAGCAGGGATGGAAAATGGGTTTTAAAATTTTTCAACCAAAAATATTTTCAACCCGGGATTCGATCTCTTTTCAGCGAGAAGGAGAGGATTAAAAGAGCAAAAAGGAAACAGTTTTATCTTGAAAGCTATCCCATTGCCCAAAAAATGTTATCCGATGAAACAGGCATTGTTTATTTGCATTTTGGAGTTTCTTCCACCCCTCTTCCAAAGGCGTCGGTTACAGATTGGTGGGGCAGGCGTCATGTAATAGATTTAAATAAAGCGCCGTTTGTTTTGCAAAAAAGGGCAAATCCTCTTTATCCTTCTTTCAATGAATTGTCTCAAAAAGAATTGGAGTGCGCAATCGGCGAGTTCCTTTCCATTGTAGCGTCTCGCATCGACAAAAAGATCGCCGATGGAGATCACCATGTGGAACACAATTACGGGATGTTGGGAAAGCATATCATTCAAATCGATCCGGGCCGACTTTATTTTCATGAACATCTGTGGGAACGGGAACATCTTGACCATGAATGGTGGAGCGCCACCCATCAATTGAGAAAATGGCTGAAAAAAAACCATCCAGAGTGCCTTATTTCTTTTGACAGGCAGATAGAAACCAGTCGGAAATTCAGGTTAAAAGATCAATCACTTCCTGATCTTTTTCAGGGCTGCGATCGATGCGCGCATGGTGAATCCGGTTGCAATTCCATCATCGATCACGAGGACTGTCCATCCTGACCAATTTCGCAAAGACTGGTCTTTTCGAAAATGTGCAAGGCGCCGCCTTGCCTCTTTTTTTATGTTTATATAGATAAGAATAAGATTTCTGGCTATTGTAAGTAAAAATGGAGAAAGGATCAAATTATTTATCCAGCGTCATTTTGCTGTGCGGATCGCTTCTTGCAAGCGGAATTTATATGATCTTTTTTCATTTTTATCCGGCCGCTTCCCTATTCTTTTTTTATATCACTGTCGTTTTTGCAGGTTTGGGGCTGATTAAAGTCTTCAATGAAGCGGCACATCGCTTTTCCTCTCCATTGAATCGGGTGGTTTATTGGATTCATTCCATTATATTTGAAACTTTTGCAGTAATTTTCACCTTGTTTATCAAGCCATTTGGAAAGGGAAACTGGGCTGCATGCGGGCCGAAAGAAGGGCGTCCGATTCTCCTTGTTCATGGATATATGCAAAATGCTTCAAATTGGGCGTATTTAAAAAGGGCTCTTTGTCAGAAAGGATTAGGTCCTATTTATACATTGAATTTAAAACATCCTTTTCGATCGATTCGCGATTATGCGCTCATGGTTGCAGAAAAAGCCGAGACAATCAGACAAGAAACTGGCCGTCCGGATCTTTCTCTCATTGGGCATTCAATGGGAGGGCTTGTAAGCGCGTGGTATGCTGCCCAAATTGCTTTGCCTGGACGAGTAACAGATGTCATTACAATCGGTTCTCCTATTGGGGGAACGCGTCTTGCCGCAATCGCCATTGGTCCGAATGGTCGGGAAATGGAATTAGGGTCTCATTTTGTAAAGGCGCTGCAGCAAGGGATGCAGCAAAAGACGAAAACGAAATTTTTTCATATCGCATCAACGACAGATCAGGTGATCATTCCTCAATCATCAGCTTGGCGAGGGTTTCATCCAAAACAGGAATATCTCGTAGATGACCTGGGCCATATGTCGTTGCTTTTTTCTCCACGGATTGCGGAGAAAATCTGGGAATGGGCGATGCATACGCATTCGGAAAATGGGAAAAGGGCGGGAAAGTAACGAAAAACAGCCTGTTAACCAAGACAAATCCTCTTTCTTCGTACCTCCTATCTCGAATTCGGTTTTTTCAGGAAAATACTAAACAGGAGCATTAATGAATCGCCTTTTCAAAATCTCTGCGTATCTTTGCGCCACCCTTATCAACTTTCATTCTGCCTATGGTCACTATGACCAAGCGTCTTCAAACCTCGTAGAACCTGCCCTATTTTATTGGGATGCTAAACCTCTGCTAGGGTTTTCTAATTTTGGTGATGCATTATCAGAAGCTTTAGTAGAAAGAATGTTAGGATTCCATATTCAGATTGCAAGCCAACCATTTAATGGGGGAAAAAAACTGTTAGGAATGGGTTCAATTATGAATTATGCCCAAGATCACGACGTCATTTGGGGTACAGGGGTAAATGGGAAAAGCCTGGAAAAGGTATATCAGTTTACTACATTAGATGTGAGGGCTGTTCGGGGGCCCTTAAGTCGCGATTTCCTCTTAAAAAGAGGGATTCCATGCCCCGAAGTGTACGGTGACCCTACTCTTTTACTTCCTATGTTTTTTCCCGAATTTCAAAAACCTACAGCTCCAGAAAATGACTATGTAATCGTTCCACATTTTTCAGACGAAGAGCTGTTTAAAGATCTATCTAATATGATTAGTGTCAAAGAACCTTGGAATGTAGTAGTCGAAAAAATCTTGAATAGTAAATTTGTGATCTCAAGTGCGCTCTCAGGCATTATCGTGGCTGAAGCCTTTGGAATCCCTGCTCGCCTACTCCAGATTGAAAACAAATCAAACACAGAGGATTTATTTAAATACAAAGACTACTATTACGGAACAAATCGATACAACTTTCAATATGCAAATTCCATTGAACAGGCATTAGAAATGGGTGGAGAAAATTTACCAATATGTGATCTTGAAAAGTTAGCTCAATCTTTTCCTTCCGAACTGTTTATAAACAGACAGAATTAAATGCATGGAGCCAAATTTTGGCTCCATATGAATCTCTAAAACTCATTCTTCTAGATTTCCGATTTCTCGAAATTCCCTGTAAGTCCTTTCTAGAAAAAATTCTTCAAATCACATAATATTTTGTGCGAATTTACCTTCGTAGGCCATCTTTGAATATCCTTCTTGATGAGTTGCAAGAACTCCTTCAAATTCACAATGAAAACGAGCATGTTGAGTTCAAAGAAGCTAAAATAGATTTCTCTATAGAGAAATTAGCAAAATATTGCGCTGCTCTTTCAAATGAAGGCGGTGGTAAGCTAATCTTAGGCGTCACCGACAAAAAACCACGCCTGATTATAGGCACTCAAGCCTTTATCGACCTGAATCGATGTAAATTGACTCTTACTCAAAAGTTGAGACTAAGGGTTGAGATTCAAGAAGTTGAGGGTCCTCAAGGTCGTGTATTGGTTTTTCATGCGCCTCCTAGACCCCGTGGTGATGCCATTGAATATGAAGGGGCCTATTGGATGCGAGCTGGAGAAAGTTTAGTCCCCATGACGAAAGACATGCTGAAGCGCATTTTTGCAGAAACAGATCCCGATTTCTCCGAGCAAATTTGCAAGGGAGCAACGATGGATCATTTAGACCTGGAGGCAATTGAAAGGCTACGTTCTCTATGGCTCCGAAAATCAGGCAATAATGCACTCGCTCATCTCCCAGTCCTCCAACTACTATCAGACGCAGAGCTTGTTCGTCCTGAAGGCGTAACTTACGCCGCTTTGATCCTACTTGGAAAAAACGCAGCCTTGCGCTCCCTTTTACCACAAGGAGAAGTCGTTTTCGAATATCGGTTCAACGAACAACCGGGCCCCGCCCATCAGCGTATCGAATTTACCAAAGGCTTTCTTCTCTACTTCGATGAACTTTGGCAGACAATTAATCTACGCAACGACAAGCAACATTTTCAAGATGGATTTGTCATGTTAGATGTCCCGACCTTCAATGAGAAAGTTGTTCGGGAGGCTGTCCTAAATGCTATCGCCCATCGAGATTATCGATCAGCTGGATCGGTTTTCGTACGTCAATTCCCTCGAAAGATCGAAATCCAAAGTCCTGGAGGCTTACCAGAAGGGATTACTCCTGAAAACATTTTATGGAAGCAACATCCAAGAAATCGGCGTATTGCTGAAATCTTTTTGAAGTGCGGGCTTGTTGAGCGCTCGGGACAGGGGGCCAATCTTATTTTCAAGGAAACCATCTGCCAAGGTAAAGCTCTTCCTAATTTCGATCATACAGATACTACCCAAGTTTTCCTCACGCTCCCTGGTGATATTCAAGATCCTAGTTTCTTGCGGTTTTTGGAAAAGGTCGGCCAAGAGCGGCTGCGAGAGTTTTCAATAGAAGATTTTCTCATTTTAGATCTAATTCAGCGGGAAGAGGGAATCCCTTCAAAATGGCAAGCAAATGTTAAACACTTAATAGAAGCTGGCATTTTGGAAAAACATGGCCATGGGAGAGGGGTGCGGTGTCTATTTTCTCGACGCTACTATAGCTTCATCGGACAAACCGGGGCCTATACCCGTAAGCGAGGCCTCGATCGAGAGACGAATAAAGAATTGCTGCTAAAACATATCGTGGAGCACACGCAGACCGGTAGTCGGCTTCAGGAGTTAATGCAAGTCCTGCCTATGCTATCAAAAGATCAGGTACAAAAACTTGTGAAAGAGCTAAAACTCCAAGGAACCATTTTCAACAAAGGAACGACTCGAAGCGCTCTTTGGTACCCAGCCTCGATTGCGCCAAAATAGGTCAAATGGCGCAATAGAGGCGCAATGCAAGACTGTAACTCACTTTAAGCTAGGATGTTAGATTTTTTCTAAAAATGGATAAAACATAGACATAGGAAGCTTATGAAAAACCAACATCTTCAAGAAGAGTTCATCCGACCTCGCGCCTTATACCATTTATCAAAAATAATGTTCACTTTGGCAAGGAAGCTGCACAAATTTTTGTGTCTGGAGCGAGCGACCATTGCCAGGCCTAAGGCGCGAGTATACCCAAAAATTTGTTGCAAAGCTGACGTAGCCAAAGTGAACATTATTTTTGATAAATGGTATTAGGCCTATCTTACGATAAGATTGCCAAAACAGAAAAGAACGGAGACATCGTCATTTCTGAAAATGTCTCCGGTAATGTGCCCAAGACAGGACTCGAACCTGCATACCCGTTAAGGTACAAGAACCTAAATCTTGTGTGTCTACCAATTTCACCACCTGGGCCTCTCAGAAGAGACATCATTTTATTGCTCAAGGCCGTTTCAATCAAGGCTCTTCATAAACAGGGCGGGCGGCGAATCCCAGTTCACGGATGCCAAAAATCGCCCGAGCAATCGATTCCCAGGGAGCCTCTTTATCTATATGCAACAGAATTTCTGTCTTGGCTTGATCTTGTGTGAGAATCCCGTTGTGGTATTGACGGGCTAACTCTTCCTGAATCGCTGCGATGCTATCCATCGGATAACCTTGCAATTCAGTGAGCCATTTGTAAGAACCTGCAGAATCGATGCTCAAATGGATTTGCCGCATTTCATGTTTCGATTTTAAAGGACTTTTTTCTTTCTCTGGTGTAATTGAGGCTAAATTGATCTCGGAATCGTAAAGATTTGCACGGGAAATAGCAAGAGTGGCGAAAAGAGCAAGCATAAGAAAAAGAAAATCGATCATCGGTGCAAAATTGAATTGTGAACCCGGTCGAATTTCTTCGTGAGGAATCAGGTTCACTTACGACCCCGGGATTAAAGCGCTAAGAACGACTGCTTCAGTTTCTACATGGCTGAGCGTTTTCACAAGCCGGTATTTCAGCGTTGTTGCAAAAACCATTGAAAGGATAGCGACAATCAATCCGGCCACTGTCGTTCCTACTGCAATTCCTAAACCATCAAAGAGAGCATTGATACTTTCGATAGAACGGTTCACGTCGTAAAAAGCGTAAAACATACCAATCACCGTTCCCAACAAGCCAAGCATTGGCGCGACCATCGCAATATCATTGAGGAGGGCCAGACGTTGCCAAAAAGGGGTGGAAGCTCGTTTCCCTTCAGCTTTCATCGCATCGATCATAACGGCCGGCCCCAGTTCCCGCATAGTTAAGCCGGCGTACACGATCGAAGAGAGGAGATTAGGCTGCTTGCTGCAAGTTTCTTTGGCTTTTTCCCATTCGCCAGCTGCTAAAAGAGAGCGAAGGGTGGCCAGACCGGAGGTCGTCATAATATCTTTTGTTCGAAATGTCGCTAATGTATAGAGCCAAATCGCTAATGAAGCGATCGACATGAGGCCTAAAGCCCCATAAATGAAGGGGGAAGAGGAAAAAATTTTTTGCATGTCTATCAATCCTTGCATAGGCGGTGTGTCAGACCAAATGGCAAACGGGAATGCGAAAAGGAGCATTAAAAAGTATTTCATTGAGAAACCTCCAAAAAACAAATCTATCAATTCGCCAAACATTGATGCAAGCGTTATAATGCTTTTGATGAAAAAACCGAGCGATTTAAAAATTCCTTTTATTTGGGAAGAGAGACGTCCGATTATGCTGGATCATTTTCTTTATGTTCCCGAACATTACGATCGCCATCCTGCTTGGAGTGCGATTCCTTGGGAAGATCCCTCTATTTTCGGCAGCAGCCGGCCTGTTTTTCTTGAATATTGCAGTGGAAATGGACAATGGATTTGCGAAAGAGCGAAGAAACATCCGGAGATGAATTGGGTAGCGCTCGAGCTGCGTTTTGACCGCGCGCGGAAAATTTGGCTTCGGATGTATCGGGACCATTTGCCCAATTTATTCATTATGTGCGGAGAGGCTCGCATTTTGACTCGTTATTACATTCCGAAAAAAAGCTTAAGCAAAGTCTTTGTCAATTTTCCCGATCCTTGGCCGAAATTGCGCCATGCCAAACATCGTCTGATTCAAATTTCTTTTTTGAAGGAAATGGGAAAGGCGATGCTTCCTCAAGCGGAAGCGCACTTTGTAACGGATGATGCGGTTTACGCCGCTCAAATGCTGCGGGAGCTGCGGAATTCTCCTGAATGGATTCCCAAGTTGGCCGATCCTCATTATGTGCTCAACCCTCCCGATTACGGCGACTCCTTTTTTTCAGACCTTTGGAAAAAAAAGGGGCATAACATTTATTTTATACCGTTTATCAACAATAAGTTCACTTTGCGATAGAATGAATATCATACTGCCTTGTAGAAGCTGCGACAATCTCGATTGGCAAATTGATCCTGCTATATCCGGGCCGATTGTTTGGGAATTTGATCTTGGGTTAGCTGATCCTTATTTTCCTATTGATGATGAACTTCGATTTTCTTCCTTAAAACTCGCTCTTTTCCATTTTACAAATACAATTTGGCCTTTTTATGGAGAGAGGACAAAAAAAGCGATTTTATATCGAGGTTCCGCTGATTTTTCTGCTCATTATTTTTGGAGCGAAACGCAAAAAGAAAATTGGAATCTATGGAAGCAAGAGCAAGTCGCCGATGGATCCGAAGAGCATTTGCGCCGCACGTTTTGCATCGATATGTTTGCCCAATATTTTCGGATGCTGTCTCATGCGTTGCCCGACGAGTTGCCGCTGAGCCTTTGTTTTGAAACCGCAGGATGCGGATCGAGGGCGGAAATTGGACAGCTGCTTTCGAAAAAACGTTTTGAGTATTTCGATTTGATTTCAGAGGTCTCCTCTGCAACCTGTGCTGTTTGCATGCCGGAGGAGCATCTCTGCAATCGCTTTATTTTGGAAAAATTAGATCGTCTTTTTGCGTCGTTACAAGAGCCTTATCGAATGATTGAAGAGGCGGTTTTAACCCAATCCTGGGAAGGGCTGGAGCGGATCTACGTGATCTCAGAGGCCGTGACTGTTCAAGGAAAGCGCAAGCTGATGGGGTTTTGCGCGGCGGGAGGATTGGTGATCGTGGAAGGGGAATCACTAGGGCTGTCGAATGAAATCCCGCTTAAACAATAGGCCTCGAGGTTATACACCCAAAGTGATTCAAAAATTGGCTTTTGGGCGGGTTCAAAGGCCAACTTTTGAATTACTGTGGGTATAATATCGGGGCAGAGGGATTTGAACCCCCGGCCTACTGGTCCCAAACCAGTCGCGCTAGCCAAACTGCGCTATGCCCCGCTTGCAATTGTTCATAAAGTATGAGATTAATAGTTTAACTCATTATGGAAATTTAGCCAAGCGGTTTCGAGAATCGACAGAAGCTAAAGTTTCGTACAGCTTCTTATGGAACAGAAAAAAATGTTTACGCAAACTGCATCTTTTAAAAGACTGCAAAAACAAAAACCGGTTGATTTAACCATCGCACTCACTTCTGAGCGGATTCAGCGAATGGTTTTAAAAGGAGCGGGATTTCGCCTTTTTTATGCGGCAGAGAGAGTTTCCGCAGATATTTTAGATGATCTTTATGAACTTGCCGATGAAATGCAGGCTCTTGAAAAAATGCGCCGAATGCAAGCAGGCGATACATTGAATTCGGTGATTGGGATGGACAGTGAAAATAGAGCTGTGCTTCACACTGCCATGCGCGATCAGTTTTCCGATAAGCAAAGTGCGGAGCCCGCAGCATCCGCCAGAGAAAAAGCAGCTGCGGAGTTGAAAAAACTCGAGCGGTTTTTAGAAGAATATGAAGGGAGGTTCACAGATCTCGTGCAAATTGGCATCGGCGGGTCGGACCTGGGCCCGAGAGCCCTTTGCATTGCCCTCCAGGCTTTTCAACGTCCCAATCACAGGATTCATTTTGTTTCCAATGTCGATCCCGATGATGCAAATACCGTCTTGAATGCGCTTGACTTGAAAAAAACACTCATTGTCGTTGTTTCAAAATCAGGAACGACTTTGGAAACATTGACCAATGAGGAGTTTGCAAGAGTTAGATTTCAAAAAATGGGACTTAATCCCAAAGAGCATTTTGTCGCCGTAACTGGAGAAAACAGCCCAATGGATGATTCGTCCCGATATCTCGCATCATTTTATATGTGGGACTTTGTAGGAGGGCGCTATTCTGCGACATCAATGGTAGGCGGCGTGGCTCTTGGGTTTTCTTTGGGGTTTCAGGGATTTAAAGAAATTCTGCGCGGCGCTCATGCGATAGATTATCATGTTGTGACAGAGCCCGCAAGGAATAATCTCCCTTTGCTTTCCGCACTTCTTGGCATTTGGAACCGTAATTTTCTTCACTATCCCACAGTTGCGATCATTCCATATTCTCAAGCCCTGCTTCGATTTCCCGCCCATCTCCAGCAGCTCGATATGGAATCAAATGGCAAGCAAATCACCAAGCAGGGCAAATTGTGTGATTTTTCGACGGGCCCTGTTATTTGGGGAGAGCCTGGAACCAATGGCCAACATTCTTTTTATCAGCTAATCCATCAAGGGACGGATATTGTGCCGCTTGAATTCATCGGGTTTAAAAAAAGCCAGCATCCTTTTGATTTGGAAATTCAGCACACCACATCCCAGGAAAAACTTCTTTCCAACCTCTTTGCCCAGTCGATTGCTTTGGGACTCGGACAAAAAAGCGAAAATCTCAATAAACAATTCCTCGGCAATCGCCCAAACCGAATCCTCATGGCTGAAAGACTCGATCCCTTTACTCTTGGAGCAATTTTAGCTTATTATGAACATAAAGTAGCTTTTCAAGGATTTATCTGGGATATCAATTCTTTCGATCAGGAGGGAGTGCAATTGGGAAAAGTCCTGGCTATAAAGATTCTATCTCATTTTAGCGCCAGGAGAACCGGGGTTGCTCCGGAGCCGTTTCCACTAGCGCAAATATATCTCCGAATGTTGGAAACTTAATTCAACAGTTCTCGGTGCGATATATTTTACCTTTACATAGTGGGTGCTTGGGCGTTTAAGAGATTCTCAGCCCTTTTTCCCATAGTATCTCCATAATTTTCTCCTCCAAAAGACAGTCCGGATTCGAAAGTTTTATGTTGCCAGGATTCTGGTAAAATGATGTAGCCATGAGCATCGTTTGTCAGGCCCAAAATAGAGACATGTTCAAACCCAAGTTTATTGCCCATGGTCTTGAGGCTTTTATCATAGAGGCAGCTGAGTTCGCCTGGCATTGTGATAAAGGCATGGAGCTTGTTAAGTACAATCACATTCATTTCACTTGTGTAGTGGTCTACAGGTAAGGCCAAACCAAATGGGGTTGGTTGAGGTTTGAATGAATAGGATTCTTTTTGCGTTGCGATTTGGAAAGTATCGCTTGTGTCTGTTGTTTCCCAGATTGCCTTAACTGTATTTGCTAAAGATTTGGCCAATCGATCGCATGAGTCAAATCGATTTTCTTCATTAAAAATAGCAGGGATGATGTCTCCTTGTGCGCCGTTAAAATAAATGGGTTGTATATTGGAACCAATAGAAGATTGAAGATGATCCCTTGCATAGCCAACAAAATCAGCGGAGAAAAGACGATTTTGACTTTTTAATACAGTAGGATGCACGGGATAGTTGAAGAGAACAGCTAAAGGACTGCCATCAGAATGAACGACTTTGATGATGGTCACAGAATTTAAGGGAGCGATGTCTTTTGGCCAGAGGCCGCGGTATTGGCTTACAGGTGCCGCTTCACCATATCCAATGCCTATTTTTGCAGGAGTCTGATGGTGGTATGCTTGAAGAATTGCGTCGCAAGTTTTGTCGATGTAAGCTCTAGTGGTGTTTGCATCATAATTTCCAGCTAAGCTGGCTCCCAAAACTGGGATATTCAAATAAGCGCCGCCTCCAGAATGTGTATGAGAGGATCCAACAAAAATTTCACAATCTTTCAGTTCAGAATGGGTATGGATTTGTTTTGCGATCTCTTGAACCATGTCATAGGTAAATCCTAAATGGTCTACGCTGCAAAAGACGATTTTTTTCTCTCCATTGTCGATGAATAAAGCAATAGCCAAAAGAGGATCATGAATCCCTTCCATTCCTTCGCCTTTACGTTCAGTATAGCCAGCAGAAGGGGTTCCTATGGAGGGAGTAATTTCAGCTTTACCAACTCCTGCGCTGACAGCAGCCATTGCGATTGCTGGAAGCGCAAGTACAAATAAACAGCATGTGATGATTTTCATTTTACCTTCCTAAGAAGCTGTCCTAAAACCCAGGCTTCGTCGATTTTGGGGATTATTTTGGCCGATTTTTGGTTCTTTTTGCGGGGGTTGTATACGAAGTTTGATACTACCCCCGCAAAAATAACCAAAAATCGGCTCAAAAGAACCCCAAAATCGACAGAAGCTGAGTTTTAGGACAGCTTCTAAGAGACTGTTAACGGCAATTATTCTAACGCATTTGTGTTTTTTGGCAAGCTAGTGCTCTTTTCCAAAAATCCTTATGCACTGGACTGCGTCAAAGCCCCGGGGTTTGTCGATCGTGAAAGGGATAGTATGAGGCAATACAATCCCTGTGTTAACCTGTATGTATTCAAAAAAATGAGGATCGAAGGATGCACCAAGAGTCGATGGTCTATGTATGTTGGGCTTGTCGGGATAAACCCGAGGCTAAAAAAATTATTCATGGGTTATTGGAGGCGCGTTTGGTCGCTTGTGCTTCAATTCTGCCCGGAATCGAATCCATTTATCGCTGGGAAGGGAAAATTGAGGAGAGCCGAGAAGTGAAAGTCATCCTCAAAACGACTTATAGTCGATATGATGCAATTCAAAAATACATCCAATCTCATTGTAGTTATGAAGTTCCAGAGATTGTGCAAATCCACGTTGTTGATGGGAATCCAGCCTACTTGTCATGGGTCGTGAGGGAAACTTCTGATCTCTTTTTGAGGCCAACAACTCTATCAAACTAGAATTTGCGTATGCAGACAAGCAAATGATCTCCGATTGGAATCGCTTTGTTCAAGATCGATCTTTACCGAAATTTAGTCCTTCAATGGCCTGGAGTTTTTCGGCGATATTTCGAGAAACCCTGGAAGATGTGCATCGACATCGGTATTTTTATTTCTATCTAACTGAGGATAGAGATTTAAGTTTTTTTTTCTTTGCCAATAGGGAATAGTTTCATTGCTCATGCCGTTTTTAAATTAAATTCCGAGTAATACCATTTATCAAATTTTGATCACTTAGGATTGTCCTTAATGTATTTTTTTTATTTATTTTTCTCAATTTAAATTTTTTTTTAAGATTAGTATCAATTGATTCTGAAATTAGATGTTATATTGTACCCGAAGTGATTCAAAAGTTGACCTTTGGTTTCATCTTTTGAGCGGTCACAATTTTCAATCGGAACTGGTATAATCATCTCAGGAATTATGACCTACCGCTGGATGTATATTGATTTCGATAGCTATTTTTCGAGCGTGGAACAGCAGCTCAATCCCAAATTAAGAAATAAACCGATTGCTGTAGTTGCCGTACATACCGATGCTACTTGCGCCATTGCGGCAAGTTATGAAGCGAAGTCTTTTGGGGTGAAAACGGGAACACCTATTTGGGAAGCCAAAAAAATGTGTCCCCATTTGATTTGCATCTTAGCAAATCATGAAGCATATATAGAATTTCATGAAAAAATCCTTCGAGAAATTGACCGATATGTGCCTGTGGCAAAGGGTTGTTCCATTGATGAAGTAGCTTGCCAATTGATGGAAAATGAGAGCGCTCATGCAGAAAAGCTGGCAGAGAAAATCAAACGAGGTCTAAAAGAGCATGTCGGAGAATGGATTCGTTGTTCGATTGGGATTGCTCCTAATTGTTACCTTGCGAAAGTAGCCACTGATATGCAAAAACCGAACGGATTAGTTTTTATTCGCAAAGAAGATCTTCCCCAAAAACTTTACTCTTTGAAACTGCGTGATTTACCAGGAATTGGCGCAAACATGGAAACCCGCTTAAAAAAGCGCGGCATTTTGGATATGAAAACACTTTGCTCTTTGGATTTAGAACAGCTTCATAAAGCTTGGGGAAGTATAGAAGGTGCAAGAATGTGGCATCACCTAAAAGGTATCGATCTTCCTGACAAAAAAACGCAAAGAAGAAGCGTAGGCCATAGCCATGTTATGGCACCAGAACTGAGACACCCAGAAAAAGCTCGCGATGTAGGAAGAAAACTCACAGCAAAAGCAGCGGAGCGTCTCCGTAAGATGGGACTTGTCGCCTCTCGGATGAATTTATCTGTAATTTTTGAAAAAGGGGAGTATTTAGAACTGAGCTTAAGATGTGATCGGATCAATGACACCTTGGCATTCTTATCTCTTTTTCACGAAATGTGGAAAATCATCAATCCTACAGGTTCTGCAAGGTTAAAAAAAATTTCCGTTCGTTTTTCTGACTTAGAAAATTCTGTATCTCAACAATATGAGTTTTTCACAGATCATTCCAGAGAGAAAGAAAAAAAAGCTTCCCACGTTTTAGATTTAATCCATCAAAAATATGGGAAAGATTCGATTTCTTTTGGCATTTTGCCTAATTATCCAAAATGAACGTTCTTTGGTTGATGTCCCATATGTTTCGTAAATGTCTGATTTTATTTCTCCTAGAAAATTTTTTCAAAAAATATAGATAATTTTTTTTACTTATGCATTTATATAAATTGAAATTAATGAAAGTAAAAAAGTATCAGATGATGCTGGAAAAAAATAAAATGGAGAGATTATGCCTTTAAAAAAAGGTTCTTCAAAAAAAACCATTTCTCAAAACATTCGGACTGAAATGCATCACGGGAAACCTCAAAAGCAAGCCGTGGCCATTGCATTAAATACGGCAAGAAAATCAGGAGCCAAAATCCCTAAAAAAAAGAAATGAACAAATAGGTGTGAACATGGTTGATTTTAATACGTTATTTGAAAACGAGCTGAAAGATATGTATAGCTCTGAACAACAAATCGTTAAAGCTTTGCCGAAAATGATCAATGCGGCTAGTTCAAAGAAATTAAAAGCCGCTTTGGATACGCATTTGAACGAGACTCAAGAACAGGTGCAAAGACTTGACGAAATAGCAAAAGAACTCAATCTGGATTTTTCAGATGCCGATTGCCCTGCCATGAGAGGTATTTTGGAAGAAGGAGAAGAAGCGTTGGATGAATACAACGGCGAAGTCTTAGATGCTGCGATTATAGGAGCAGCTCAAAGGGTAGAACATTATGAAATCGCGGTATATGGAACATTGATCACATATGCCAAGATTTTAGATCTTCCCAATGTGGAAAAACTATTAAAGAAAAGCATAGCAGAGGAGAAAGAAGCCGATAGCACATTATCAAAAATAGCCGAAGGCACATTTTTTTCACATGGAGTGAATAAGAGAGCCGCCGGTTAAAAACAGTTCTCTCTCTTCTTTTTAGTGAATTCCCAAAGAAGGGCCGGAAGAATCCCGGCCTTTTTTAAGTCGTTAAACTATTTACAATTAAGCCGCTTTTTTGTACCTCGATTTCTTACCTTTTTTCTTCTTGGAAGAAGTATTATCCGGCTCTTCCAGGTGAGATCTCTTATTCCATCATTGACTTCACAATACTCACCGTTTATTTAATTTCAAAAAATTTATTCAAGTATCAAAAGACACCAAAAAAACTAAGTTTCAAATAAAAATATAAATAAACTAAAAGGAAAATAAAAGGAGTCCTTGTGAAAACACAGAAAACGCAGCCAGGACTGGAATACAAGATGGACCCAAAACCTCGATGGGAAGGAAATACGAATCATTTGCGGTTGAGGGATAAAACAGCGATCATTACGGGAGGAGATAGTGGCATTGGAAGGGCTGTAGCTTTCGCATTTGCAAAAGAAGGAGCCGACCTGGCTATTATTTATCTCGACGAGCATAAAGATGCGCGCGAAACTCGAAAACTTGTGGAAAGTGAAGGAAGAAAATGCCTTCTAATCTCTTGTGATGTAGGCATTGAAAAAGCAGTTAAAAGAGCGGTTCAATTGACAATGAAAAATTTCGGAAAGATTGATATTGTTGTAAACAATGCTGCAGAGCAAATAGAGCAAAACAAAATTGAAAATATTTCCGAAAAACAGTTGGAAAATACATTTCGCACCAATATTTTTTCCTATTTTTTCTTAATCAAACATTGCATAAAACACTTGAAAAATGGAGCTACAATCATTAACACCACTTCTGTCACAGCGTACCGAGGAAGCGATCATTTGTTGGATTATGCGTCGACAAAAGGCGCGATCGTCTCCTTCACTCGCTCTTTGTCGGCTAATTTAGTAGAACAAGGAATCCGAGTGAATGCAGTGGCTCCTGGTCCAATTTGGACACCGCTTATCGTCGCCTCTTTTACAGAAAAGAAAATCAAAAGTTTCGGCAAAAACACACCTATGAAAAGAGCAGGTCAACCTGAGGAGGTCGCTCCTTGCTATGTTTTTTTAGCAAGTGAAGACAGTTCGTACATGACAGGACAAGTATTACATCCCAATGGAGGAGAAATCATCAACGGATAAATGTTTAGTTTTAAAATTTGACAAGGAATTTTCTATTAAAAAAAGGGAGAGGTTGTATTTTGATCACGTTCTGATACAACTAATGTGGGGATATCTTTATGGAACATCTAGACCTGAATCCGGCTAGTCTGCCGCTTTGCATTACGTGTAACAACGATGAATTTAATCTGCAAAATCGAAAATTTGCCCCAAAGGTAAAAGAGATAGAAATCGAAGTAATAATCGAGTGCTACGTTTGTAAAAAGTGCGGAACTCCCTCTATAACTAGCACTCAAATGAATGGTTTTCGTAGGTCTGCTGCAGATGCTTATCGCGAACTACACAATATTTTTCCCAAATTCTCACTGCTATGAACTCAAAAAATTCTCTCTTTCATCACCGTTTGTCTTCGAAACAATTAGATGATCTGGAATGGAAAACCATTGATTCTCTTGAAGTTTTTTGCAAAGAAAAGGGAACCGAATACTTACGCGAACAAGCCTGTAAAGAAAATGCTTTTCTTCTTTGTCAAGGAGCTGAGAACCTCAACTACAGGTTTTCCAAAACCTTGCATTTAGATTCCTTCGTGACTGTCAAAGAATAAAATAAATCTAAATTTTTCGAGAAAATTTTGGTATAATTTGATGCTAAATTTATTTTTTATTTTTTTTAAAAAAATAATTTGATAATTAACAAATCAAAGAAGACCTGTAATGAAAAGGGGCCTGGGTTTTCTTTCATATGTCGAGATATCGTAAAGATGGAACGTTTCTCTTCTACTAGGAAGAGCCGCAGCAGCAAATCTCGTAGGGCTGCATAAAGAAACAATCAACACCGCGTGGCCTTAAATAGAAGCGCTCGAAGCGCATTTTAATATCACATGGTTTAGAGGAAGATTATGAAAAATACAATGTGTTTTACAAGTATCGTTCTTTTATTAACCGCCTGTGCTCAAAGTGAAACAGGTCGAGGATCTGATCAAGGTTCTGGATATGGCAATAATAGGAGCGGAAATGGAAATAACGGATCGGGAGGAGATTTTAATCAAGATTATAGAAATTCTCCAAATTGCTACAACGATCCAAATTGCAATTCGAATATCCAAAATCGAAATTATAATAATACGAACGCGGGATATGCGGACCAAACACAAAATGCGGATTGGACTATAACCTGGAAAGTCAAACAGGTTCTCTTATCAGAGAGCAATTTGGCATGGAGCTCGAGGTTTGTCCATGTTGTTACGAATGATGGGGTTGTAACTTTAACGGGCTCTGTGGCAAGTCAAGATGACATGGATTTGATTGTTAGGCGCGTGAAAAACGTAACCGGCGTGAGAAAAGTTAACAATCAAATGACTGTTTCTAGTTCTTAAACGTTATAAGGAGAAGTATGCTCATTTGGGCCATTATCTTTTTAGTGATCGCAATCATAGCGGGATTGTTTGGGTTTCGCGGGGTTGAAGGAATAGCGTTAACTATTTCGAAAATCTTGTTTTTCCTTTTTGTTATTTTGTTCATTATCTTTTTAGTTCTATCTCTTGCTGGGGTAGGATCTATTGCTAAGTAGTTGATGTTCTACGGTCTGCTGCATCTCTTTATCGCTGGGAGGGAAAAATTGAGGAGAGCCAAGCGGAAAATTCTCGCCTAAAAACTTTTTGAAACCATACAATTTCTTATCGTTTTGTCAGATAGGATTTCATGAGTCTGGAAATTGCTCAAGATGTCTCCGTGGAACTGAGCTTGTCTCCCGAAGGGCGTGTCTATGTCAATAAAGATAGACAGTCGGATGAACGATTGTTTTTAGCGGAATGTACAAAAATCGAGGAGCTCTTTGTGAAGAGCGTTCCTTATGCCATTTTGCATTTGGGACTTCGCGATTTCGCATCTCTACCCCCTAGTTTTTTATTCTGGCAGACCTTTTCTCGTCAATTCATCATACGTGTTTGTCAATTACAGAGTACTGAAAATCAGGGCAAAATCATTATCGATAAGCCAAGTAACAATGAACTCCGAGCCCTCCTAGACGAAGCCCCCTTCATGCAAGGAACGGAATATCTTTCGGAAGAGGTCTTAATTGATATTTGGAGGCAGATGGTGGAGATCCTGAATCAAGAGCTAACCGCTTTTTCAGGGTCCTTGCAAACATATTTAGGTCAATATAGTTCCCGGTGGAACCAAGTGGGACGGGTCTGTTTTCACTTAGCGGAAAATAAAAATAACGAAAAAAAGCCATTTGCTTTTTTGGCTACATACACGCAGCTCAGCCATCATGGAAACCTCCCGCAACATTTGCCTTTGAAGCGAGCATTGCAAGAGTCCGCAAAGGATGCAACACGCTCTGCTCTACTATCCCTTCTTATTCCTGTACAAAAAGCGGCAGCTCAAAGCTCTTTTGTTAAAGGACTTGTTGATGCAGGGACTATTTTTGAAGCCGTGGCTTGGACGACCCATGATGCGCACAGGTTTTTACAAGACATTCCCTTAATGGAGGCAAGCGGTGTGATGATTCGTGTGCCGAACTGGTGGAATCCGCAAAAACCGCCGAAACTGAAAGCGGAAGTGCATTTAGGGGAACGGCCCGCCTCTGTTTTGGGGTTGGGGAGTTTGCTGGAATTTGATATTCGGCTGGCTCATGCTAATGGGGAATCCTTGACGCGAGATGAGTGGCTTGAACTTATGCAAGGCGATGGGGGGTTGGTTAAAGTCAAGGGGCAGTGGGTCGAAGTGGATAAAGAGAAGCTTAAGGCTCTCCTTTCTCACTGGGATCACCTGAAACAAACCAAACGAGAGGGTCTCTCAATGGCGGAGGGTTTACGCCTTTTGGCTGGGATGGATACGACACCCCTCTCCGAAGGCAAAACAGAGGAAACTTCTATTGAGTGGTTTCAAGTCACTGCAGGAAACTGGTTAAAGACTGTTTTAGAGCAGCTTAAAAACCCGCACCGTTCTCAAGAAAAAGCACTGGAAGAGGCATTAGGTAAAAATCTTCGCGGAGAGCTCCGCCCCTATCAGAAGAAAGGGGTTCAATGGCTCTGGGTGCTGTACCAGCTGAGATTGGGAGGCTGCCTTGCGGATGATATGGGACTTGGAAAAACCATTCAGGTTCTTTCTTTGCTCTTGGCAATTAAAGAAATGGGCGCCACAGATAAACCTCATCTTTTAGTAGTTCCCGCTTCATTATTAGGAAATTGGCTGGCAGAAGCAGCCCGCTTTGCTCCAACGCTTAAAGTGGCTCTTGCGCACAGCTCGGCAAAAGAAAGAGTGGAAGGCGTTGATCTCGTTCTCACTACATACGGAGTTCTTCAACGAGAAAAAACATTGCAAGAGACCGAGTGGAATCTCGTCATTTTGGATGAGGCGCAGTCGATCAAAAATCCTAATGCAAAACAGACTCTCGCAGTGAAGGGCTTGATGAGCGACGTGCGTCTTGCTCTCACAGGGACACCCGTTGAAAATCGAGTTGGCGACCTGTGGTCCCTTTTTGACTTTACTTCTCCAGGCCTTTTGGGTTCAGCTAAGGCATTTGCAGGTTACTCGAAACAGGCGGAGCGCGCCCATTTTATGGGAGCTCTTCGTAAACTTACACAGCCCTACATCCTCAGACGGCTTAAAAGCGATAAAAACATTATTTCTGATCTTCCTGCCAAAACAGAAATGAAAACCTACTGCTACTTAAGCAAAGCTCAGATTCGCTTGTATAGGCAAGCGATTGAAGAACTGGCGAAACAACTGGAAGAGGCCGAAGGAATTCAACGACGCGGGCTTGTCTTATCCTCCCTGATGCGCCTCAAGCAAATTTGCAATCACCCTTCTCAATGGTTGGGGTTTGGAGAATTTGCTGAAGAGGAAAGTGGCAAATGGATCCGTTTGCGAGAAATTTGCGAACAGATTGCTGAAAAACAAGAGAAAGTCCTAATTTTTACACAGTTTAAAGAAATCATCAAGCCTCTGTTCTTGTTCTTAACCAACCTATTTGGCAAGGAAGGACTTATCCTACACGGGGATATTGCAGTCTCAAAGCGAGCTGCCTTAGTGGAGAAATTCCAACAAGATCAGGGACCGCCTTTCTTCATCCTCTCTCTCAAGGCGGGAGGAACCGGATTGAACCTCACAAAGGCGTCTCATGTTATTCACTTTGACCGTTGGTGGAATCCAGCTGTTGAAAACCAGGCTACGGATCGTGCCTATCGCATTGGGCAAAAGCATCCCGTATTGGTGCATCAATTTATTTGCCAAGGAACAATTGAGGAAAAAATCGATACCTTGATCGAAGCGAAGAAAAATTTATCAAAAGAGTTGCTGGAAGAAGGAAAGGAAATCTCTCTCACCGAACTATCGAATGAACAGGTGTTGCAGATGGTTTCTCTCGATATCCGGCGCGCGATGGGAGAAGAATAAAATGAGATACTGGGCGCCTTATGTGCCAGTTGCTAAAAGAAGAGCGCAAGCAGCCAAACAACTACAGAAGGCAAAAGCGAAGGGCAAGGCTTTAAATCCCGTGGTTATCGCTGGGCGCCAGATTGCGAATACATTTTGGGGAAAAGCTTGGTGTGACAATCTGGAAAACTACAGCGACTATGCCAACCGCCTGCCCCGAGGGAGGACTTATGTCCGGAGCGGCTTTGTGCTCGACCTCCAGATCTCTAAAGGGGCAATTTTGGCCCAAGTAATGGGGTCTTATCTTTACGAGGTTGCGATTGAAATTAAGGCCATGCCCGCTTCAAAGTGGACTAGCCTTGTTAAGAGATGTTCTGGGAAAATTGAGTCTTTGATCGAGCTGCTCCAGGGAAAATTTTCAGACGCTGTTATGTCGATGATCATTGACAAAGAGAGTGGTTTATTTCCCCGCCCCAATGAAATTGAGATGTCATGCAGCTGCCCCGACGGTGTGGGAATGTGCAAACATACCGCGGCCGTTCTTTACGGTATCGGAGCTTCCCTCGACCAGCAACCTGAGAAGCTCTTTACATTGAGACATGTTGATCATTTGGAATTGATTGCTCGGGCAAGTACGGAAGGTATCATTGCGGCATCTCAGCCAAGTGCAGATACTCTTGAAGACCGCGACCTTTCGGATGTGTTCGGTATCGTAATGGCGCCAGCCGGTGAGGAAACGAAAGCATCCACAGCCACACAAAAGAAAGCACCCTCTCAAAAATCCAAAAAGAAGACGATTTTTCATTCCGATGAGCGGGTGGAATTATCCGTTCCACAAGCGGCGGTTCTCTTAAAACTCTCCGAAGAAAGCCTCATTAGGTTGCTCAATGACAAAATGATCCCTTTTCGTCGAGAAGGGAAGCAGCGCCTAATTTCATTTGAAGAGATTATTAAATACAGAAAAAATCAAGGGTAAGGCGTTGTCGAAAAATAATTTTTAGAGTTGCATAGAGAAAAAATTGTTTTTTTCATATCTTGAATTCGATGACCATTACCTCAATGGGCTCGTCGGATTGATCTTCAGCTTTGAGTTCGATTTCCTGAAAAGGAGC
>DATIHO010000142.1:0-14144 GCA_035480615.1 Chlamydiales bacterium | reverse complement strand
TCGCGTGCTCGACTAGTGGTCCATATGCAGGAACCCTCATCCATGAAGCAGGGCATGCCGCTGCTCAAAAATTACTATTTCAGAATTGTCATCCCGAAATAATCGTTCATGCGGACGGGTCAGGATTCGCGCGCTATAATTATATACCGGGATTAGATTGGCGCAAGTTAACATATTTTGGAGAAAACCTCATTGGAGATCCAATTCGTGCGGAGGGCATCGTCGCTTTAATGGGACCTGTAGCTGATCTTGTCGCATCCTGTTCCACCCTGGCACTGGGTTTAAAAGCATCTTCAAAACGTCCTGAATTAAGCAATTATTTATTAGCACATTCCTATGCAAGGATTGCAAATCTTTTTTCATATGCAATTTCACCTCTTTTTTACTCTAATTTGGGATCTGAGCACGATTTTCAGAGTATTCGAGAAAGATTGGGGATCCACCCGTTAGCAGCCGCTGTAACGATTCTCGCTCTGCCGATTCTGACCTACAAGGTATTTGCTCCAAAAAACGAAAGCTCTACTTAAAGACGACAGGCGATCAACTCGAATGATCACCGCTTAGAAGCTGTACTAAAACTCAGCTTCTTAGAAAAAACCGAAGCTACTTTTTGAAAAGGTCAGCATGCGTCCCGGTCCTGACAAAGTGGATTTCCTTCGACATAACTCGATCAATGAGAAGCCAATCAGGCTCTATGTGACATTCAAGGATTGAATCAAAAGTGGGCAGTGTTAGACTTCTTTTGAAACTAATTTCGCAAGAAGTCTAATGTTCTTCATCGTCGGGAGACAAATTTTCTCCTCTTTACCGCATTGCTTCTTGAGCAAGGTATGCTTTGAGTTCCAGAGCCGAAGCATAATCAAGCGCCCTTTCAGCCAAACGACACGCCTCCAGGATGCGCCATTTACGAATGGTATGTTTTACTAAAGGGATATGGCGGGCAGCAACGGAAAATTCGCGAATTCCCAAGCCAATAAAAACCGGAATCATGGCGGGATCGGCAGCGCATTCTCCACAAATAAGCACAGGTTTGCGTGCTGCCTGTGCGGAGGCGACGATCATTCGGATTAAACGAAGTATGCTGGGATGGGTGGAAAAATAGAGTTCCGAGGTATTAGGATTGTTCCGGTCGGCAGCCAACACATATTGAATCAAATCATTTGTTCCGATAGAAAAAAAATCAGCTTCTTTTGCAAGCGCGTCGCACATCAAAGCGCTTGACGGAACCTCAATCATGCATCCTAAAGGGATCTCCTTCTCCAGTTGAATTTTTCTAGCCTCAAGTTCGCTTTTTACCTGTTTCATGATTTCACGCACTTTACGGATTTCATCCAAATCAGAAACCATCGGAAGAAGAATCTGGATCTCTCCATAATGACCCGCCCTTAAAAGAGCCCGAAGCTGCGTTTTTAAAATTTCAGGATAACGGAGCAGGAAACGGATTGCGCGGCAGCCGAGGGCCGGATTCGATTCATTGCCGATCTTAAGAAAATATTCCGCATCTTTTTTTTCCGGTAAAAAATCAGGTTTTTTATCTCCTCCGATATCAAAAACCCTCACAACTAAAGGGCAACCCCGAAGATTTCGAGCCATTTTTTTATAAATTTCAAATTGCTCCTCTTCGGTTGGCAATCGCCTACGAGCGAGAAATAAATATTCGGAACGAAAAAGCCCAACACCCGATGATCCCAACTGATGAAGCTGGTCAATCTCTTTCGGATTTTCCAAATTTGCAAAAACACGGACCTCATATCCGTCAATTGTCTCCGCTTTGAAATGAATAGAACTCTTCAAAAGTTTATAATTTTCTGCCAATTTGCGCTTGAGTTCCGTATATTCCTTCAATGTACGGGGGGTCGGATTAATAATAACAAGCCCCTCCGATCCATCAACAATAATTGCAGTTAACTCCATCCGTTTTAAGGTTTTAACATCGACGTTTGCCACATAAGGGATTCCCTTGGCCCTCGCGATGATTGCCGCATGCGAAGTAACTCCCCCCGCAGAAGTAACAAATGCGCTCACAAGAGTCGAGTTTGCTTCAATGGTTTCAGAAGGGACAAGCTCGTGTGCCAAGATGATGGAATTATGAGGCATTCCGGAAAGGCGATTTTTAGATAAAGGTTTAAGATGATTGAGGATGCGCCTTGAAACATCGATGACGTCTCGAACTCTTTCCTGAAAATAAAGATCTTGTATAATCTGGAAGCGTTGTTTATATTCTGCAATCAGATGAAAAAAGACTGTTTCTGTTTTCTGCTGATGAATCCGAATCTTCTCTTCAATGCCTGTCGTGAGCAAAGGGTCTTGCATGATTTCAAGATGTGTTTCCAAAATCGCTACAATCTCGGGAGTCTCTTCGGTCAAGGACGTTTTTTGCAGCTTTTTCACATCGCGGCGGCTTCTTGCCAACGCAAACCGATAACGGACGATCTCTTCTTCAACCTCTTTTTTAGAAATGAAGCTCTCCGCGACATTCTCATCAAAGGGTGAAAAATAAACGGGACATCCAATTCCAATTCCCTTGCTGATAGGCAGCCCCCGAAGAACAAATTCTTCTTTTTCAGGAAACATTACTTCTCACCAAATTCCTCATCAAAAGCAGCGATCAGACGGCGCATGGTCATTTCCGCATCAACGCCTTCAACCGTGATCGTAATCTGTGCGTTTTTCTTTGCGGCAAGCATTAAAATACTCATGATGCTTCGAGCATTGATCGTCTCATCTTTATATGTGAAAGATACCGAGGATTTGAGCGGCTGCAAAAGCTTGACAATGACAGCCGCAGGCCGTGTATGCAACCCAAGGATATTTTTCACTTTTACTTTGCGCACAAAGATCATCCCAGCACCTTTTTCTTCCTTCGGGCAACCGATTCCAGCCATTTCGTATTGAATTCTTTAGCTGAATTATAACCCATGATTTTTAAACGGTGATTCAGAGCGATTGTTTCAAGAAGCAAAACCACATCCCGCCCGGGTTTAACAGGCAAAACATGATAAGGAACGCTAGATCCAAGAATATCGATGAATTTTTCATCGAGTCCTACCCGATCATAAAAATGCTGATCATCCCACTCTTCGAGCTTGACAACAAGGTCGATTCCTTTATCGCGCCGAACACAAATAGCTCCATAAAGATGGGCTACATTGATAATACCGATCCCTCGAATCTCCATGAGATGGCGAGTGAGTTCCGGCCCCGATCCAAACAAATAAGACCCCTCTTTTTTTTTCACACGCACCACATCGTCCGAGATCAACCTATGGCCCCGCTCAATGAGGCCAAGCGCCGCTTCGCTTTTTCCCACACACGATTCTCCCTGAATTAAAACGCCAACGCCAAACACTTCCACGAGAGTTCCATGTAAAGTAATGCTGGGACAAAATTCCTCGAGAAGAAGAAACGTGATGCGGCTCAATAGATTGGTGGCCGATAAATGAGCCCGAAACAATGGAATTTTCAACATCTCGCACTGGGTGGACATTTCTCTGGGGGGCTTAAACCCATTGGCTACGATTACAACAGGCGTAGCAGAAGACAAAATCATTCGCAGTCTTTCTTCACGTAAAAATGGATCTAGCTCTCTTAAATATTGGATCTCCTGTTTGCCAAAAATTAAAATCCGGTTTGAGACAAACCCTTTTAAATAGCCTGCAAGACCCAATCCGGGCCTTTGCACTTCTGCTCGGCGGATCTTGTGATTGAGCCCTGCAACGCCGGCTTCCAGGTCCAGTCCAAGCGCTTTTCCATGCTGATCGTAAAAATGTTGAACGAGGTACATAGATTTACAATGTAATCTCCTGGCCTGCCAAGTAAGAAGCTAACCATTCCAAAAATGTTGCAAACGCGCCATTGTCATTCCAGAGCTCACGTTTCGATACATCTGATACTGTATAGTCAATTCCTGAAAAATAAACATTCCCCATTTCACTTTCCGGATACCAATCGATATAAAAACATTGAAAAGAGCTAAGTCCGGAAGCTTCGAAAAAAGGGATTAAGGACCCCGGGTCCACAATTGCCGCCCCCGATTTGATCGGATGGATGGATTTGAGAATGATTTCGATGATCCTGCGACGCGCATCCGGAATGTCCTGCGCTTTAATGAGATTCATCTCGGAAAGCTTCCCAAATCCATTGTGGATTTTTGAAAAAGCGATCCAATCGCCCGGAAAAGGGACGTCTAATTCGTTCCTTAATTCATCAATTTGGTTCTCATAAGCAGGCATTAATCCCCGAAAAAAACAACTATTGTCATAAAAGCTGTATACTAATTGAGGCTCCCAAACATCTTTTTCTTTGGACAAAACTACACCAACATCATCCAATGAACTAAAAAAATCAGAGATTGCCTGATGAGTTTTCGGATGAAAAGGCAGCCGTCTCAGCCAAAAGGATTTTGTAAATTCAATCCGGTCTTCAGGAGGAATACGGCTCAATTCAAACCAACCTCTTGGAAAAGCAGGGAAAAGAGGTCTAATTTCGCCCCATTCTTTCGAAGGGCCTTCACTCAAAATCACCACCTCTTTAAAATTGGCGTCTTCATAAAAGTAACGACGGACAAGAGCATTCATTCCAATTTTTGAATCACTTTGGGTATACCCAAAGTGATTCAAGAGTTGGCCTCTGGGCGGCTTTCAATCCCGCCCAAAGGCCAATTTTTGAATCGCTTCGGGTATATTTCCTTGCGCGTTTTCCAGCCATGCTACTAGAAGAATAATTAAATATTGCTTTCCTCCCAAGATTTTTTTGATATATTAGTGGAAAATGGCAAATAGCAAGGTTTTGATTCTCGGGGGAGGATTTGGAGGGTTGAATGCCGCCAAAGCTCTTGGCCGTTCCAAATATGACGTTTGGCTCATCGACAAAACGAATCACCATCTTTTTCAACCGCTGCTTTATCAAGTGGCCAGCGCGGCGCTCTCTCCCGGAGATATCGCAGTGCCCATTCGTGAAATCCTAAGTCCTTATGAAAATGTCACTGTGCTTATGGGAGAGGTTCAAAGCATTGATAAAGACAAACATTATGCAATTTTAAGAAACGGAGACACAATCGCTTATGAATATTTGATTGTGGCTTTGGGCGCGCGTCACTCTTATTTTGGAAATGAAACCTGGGAGCGTTTCGCACCCGGATTAAAAACTTTGGGCGACGCATTGAACATTCGCGAAAGAATTCTGGTCTCTTTTGAAAAAGCGGAGCGGTGCGATAGTATTTCCGAGGCCAAAAGATATCTCAATTTTGTCATTATCGGCGGAGGGCCGACTGGAGTGGAACTAGCTGGAGCTATTGCCGAGATCGCTTACGAAACGATGCTGAAAAATTTCCGTCGGATCGATACGACTAAAACGAAAATTTATCTCATTGAAGGGTCGCCGCACATTCTTCCGGTTTATCCGGAAAAGCTTTCCAATAAGGCAAAAGGATACTTGCACCATTTCGGGGTCAATGTCATTACGGGAAAAAGAGTTACGAATGTCACGAAAGAGGGAGTGTCCATTGAAGATTTTGTCATTCCGGCTGAAAACATTATTTGGGCGGCAGGCAATCAAGCCTCTCCTGTTTTAAAAAGCCTGGGAATCCCTTTAGACCGCCAGGGAAGGGCAAGCGTCGAGGCCGATCTTTCCATCTCCGGGCATCCGGAAATTTTTGTGATAGGAGATTCGGCATGTGCATTGGACAAGAAAGGGAAGCCTCTTCCGGCTCTGGCACCGGTAGCCGTGCAACAGGGACGCTATGTCGCTCAAATTTTACGTAAAAGATTTCCGAAAAATCAACGTCCCCCTTTTTCGTATCTTGATAAAGGGACCATGGCAACCATTGGAAAAACAAAAGCAATTGGAATGTTCGGCCAAGTCCAATTCAGCGGTTTTTTCGCGTGGCTTGCCTGGTGTTTCGTACATGTTCTTTACCTGATTGGCTTTCGAAATCGGATCGTCGTTTTGATGCAATGGCTTTTTTGTTACTTTTCACCAAAACGAGGCGCCCGGCTTGTCTACCGGATTTCAGAATCTCAAGAAGAGTTTCCGCATATCCATAAATAGCAAGTGCTCATAAACTTGAGGTATACCCAAAGGCCGATTCTTGAATCATTTTGGGTATAAACACCCCGAAACGGGGCCCCGTTTACCTCGATTTCATGGGCCACACGAAAGCCGGGCCACTGGAAAAAACTGAGTCTCGATCTGAAGAGAAGATCTTGATCTTGAATAATGGGTCTTGGCTGCATGATGATTTTCCCGATTTTGAAACAAAGGAGAATATCAAAACCGGCAAAAAAAACTCGATTTTTTGTCACTTTTTCATAGAGAAAATCAGAATTCTTCAGGCCCGACTAAATAGATCTTCAAGAATCACTTGATCTGTAATAAGTTCTTCAGAGTATATGGTTTTCTTTAGCCCACGCGTAGTAATCATGGAAATAAAGATCTGCTTTTTAGTTCTCGTTTGTTTTTTAAATATGTCTACTTTCCGCATGAGTTCCTGAGAATACGATTTGTCGATTATAAAAGGGCTATCAGAGCTCTTAATTTCACAAATGGTGATAGCTCCGTCCATCCGATCAAAAAGCAAATCGATTTGTGCTCCATCTGCTCCATCTTTTATCCTTGGAGAATATCTCCATGTCCCTACATGGGCTCCTGGATTAATCTTTAAAGCACGACGAATTTGATCAATGTGTTTGTAACAAATGGATTCAAAAGCATATCCGGCCCACGATTTCCAACTTGACTGGCTACATTGAGATAGCCAAAAACCCTCATTTATCTGTTTTTTAGCAACAGTCTTTAGATTTGGTTCAATCCATCGCAAGTAGAACAAACTGTATTCATCATCGATAAGGTAATACACCCCTTTGTCCTTGTGTCCATAAGGAACCAGACTTGTAATGAATCCAGCCTCTTCCAATTGGTGCAACCTTCGAACAGCAGTTCCTCCATCGGGAATCTTTGCTTTTGAGATCAATTCGGCTTGCCCTACCCCATAATGATGCTTAGCCAGAACCCGAATTAGATCCATGTATGGTTTTGGGTCTGCGAAAAGCGACTGAAATAACCGATCAAATTCCTTCACAAGAGGTCCATTACTTTGAAAACATAGCTCGTCGATGCACTGGTGGGAGGAAAGTCCTTTTCTTACATAAGACCAATAGAGAGGAACACCGCCTAAAACAGTGTAGAGATCAAGGATTTGTCTCTTTTCAAGTCGGATTTGGTGTTCTTTTAAAAAGCTTTCCGTTTCATAAAGGGAAAATGGCTTGAGGTGAATTGTTCGAGTCACCCGGTTATGAAGGCCGCCTTTATTGTTGATAATATTCTCAATAATCCAAGAAGTCGCAGAGCCGCAGATAATCAATTTGATACGTTTATCAAAGACCCAGTAGCGATTCCAATACAATTCCAAGGCTGTAAGAAGCCTTGATCGCGGTGTCGCCATCCAAGGGAACTCGTCGAAGAAAAAAACCACAGTTTTGTCTTTCGGAACAGTTTCAATGGCTTTGGTTAAATCCTCAAAAGCATCTCTCCAACGCTCCCTTTGGGTAATAGGCGCGCCATTGTAAAAAGTGGCTCCTATTTGTTTTGAAAATTCTTCTTGCTGTTCTTTAAAGGTTCCATTTTGCAGCCCTGTGACATGGAAAAAACCACATGGTAAAGAGCTAGCAAAGTTTTTAATCAGGTAAGTTTTTCCAACCCTACGACGGCCATATACTGCTATAAATTCAGCTTTCTTCGAACCTATAAGATCCTTCAATAAATCCTGTTCCCTTACCCTGCCAATGATTTTTTCAACGGAATCCTTAGCTTTAAAATTCTTTTTTATCATACTTCCCTCCGACAAAACATTTTTAACTCACTTGCTATCCTATTGATAAGCAAAAGTTTACAACATCCTGTATTCATCCGCTATGTTTGACGACAAGAAACGCGGCGTATTAAACCTCTTTTTACGTTTGATCCGCTGGCTTTAATTTTATAAAAGGCGGCGGATGAAAGCAAGTTTTTTGTGCGGAAGCGCTGCTATTGATATCGGCATGATTTTCCCCATGAAAATTGTACCAGAAACACCCGCACACAATTGATGGGTTGCCCCATTACATATTCTGAATATTTAGGTGTATGTCGAAATGGGATCTGGCCTGTAGAGGTTCCGAAAGAGTATATAATCGCGCTCTCGGCCATTTCTTCTCTCGAGTATGCTTATGACTAGCGTCAAAGCTGAACGAGATAGGGGTAGTATTGCTTCATACTACCCCTATCTCGTTCAGACTCAATCGCGAGGCTTTCACGCAGTCATAAGTACACTCATTTACGCAACTAGACAGTAGGTCGACTTGACTTATGCTAGCGAACGGCTTCGACACAATGAGATGATCAGGCGAGCTGCTATTGCCCACAAGCCTCATTAGTCAAATAGTTAACCCAAGTTGCTAGCAACTTGGGTTAAATAGCCTATTGGCATTAATCTTGTGGGATGAATTCCCTGCACCTTTTCTTTTGGCGGCAGCATCCTGCCTTTCTGTATTCCCTTACTTTTCTCATTGGCGTCAGCGCTTCTCTTTTTTGGACCTTCCCCTGGAATTGGGTGTTTCCGCTCCTTTGGGGCCTTTATCTCCTTTTCTTAAAGAAATGGCCTCTGCTCCCGATTCTTCCTGCCGCCGCTCTCTATTGCCACTTTCTTTATGCAAATACTCCCGAGCAGGGAGTCGCCTCCGGAATTTTTTCCATCTCTGCCCTACAACCTTATCAATCTCCCTTTACCAAAGGCTTTGTCTACAAAGGGACGTTTTACACTCAAGAAGGATCTGCTCCATGCGACATCTATACGCAAGGACAAACGCCCTTAAAAAAAGCAGATCGGGATTATTATGTAACAGGTGTTCTTTTTCAAAAAGAAGCTCATTATTTCATCTTGAAACCCAAAGAATGGATACCGATTGAAAAGAGCCAAAGTTTTGCAGAGCTGCGTTTTCAAATCAAGGAGCGTTATCGCCGATTTTTATCGGAAAAATGCACTCACCCAAAAACCGGGAAATTTCTTGCTTCTCTCACAACGGGCGATGTCGATGACCGAATGTTGAAATATGAATTTGGGCGTCTCGGACTCCAACATCTTTTGGCGATTTCAGGCTTTCATTTCGGCGTTTTGATCGCCTTCGCCTCTTTTACCCTATCCCTTTTTCTTCCCCGGTTTTGGAAATATCTTGTCCTTCTTTTAAGCCTCAGTGCTTATTACTTTTTTCTCGGGCCTTTTCCAGCCGTACAAAGAAGCTGGATGACCGCCATCACCTATGTTGCCGCAAAACTTTTAAATCGGCAAACCAGCGCTTTAAATCTTTTGGGATTTACTTTAGGCTTCGAGCTTGTTTCCAATCCTTGCATCGTGTCGAACCTGGGGTTTCAATTTAGTTTTGCAAGCACCGGAGGCATTCTGCTCCTCCATCCTTTTTTTGAAAAAACTCTTCGCTTGATTCTACCGAAAAAAAACAAATCGGAAGTTGCGTCGCTCCCCTTTTTCTCAAAACATTTTTATCTTTTATCGCATTTCTTACGCCATTCTCTTGCACTGAATCTTTCAGTGAATACTGTGATCCTGCCGATTCTTCTTTGTTATTTCCATTCTTTCCCTCTGCTCAGCCTGATTTATAATCTCTTTTTCCCTTGCTGCGTCGGGATCGCTCTTTCTTCTTTACTTCTCGCCTTAAGTTTACAATGCTTGATCCCTTTTCTCGCCTCCCCTATTTTTTCCGCGACCTCCTCTTTCACTTCTTATCTTTTAAACCTCACATCTTACCCACCTCTCGCTTTCGATTATCTCATTCTCGTCCCTTATTTCCCTGGGTGGGCCATCCCTTTCTGCCTTTTTTCTCTTCTCCTGCTCTCCATAAAACATCAAACAAAAAATTAAAGAACTTATGCTTGCGATTTTCAATCTTCCCATGTTACAATCTCCGTTGCTGAGAGGGTGTCACGGCGATCGTAGCTCAGCTGGTTAGAGCGTTGGATTGTGGATCCAAATGTCGCGGGTTCAAGTCCCGTCGATCGCCCATTTCTTTTGGCTCATTCATGACCCTTTTTCAATCCATCATCCTCGGCGTCGTTCAAGGACTCACCGAATTTTTTCCCGTCAGCTCATCTGCCCACCTGTATCTTGTCAAAAGACTGCTAGGCATACCGGACGGCGAGCATCTCCTTTTCTTTGACCTTCTTTGCCATAGCGGCACCATTTTGGCTCTCATCCTATTTTTAAAAAAAGAAATTACACAGTCGCTTCGCAACTTGAAAACCGTCTCTCTTTTTGCCCTCGCGTTGATCCCTTTAGTCCCGGTCTATTTTCTTCTGAAACCCCTCCGTGTTGCCGCATCCGATCCCGCTTATGTTGGATATTTTCTTATATTCACATCGTCCCTTCTTTTTCTGGCTTCAAAAAATCGTAAATTCGCATCTTCTTCCGATCCAGTTAAAGTCAAGGATGTGCTATGCATAGGAATGATGCAAACAATGGCTTTGATTCCAGGGATTTCGCGCAGCGGTTCAACGATTGCGACGGCGCGCCTTCTGGGATGGGACTGGCTCTCGGCCGCCCGTTTTTCATTTCTTTTAGCAATCCCGGCAATTTTAGGCGGATGCGCGCTGGAATCCATCAAACTTCTTAAAGAGACGCCATCGAGCCCTCTCTTGATTTCATTCGGTTGCTACGCGGCCGGTTTTGCCACCTCTTTCCTCATCGGAATCATGAGCGTCCGCTTTATGTTCCGCATTTACGAAAAAGGGGTTGTCCGCCCGTTTGCGTGGTATTGCTTATGTATTGGCCTTGTTTCATTATGGGCGCTTCATGGCTAGGAGGCCGTTAACAGATTCCAAAAAAAAGATGAGACCCGCGTCCCTCAATCCCGATATCCGAGGTCTCATCTATCTCATTGCAGCAGTTTTAAGTTTTATATCTCTTTATAGCTTTCGATATTTAGATCCGCGCTCAAATGGGCTTGGATACCTTGGTTATATCGCCGCCTTGAGCGTCGAATATCTTTTCGGACTGGGCTCCTATCTCCTTCCCTGCTACCTCTTCTGGCTTGGAATCCGTTATCTCAGCCAACAAAAATTGACTCACGTGCTTTATGATCATCTCTATTTTCTCATCCTCCTTGCATCCACCTCTTTTTTATTAACGATTGCGGCAGAGAGTTTTCAAATGTTTGCGAGTTCCTGGGAAGACAGAGTCATCTCTGAAATTCATGTCCTCCATTTCCCTTATCCGCGCACTCTCATTCGGCGCAATCTTGGCGGCGTCCCTTTTTACTTTCTCTACGCGGATATGCCGGGAGTCAATTTGCAACGTGTTTTAAGCCCTGTTGGCTGCGTGCTCGTTTTCGCAAGCTTGGGCCTTGTCTCCTTTTTTCTATTGACCCGCCTTCGGTTTGTGAAAGGAGTTTTTTTCGGTTGGCAAGCAATTTGTAAAACGGCTGTTTTTTTCAGGCAATGCGTCTGCTTTCTTTGGAAAAAGGAAAAAAAAGAGCAAAAACGGGGAGCCAAAAAAGTCATCGCGCAAATTTTGGAATCAAAACCAATTGAGCTGAAAAGAGAAATTGCGCCTCGACCCATCGTCAACGTGAAAAAAGAGCCGGTTTCTATTTTAACCAAAAGCTTGATCGTCCATACAGGCAATGCTTTTACACTCCCCTCTCCCAATTTACTCTCTTGCCTCTCGAATAAAATCGATCCTCCTGCTTTGAAAAAAGACTTAATGCACCAAGCCGCAATTCTCGAAGAAACCCTCAAAAGCTTTGGCATTGAAGCGAAAGTGGGAGAAATCAATAGCGGACCTACCATCACTTCCTTTGAAGTCCACCCATCTATTGGGGTCAAGGTGCAAAAAATCAAAACGCTCGAAAGTGACATCGCCCTCAACATGCAGGCAAAATCGATCCGGATTATAGCGCCGATTCCGGGAAAAGCAGCCGTTGGCGTGGAGGTCCCCGCAATCCATCCTCAAGAGGTCAATTTCAGGGAAATGCTCCTTCACTATCAGCAAAACTACCGCAAGCTCCACATTCCGATCCTCCTTGGAAAAGCTGTAAATGGGGATTGGGTATTTTCCGATCTGGCTCGAATGCCCCATTTACTCATTGCCGGAGCGACCGGCTCCGGAAAATCTGTTTGCATCAATACCATCGTCATGTCGATTTTGATGAATGCAAGACCTGAAGAGACTAAACTGCTGATGATCGATCCAAAAAAAGTGGAGCTCACTCAATATTCGCAGCTTCCACACATGATTGCTCCCGTGATTACCGAGCCGCATGGGGCTTACGCCGCGCTTCAATGGCTTGTGAAAGAAATGCAGACGCGATACGACATTTTAAAACAGCTTGGCTTGAGAAACGTTAGCGCTTTCAATAGCCGAAAAATCAATGCGGAACTGGAAGCTTCTTTAAATATTGCCATTCCTCCTCACATGCCTTATATTATCGCCATTGTAGATGAATTTGCCGATTTGATGATGGTTTCCAGCGCAGATTTGGAAACACCCATCGCACGGATTGCCCAAATGGCTCGCGCCGTAGGAATTCATCTCATTTTAGCGACACAAAGACCATCGCGCGAAGTGATCACCGGAATCATCAAGGCAAATATTCCCACGCGAATTTCATTTAAAGTCGCAAGCCGGATTAATTCTCAGATCATTCTCGATGACATCGGCGCGGAAAGCTTGCTTGGCAATGGAGACCTCCTCTTTTTGCCTCCTGGAACATCCCAGCTCGTGCGAGCGCAAGGAGCTTATCTAAGCGATGAAGACATCAATCAAATCATTCAATATCTTGGATCGCAAGGCCCACCGCAATATCTCATCCCTTCTTTCGATGCTTTGCGTTCTTTCGATTTGGGAGAAAATGAAGAAACGTCAAAAGGGAAAGATCCACTTTACGATCAGGCTCTCACTATTATTTTAGGGGGCAAGAACGCATCCACTACATTCCTGCAAAGAAAGTTAAAAATCGGTTATGCAAGAGCTGCATCCTTAATGGATGAATTGGAAGAAAACGGGATCATTGGACCTCAGGAAGGGGCGCGTCCAAGGCGTGTTATCGCTCCATCCCAAATGGCTTTGCTTGGCGAGGAAGAGAGTGAAGAGTAGATATACCTCATTTGAAAAAAATCGGTTTGGAAATTTCATTTTGAAATGCAATAGAAAGCTCAACGGATTGACAAATGAGCTTAAGTTTTTCATGAACCGTTTTCAAAGCAGTTTCTGGAGCATTGCATTCACTCGACAAGTGAGCCAGATGAACATGCTTTAAGTTTGCATGAAATATGGAAGAGAGGAGAGACGCCGCATCTTCATTGGAAAGGTGGCCTTGCTTGCCAAGAACCCGTTTTTTATAAATAAGCGGCCTGCCGCTTGCATGGACCATCGATGGCTGATGGTTCGCTTCCAGGTAAAGATAATCACAGCCTTCAAGCTGCTTTTTTACAAGTGAAGTCGCATACCCCAAATCCGTGCAAAATCCCAATTTCAAAGATTGCGTCCGGATGGCAAACGCTACAGGATCCATCGTATCGTGCGGAATGCTAAAAGGATGGATGCAAAGATCTTCGAACTCAAATGATTCTCCTGTTGTAAAAATTTTAAATCTTGGCCGGATCTGCAGCAAAGAACAGATTCTTTTGGCAGTTTCCGCATTCGCAAAAACGGGAATATTGAATTTCTCCGTTAAATTTTTGAGCCCCTGGATGTGATCGGTATGTTCATGGGTCACTAAAATCGCATCGATTGTCTTGAGGTCGATAGAAAGTTGAGACAGCTTTTTTTCAAGAGCTGTCCGACTGATGCCCGCATCAATTAAAATGCGCGTCCGCTCAGTTCCAAGAAAAATCGCATTTCCTTTTGATCCGGATGCAAGAGGACAAAATCCAATCATCACACGCCAGTGTATCCAGTTGTTTCTGTTAAAATCAAATCTTTGTACAACAAGTGATTCAAAAATTTCCCTTTGAAAAATCACTGGTTTCATTTAAAGAAAATCAATAAGAGACTGTTAACGGATTTCGGCTTCGTCGATTTTGGGGATTATTTTGGCCGATTTTCGGTTTGTTTTTGGGGGGTAATATACATTTAGTCGATATTACCCCCCAAAAACAAA
>DATIHO010000141.1:0-13567 GCA_035480615.1 Chlamydiales bacterium | reverse complement strand
AAGTCCCAAGGAATACGCTCTTCTCATGTATTTTTTGCCAGAGCTTCTGCTGATTGGGATATAACTTGCAATTCTTTTAATGCAGCCCGATCTGCATCATCAGCGATTTGCTTTTCAACTTCTCGTCTTTTCTCGTCAAATTCCAGCTTTTCAGACCCATATTTGGTAGCTCTGAATTGGCACGTTCCACGATAAGCTCAGCTGCCGTGCGATGTGTCGTTGCCCAAAGCATCTTATTTTGCACCTTCTTGAAGAAAAGCTGAGCCTGCTCACTCTTGGGATCGTAGTCAACAGCTGTCGCATAAATATCCCGCACTTTTTGATAAAACCGCTTTTCCGAAGCCCGAATCTCACGAATCCTCTCCAACCATTCATCAAAATAGTCCCAAGGCTTCGGCTCTTTTAAGCGAGCATCATCCATTACAAAACCCTTCACAAGGTACTCCTGTAAATGAATAGTAGCCCACCTACGAAATTGGACACCTCTTTGGGATTCTACTCTATAGCCAATTGCAAGGATCATACTGAGATTGTATAACTTAGTCTTATAACGCTTGCCATCAGCGGCAGTTGTCAAGTTATCCTTGACTACTGCGTCTGACAATTCGTTGGTTGAAAGTATATTCTTGATATGTAAGCTGATATTTTGCTTGGTTGTTTGAAATAGGTCAGCAAGTTCCATCTGCGTCAGCCAAACCGTCTCTCCTTCAGCTTTGAGATAAATCGCGGTCTTCCCATCTTCAGTGGTATAGAGAATGAGCTCTCCATTAGACATAACCCACTTCCTTTGAATTTAATTTTTTAGAAGAAATCGTAGCTGAAATGGAAAAACCTCTCCAGGAAAAAGTTCTGAATGCGTCTCCCCACCTCCAAAACGACAGGGCCAGGTAAAATCCTGGCCCTTTTTCATTTTTGTTTTGATTGAATGAGACTAGCTAAATTCGGTGGACTCGTAAAAATAAATGCTTTTCCTCTTTTGACCATTTTTAACAGGCCTTTATCATGCAAATCTTGTAGGTCATGCCTAGCAGTATCATATGCTATTTGATGGCTATTTTTATGAGCTTCTATAGTGTAATCTGTGCCAGGGTGACGCAGAGCGTGAGCCAGTAAAGCTTCTTGCCTATAATTAAATTTTCCACCTCTTTTGACTAACAATTCCACCTCACTTAATTCCTGTGATTTACGATTAATGTAGTCGTGCAAAGATTGCATTGATTTTTTAATCACATCTGATTGATGAATAATGAAATAAGTAAGATCATTTTGATCTGTCTCAGTATACAGAAAAGCTTCTCCATACTGAGCGGGGGCTTTCAAAATAATTTCAGATATTGAAATAAACTCAAAAAGCCAATACCCATTCCGCAACATTAGCCAATAAAATAAAGCGCGTGCCGTCCTACCGTTACCGTCCACAAAAGGATGATCATACGCTAGCCAAAAATGAAGGGTCATCGCTCGAACCACTGGATGAAGAAATTGTTGAGGAGTTTGACCATTTGCGAATTGACACATAGCTACCAATCTCTCTGAAAGCTGACTTGCATGTGGTGGATCATGCAAAACATCTCCTGTCATGGCATCTGCAACAATTACATTCTCGTCTACACTTCGTAATCTTCCTGCAGCATCTGGATTATCTAAAGTTTGATCTGTAACCGTTCTATGAATTTCAAAGACCAAATCGGGAGAAAGAGGTTGATCCTTCCAGATAGTAATCTTTTGCATTGTATGAAAATTATTGAAAATCATTCTTTCACTTTTATCTCGAGGAGGACGCCCTGATCTAAGCATTTCTTTAGCTATCCTTCGGGTGGTAGCAGCTCCTTCGATTTGACTTGAGGTAATCGCTTCTTGTATTAGAGAACGTACTATATACTGATCTCGAGTCTGTGGATTAACAATAGCTTCAGGAATTTTCACCATTCCTCCAGCTCCCAAATCAATTTGATGAAGCTGTTCAAGAACTTTGTCGGGAAGATTATAAAAAAACATGTCCTTTCTCTCTCTATCCCATAGAGGAACCGACTTAAACCCGAGCAGACGCCTCATTTTGATTCCACACCACCACTCCTCCAAAGTCAAGCCTTTGGGCGGAGTCAAATGACGCAATATGTCCCAGTGACGATACTTTCCTTCATCTTCTGTCTTATTTCCTTCAGTGCGGATGAGATTAAATTTTTCCGGAGAGGAAAAATACATCAATTGATTGTCCCGAATATCAGGAGGTCTGCGAGGTATTTTCATTTTTGCTACCAATTTTTTACTTAATGGTAGCAATTGAATGCCTTTCTTGTAAATACCGATTTTACAAAAATCGGCATTAATAATAATCCACTTATTATGAGTCGCTTGCGATATAAAATACCAAATCAGTAGATTTTGGTAGAAAATTGGTAGTTGAGAGCAAACGATAGCAGTCATTTCATTCAGATACCGAGGATGGAAATTGAGGTAATGTCTTTGGCAAGAGTGGTTTTTCCTGCTTGCTTGGGTCCTGCCAACAACACCATTTTTTCTGTAAATCGTTGATTATGAGCTGTTTTTGAAATCTTTCCATAGTTGACTATTCTGCATGATATTGCGAAAAAGTCGATAGCACACTTTGGGCTAAACGAGTTTAAGAGACCTTAAACTCATCGTTTTATAAAACGATCATTTTAAACCACTTAAATGAATTAAAATAATTAGATAAAATAATTGATATATGTTATAATTATTAATATAAGGATAACATAACTTTAACCAAAGATTAAAATGAGCATTATCACAACAATAAATAACGGCTTAGAAGACCTACGTGACCTCATGGCAGACTTCAAAGAATGGGCAGACGGGGGACATAAGCATACCCCTTCCCATATGCAGAAGTTCTGGCAAAAGCACAAAGTCACAATAAGAGGAGTGAGCTCGTCTATTGCCATAACTGCTATAGCAACTGCTGCTCTTTTGTCAAATCCCATAACAGCAGGCATAGTAGCAGGCGTTGTGATAGGAGTCGGAGTTACGATGCTGGCCGGTTATTTATTGAAGAAAAAAATCACAGTGATCAAAACACAGCAGGCGGAAAAAGACAAAATCTTCCCTTTACATGCTGCTTTAGCGGCGTTACTCACAGAAGACGAAATACAGAAATGCAAAGAAAGAAACTATGCAGCATCCCTTGTCCCAATGCCACTTCAACCCTGTGAACGGGAATGGCAATGGTGGAATCCATCATCCGCATTCTCATGGGACTCTGTAATACAAATCAAGCAACGCATGCAGGGTGAGCTGAAATGCTTGCCTTATCAGCAGACACATGACGATCAAGGCAATCCAAATGCCTGGTTTTACGCAGACAAATACGCTCAATGCTTAAAAGCCATGGTAAAGATTGATAATGATGAAAGTCCAATTGAAACGATCAGGATATCACAAGAGGCTGTCAAAAGATCGGGGATCTCCACAATACATGATGATGATCATTTTGCTATCATAAAAGATCAAAGAAAAATAAATGCATCTTTTGCGGATTTTTATCGAAAAGTATGTCACAACGAAAATCCATACGAAGATTTTATAAACAGGTTTGCCAACAAGAATCAAAATAATGCATTCCCCGCTGCCATCGAGATGCAGCTGGGCGCGCCACAGGCACAAGAGCATTCGATAAATAACGATGATAAGACTCGACGCTCCCCCCGGTGGATAGATGGAATGGGTGGTGATGATGATATTATCGGCGCAGAGGTCACCTTTCCTACTCCCGATGAGATCAATTTGCCTAAAGCCAAAGCTCTTGAGGATCCTGTTCGTTCATCGATTCATTGCACTGATATCCTGGCACAGAAAATAGATAACATACCAGAGGTCAAGGCTCTTAGCATGGATCAAAAAGACGGTGTTGCGCTTGAGGAGGAGATCAGATTCAAGAGTTTCGAAGAGCCCCTACTTAGTGGTCCCGAAATGCTCGAACAGCGCAAGATTGAGGAGGAAAAGCCCCCACTTAGTGGTCCCGAAATGCTCCAGCGCAGACTTGAGGATGATGATGATAATATGTTAATAGAGAGACTCAAGCGTATAAAAGATGGGACTTTTGATAAATCGAATGTTCAATCGTTTAAACGTTTAGATGTGTTAAAAAAGATGGATGAGATTAGTGAGCAATTTGCTCTAGATCTAGATCCAGTAGAATACCATACCTTCTTTATTGAAACGAAGCATGGTAGATGGACTGTAACAGTGACATGCCTGCAAGGTACTAACACTACTGGTTTTGAAGATAGTATAACAAATGTTTTAGCCAAGATTCCAGTAAACGATATATCTGTTGGTGATCGGATAGAATGGAGCGTGACAGAAGAACCGACCCTAATAAAAGATTCGACAGGAGAAACAATCCAACTCTCACTGCAAATGCCCCAGCTTGTAAGGAAAGAGGAGATCTCAGCTCAGTTATTGCCTACAAAACAGGAAGAGAACAATTCGACAGAAGAAAAGATCTCATTTGAAAAGATCCGCGACCTACCTAGGGAAGAAGGCCAAAAGATCATAACTCTTGATCTTGCAAACAAGTTAAATAAACACAGAGATAGTATCGAGATGAATTTTTCCCAATTTAATACATTTTTAGTAAACCTTGAAAAGAATGAACCATCAAGTCAAGAGCAAGAAATACTAAAAAATTTTACTGAAACTGATTTTTGCTGCTATTTATGGGAACAAGATGCCACAAAGCTTCGAGAAGAATTTTTGCAATATGCAGAAATCACCAACGCTGTAAATACAGAAAGGATGAACACCACACGAGCAAAGATAAGGGAAATTGAAAAAAATGAGAAAAAAAGAGTTATACAACAGAAAAGCGAAGAAATAAAAAAGCGAAGTGGAGTATGGGGGTTGATAAGCCATGCATTCGAGAAGCCATTGCTAGCCATAGCAGACAACCTGAAGGATATAGAGACAAGGCTGGAAGTCCAAAAAAACTTGCTGGAGCAGCAGAAAGAGAGGCGGGAGTTGACAAGAAAGATGGGTCAATATGAGGCAAGGCAGAAGACAACAGAAACGAAGAAGCTAAATTCTATAGAAGAGACGTATAGCTCGGAAGAAGAGAGACTGAAGGCAGCAGAAAAGAAACGGAAGCAGATGGAGAAGGAAGCAACAGAATTGAGGAACGCAACAAACAATGTGAAGCGGCTAAATGGTATAGCAGGGATAGATGACACGGAAGAAGAGATACAGAAAAGGATTCAAAAGCTGAAAGAGGAAGCAGACAACGCGCTGGAAAAAGCACCACCCATTAAAATTGATCCGAACACCTTGCAAGCCAATCCAGAGTGGAGAACACTGCACCAAAACCTTGAAACACAGCAAACAATAAAAGAGTTTTATGAGAATCGTGTTCCGCTGGAAATGATTCGAAATGTACAAGCAAGAATCAAACAATTGATTTTAACAAGAAAATGTAAAACCGAAACAGAAGCAATGCATTATTTAAAACAACTGGATTCTTTCAAAGAATTAGTAATAAAAAAATATAACAAGGATATTAACACAAGAGAGAGTTTGCTAGGTGATATCGTTAAAAAACGCGAAGAAATCAAGAAATTTATTTTCGAAAAAATTGCAAATACATCTGCAAAATATGACACCAAAGAAGAAGAAAAGGAAGCTTTAGAAAACCTGAATTTTTTAAAAGCATTAGTAACAAAAAATTATGCCGATAACCTTAATCGGGAAGAGGCAAATGAATTGATAGAGATTATCGATAATAAACTAAAAGAAATCAAAGAAACTCCTACTAAACGTAATGCCGATCGTAGTAATAGGATAGACTCCTCTGAACAATTGACCAAAGCAGCGCTGGAGGAGATCGAAGCAAGGCGGGCGAAGCTGGAGACCCCACTACAGAAGGAGTTCGATGCAGATAGGAAGGAAATCAAAGCAATGCTGGCGGAGCTGGAGATCGATGCAGAGCGGGAAGAAGAAAACCAAGCAAGGCTGAAGGAAATGCAAGCAAGGGCGGAGGAGATCCAAGCAAAGGTGGAGAAGGCCGAACGGATCTTAGGAATTTCCCCCTACTCAGATTAAGCGGGACAAATAACCCTAACCAATCAAGATTCAGCTGACAGCCATTCTGGTTGTCAGCTGCATTTTTTTTAACCTGAATTTCGGGTTTTTCAGCTCTTCTTTTTCGATTGTTTGAAATAGTTGTCGATCCCATCGGCCACCCCTCGAGCGATTTTTTCCTGATATTCGTATGATTTCAAGCTGACTCTCTCTTCCGTATTGGAAATAAACCCCCCTTCCAAAAGCACTGCTGGCATCGCAGTTTCCCGGATTACATAGAGGTTTCCTTTCTTGACTCCCCGAGAATGCGCTTCGGTGCGGCGCAAAACGCGCGTCAAAATCGCATCGGCAAGCCGTTTGGAAAGGAGGCTTCTTTGTTTCTCCTCTTTTGAATCATGAAAGAAAATCTCAATACCCGATGCTGTCGGCACACGGGAAGAATTGAAATGGACGCTGACAAAAATGGCGGCATCCGACTGTTTAGCGATCTCTACACGTCGAAATAGCGGAATAAATACATCCGTGTTCCGCGTCATCACTACATGATAGCCCAACTGATCGAGATATTTTTTGATCAGGCGCGCCGTTTGCAGGCAGATCCGTTTCTCTTCGCAAAAAGGCTGCTTGGCTTTCGCGCCCTGGTCATTTCCCCCATGTCCCGCGTCAATCACGACAATGGGCCCGATTGCCGCCTTGCAGCCGATCGAAGTGAAAAGAAAGATGAAAACAAGAAAAAATCGAAGCATCTTTTTTAAGAAAGAATCGCAGAACGGTTCAAGATTTGCAACGCTTCTTTTGCAACAAGGCGATCGTCAAATGGAGCTGTTTGAGAACCAAAAATTTGAGTGCGTTCATGTCCTTTGCCGGCAATCAATACGACATCCCCTTCCCTGGCCCACTGCATACCCAGGGCGATTGCCTCTCTTCGGTCGATTTCTAAAGTCACTTTTTCCATCTGCTGAAAACCCGCCAAAATCTGACGGCATATTTCCGCAGGATCTTCATGGCGCGGGTTGTCGGAGGTCACAATAGCGAGATCCGCCCATTTTTCGGCCGCCGCCGCCATCTCGGGGCGCCTCATTGGATCGCGGCCGCCGCCGCATCCAAAGATCACGATCAACCGGTTTTTTGTGATTTCCCGCAGCGTGGAAAGGACGTTTTCTAAAGACGCCCCCGAGTGGGCAAAATCGACGAAGACGGAAAATCCCAGCTCCGTTTTTATCGGTTCCAATCTGCCAGCAATGACAATATCTTCTGCGAAGATAGAAGCGAGAGCGGACAGGGACGCTCCCAAATGCAGGCCAACCGCTATAGCCCCAAGCAGATTATAAACATTGAATCTGCCCATCAAAGGGGATGAAAACGTCTCTTTAATCCCTTTGTGGCAAACGGTAAAAACCGTCTTTTCTCCAACCAAAGAAATATCCAGGGCCTGGATATCCGCCCCTTCCTTACACCCAAACGTAGTCCCTTTCACCCCTTTCATCATGAAATTCGCAAAGGGGCTATCGGCATTGAAAAGGGAGGATTTTGCTTGATGGAACAGGCGTTTCTTGGCTGCTGCATAATGATCCAAATCCCGATGATAATCGAGATGGTCCGGATAGAGGTTTGTAAAAAGGGCAAGATCGAAATCGATGCAATCCACCCTGTTTTGCTCCAAACCGTGGGAAGAGACCTCCATCACTGCCGCCTTGCAGTTTGCAAAAAGCATCTCGCTCAAAGATTTTTGGTTGCGGATTGCGTCTTGCGTCGTCAAGGTCGAAGGGCATCTTTTCTTTCCGATCACCATTTCGATGGTGCCGCTTAAGCCCGCCGGCCTATGTAATTTTTCTAAAAGATGATGAATCAGATAGGAAGTAGTTGTCTTCCCCTTGGTGCCCGTAACGCCGACAACGAACAATTTTTTGGAAGGGTGATGATAGAACCTTGAAGCCAGCATGGCTTCGAGCGCCGCCGGGTCGCGGCAAAGGATTTGCGTTTGTTTGAAAAAGGGATTGTAAGCCACTCCCAAAATGGCTGACGCGCCTGAATCGATCGCCCGGGGAATAAATTCCGCCCCATCGAAGCGCAGCCCTTTTCTCGCTATGAAAAGATTGCCCGGAACAATGGTATTCGAGTCGTTGCTGAGGCCTGTAATCTCAACTTCTTTGCTCCCCTTCACGATCAAATCCGGGATTCCTTGAATCAGTTGTTTAATTTTCACCGTTCCACCTCTCATACAATGCTTTGAGCTCTTTCACCTGCTGAAAATAATCGGCCCGTTCGGGATTGCGTCTGGGATCTCCCGGAGGATATCCAAACGGATCATCAGGCGCTATTCCAAGGTATTGTAAAGCCCGAGATGCGATTTCCCTAAAAATGGGAGCTGCGCAAATGCCGCCGAACTGCTGTTTGCCAATGCCGGGAAGAACTTTTTTTTCTGGATCGTCGATCGAGACAAGCAAAACAAAACGGGGCTTTACAGCCGGGACAAAGCCGAGAAACGAAGAAATATTATGATCTTTGGAATAAACGCCATCCAACACTTTTTCAGCGGTCCCCGATTTTCCCGCTTCGGTATACCCCATGACATCCGCTCTTTTGGAAGTCCCCCCCTCTTTGGTCGCAAATTTCATGCTTCGGACAATCGCTTCGCAATGGGCAGCGTTTAAAAGCTGTTTCGCGCTTTTGTTCAAAGTATTGTCTACCAGGATCTGTTTGACTCCATCAGAATTTGTTTTAACGATTTTTCGAATGAGATGGGGCTTAATCTCTTTTCCGCCATTTGCCAAAATAGCGTACGCGCGGGTGATCTGGACCGCGTTGACTAAGATATTGTGCCCAATTGCCAGGGAATAGGGCGTTGGGACAGACCACTCGGGCTTGCCATTCGGATGCAATTTTCCTGGAGTTGGAAGCAGACCGGAATTTTCCGCGGGCAATTCGATATTTGTCTTTTTTCCAAAACCAAAAACGTCTTGAAGCGTTTTTCGATACCACTCATCTCCCATTGTCTCAATCAGCCGGTGGATCAATCTGCCCATGTAAATATTGGAAGATTTTTGGATCGCAAGATCCATATTCAGTAAACGGTGGACCCTCGCATCTTTTAAGGGTTTAGATCTTCCAGCAAACCAACCATTGGCTGAGGGAATCATCTCTTCAGGAGTAAAAATCGGAGCTTTGCCCAGCTTGGCCAGCTCTTCATTGGCTTTCATGCAAACAGCCAGGGTAATTGGCTTAAAAATGGATCCCGGTTCATAACAATCGGTAATGGCCCTGACGCGAGTGGCATCTTGCAAAGAAGGTGCGTTGAAATAATCGGCATAATGAGCCGGATCGAAAGAAGGGGTTTGGGCAAGGGCTAAAATTTCTCCTGTAAATGGATCCATCAATACAGCCCATCCCCCCTTTCCATTGACTGCTTGCACCCCTTTTTCCAGCTCCGTCTCGACAATGGCCTGAAGGTAATGGTTGATCGTTAAATAAATATCCGCCCCGTTTTCAGGAGATGCGAGAATTTTTCCCGTATCCAGGGAATGGCGCGGCGAACGGACCATTCTCTTCCTTCCCGGTTTCCCCTGTAAATAGGCGTTGAACATCATTTCCAAACCGCCTGTAGGGAGGCTCTGCCCGGTCTTTGGGTCTTTCTCTTCCTGTACGGTATGAAGGACGGCTCCCAAAAGACTTCCGAAAGGATAGGAGCGTTGGAATTCCGATGTAAAAAAAAGGGCGTTTCTGGCGATTTTCTCCTCTTTGGCAAACTGCCTCCACCAGGTTTCGAGCTTTTTTCTCGCCGTCCGATCCAGCCACATTGCAATTTTGCGGCTTCGGCTTTTTTTCTCGAATTCAGCATGCATTTTCCGATACTCTTCCATGGACCCTTGGGGAGCTTGGGAAATGAGAGCCAAACGGGCATAAAGCTGCCCCGCCATTTTCGATTTTGCCTGTTTTGGAATCGATTCGGGGTCGATGAAGAGATGGAATTTCGGCACGTCGATCACAAACGGCTGCTCTTCTTCAGGATGCCCCTGCTTAACGGAAGGATTGGAATAAAACGATCCCCTCATAAAAGGAATCAAAACTTCATATTGATGCTGCGAGAGAGCGATACGCGTCCATTTTTCCTGTTCTAGAATCTGAATCACATAAAATCTGCCAATCAGCGAAAAAAACAGGATAAAAAGAATAGCTGCGATCGCAGCGAGACGTTTCACAGGAAAAGAGGTCATTATTAACCCCGGGTTGCGGCGAGAGCTTCGGGGACGGTGACAACCTCTTTTAAGAGCGGATGTTTCAAATGGCTAAATTCGGGACGATGCGCCAGTTCAATCAGATTGGAAGGGTTTTGAAACTGGTCGATTTCATAAGCAAGGCGCCGGTTTTCTTCACGAATCAACCAAATTTCTTTCTCTACTTCAGGCAGCTTCATTTTTAATTGGGTAAGGCCATTTTGCACATCCAAATAAGAATAAAGGCACAATCCAAAAAGAGCTAAACAAAAACCCAATCTTAAAAGAAGATGATTCATTTTTTTTCCGCCACCCTTAGTTTCGCACTTCGCGACCGGGGATTCTCCTTCCTCTCCTGGTCTGTCGGACCCACCGGTTTTTTGGTGATAATCTCCAAATGCTCTTTCGCCTCTCGAAACGCGTTTTTCACAATCCGGTCTTCCAAGCTATGAAAAGAAATGGCCGCGATCCTCCCTCCAATACGCACCCTGCTAATCGCCGCTTCCAATCCCTTTTTCAATTGACCCAATTCATCGTTTACCGCAATGCGAAGCGCCTGAAAAACCAAAGTCGCAGGATGAAGCCTTCCCCAGATTGCCACCGGCTTGACAATTGCAACCAATTCCCGAGTGGTCCGAATCCTTTTCTTTCTTCTCGCCTCAACAATTGCACGCGCAATCTGCCTGGACCTTCTCTCTTCCCCATATTCAAAAAAAATGCGCGCAAGTTCTTTCTCCGGCACTTCATTGACCATTTTTTCCGCGGTCAAAGGATGATTCGGATCCATCCGCATATCTAAAGGCGCATCACCCAAAAAACTAAATCCCCTCTCTTGCGTGTCCAATTGCATCGAAGAGACTCCGATATCAATCAAAAAACCATCGATCTCTTCGATGTTTTTTTCATCGAGATACCGGGACAAATCAGCGTAAGGTCCAAGAATCCATTCCACTTTTTTCCCCCAAGGGGCCAAAACCGCGGCTGCCAATTCATGCGCTGCCGGATCGCGATCGCACGCCAAATACCTCTTTATCTCTGGATGCGCTTCCAATAGCGCTTTTCCATGCCCTCCGGCTCCAACTGTTCCCTCGAAAAAAACATCGAGCTTTACTGTTTCAAAAAACCGCAGCACTTCTGCAAGTAAAACAGCCTTATGGCCCATTTAAGAGGCCTATTCTTTGAGATAAACGGGATTCATAACAGCAGCGCTCACCGCATCCTGCACCGAAACGGTTTCGCTTTCAGGGCTACTTGTTTCGTGTAAAAGGGCAAACGCCTCTTCCGTCATCTTTTCCAAACTCAACCCCGGAAGGGTCCCCGCAATCAGCGTCTGTAAATTCCGCTCGTATATTTCTTTCGGCCAAAGTTCAATCTTGTCCAGCACCCCCGCGACCACCATCTCTTTTTCAATTCCCACAGCGGTTTTTAAATTCTGCGGCAGCATCACGCGGCCAATTTTATCATGCTCTGTTTGATGCAGCGTAGAAAAGAATAGGGTGAAAAACTTTTGAAATTTTGCGCTATGTTGGTTTTTTCTAAATTGATCGACGATTTTCTGAATGAGGCTTTTGCGATAAATCGTTAAACAGCCTCCCAGCCCAAGTCCAATCACAAATTCACACTTCCCCTCTTCAACAAGTCCATAGCGCATCTCTTGAGGCAGGACAAAGCGCCCCTTCTCATCGAGCTTGGCAATATGCGAACCGCTGAAAAAAAACCCGTTCACGCTCTTTTCCACTTTATCCCACATCTTAGCCATAATATCGAAAATCGAGCAATCCATTTTCCTGAATTTTATCGAACCATCGGATGCATTCAGATTGAAATCAAAGTCTTACGTGTCGAATGCAAATTGTGGAAAATTGTGGAAAACCTGTTGATAACTTGCGTTTGGCGACAGAACTGATGCAGCTCATTGTTTTGATTGCGAAAGACTTAAATGGTTTCAAAAAATTTGTCGAATGTTTGTTCATAACTTTTAGAGACTGTAGAAAAATAACGGCAGTGATAGAATAGGGGGAAGATAAGGATCGTCATCTTATGTCCATGACCCCAAAAACCATCGACAATCTGGGACCGGAGGCGTATAACCGCTACGCCAAAGATCAAACCTTTTTGGATGAGCGTCTGATTAAAGAAGCCCAGTATATCCCCCAAAAAGCGGAAAGGTCAGTTACAACGCCTTATACGCCTTCTGAATTCGACCAAATGTTTTCCATCAGCAAATCGGTTTCCTGGGCTCACTTTGCGCCGCCTCCAAATTATGCCGGCTACGGCAACGCTCTTTTTTCCTATCAATTAGTTCCATCTCTCGGAAATTATGAAAAACTGGAATCCAATTCCGATATGATTGAAAGTCTCGAAGCCATTTTACACAACACCGATCAGGAGCGAGACGAAAAAAAGAGAGATCAAGAACAGGAGAGCGATGAAAAAGAGAGGGAAATCCTGGCTTCTTTTTTTCAATGCCTCGGCAAATTGAATAAGGCATTAACTATGATCAATGCGCTGCGCAATCGATATCACAAAGGTTAATGCGATGAATTGGCAAGACATTTTAGGCTGGGGCGCAGACGAATTGGAAGATTTGCGGGTTGTCGGATATTCCTATATCAAACAGGGAATCTACGATGTGGCCCTTATTTTTTTCGACGCTGTGGCCGTTTTGGACACACCTACATCCTATGATTTACAAACACTGGGCGCGCTTCATTTGCAAATGGGAGACGGATTGAAAGCATTAGATTATCTCGATCAATCTCTCAAATCAGAACCGGCCCATCCACAAACTTTATTGAATCGGGCAAAAGCGCTTCTTCTGCTTGGATACAAGCGTCAGGGACTCTTACAGGCAATGGAGCTTGAAACATCCAGCGATCCTGCAATTGCTGCCGAAGCTTCCGCTCTCATTTTATCGTACTCTTAACTTTCGTAAGCAGCCACGCCCAAATATTTGTCATTTTGGGTATATACCCAAAGGTCGATTCTTGAATCATTTTGGGTATAACCTCCTTACGGATGTCAAAAGTGACATTTCTAAAAAAAAATATAATGTAAATATCTTTTTAGTATAATTTAATTGCACATCGTTATATAATTTCATTAAATATAATAAAAACACGTATATAAATATGAGGAACATATGTCAATGCCTAACGTGATCAATTCAAAATTTCCTGATTGCTTTAATGCTGAACTTCAGCAAAGCAATGCCGAAAAGAAAGCGGATGCGCCAGTTGCCGTTTTTTTGATTTCTGGGGAACTGATTTCTGAGCTTGAGAAGAATCCTGAGCGGACTG
>DATIHO010000140.1:0-3818 GCA_035480615.1 Chlamydiales bacterium | reverse complement strand
CCCTTGAAATAGCATGAGTTTTTTGATTCGCCAAATTTAAAGACGCCACTCCAATCGAAATAAATGCATTTTGTTCTAGCGATGGGCTAGATAATCCTATAGGGGAAGGACTGGCCATTTTTTCTCCTTTTTGAGAGGGATCTTATACTAGATTCAAGTTATTAGTCCAACAGGGTTTTTCGATAAAATTTTCTTCGTATCTTACTAAAACAAAAGGCTTCAGTCGTTAAACCGAAGCCTTAATTTCATTGGAGGTGGAGAGAAGCCCTCGCGGCGGGCGAGACGCCCGTCCTTCCGGGCCGGCGATCAAAGGCCCGGGATTTCCCGGGGCTTGTCGTTTTGGAGGTGGAGAGACGTATCGCGAGCTGAAGCCTGCATTCCGGCAGGCGAGGCGCCTGTCCTCCATTTCAGGACTTTTGGCTGGGAAACGTTATCCCTGGATGTCTGTAAACACTTCTTCCCAAATAGAAATTCTTCCCTTTTCAATTGTAACGATCGCCATCGCGTCTAGATTCCGGCGGACTCCTGTTTTCATCAAACAGTCGACATGGAAGTGAAGAACAGCTTTATCGCCACAAATAATAGGAGGTTCTAAAAAATCAGAATAACTAACAGTTAAGTATTTTTGTTGCATCATTTCTATATAATCAAGAAACTCTTCAATTCCTTGAGATAGGATTTCATTATTGCTTTTAACGATGCAATTATCGGCAAGATAGTTCTGAAAAAAAGAAGCGTCAGGTTTGTTTTCAGGGTTTCCTAAATAGGAAAGATAGGTAAAAAACTGAATAATGAGTTCCATCACATTCTAACCTTGGATGATGGTTCACTAGTGTATGTAAAAAAAGAGAAAAATTGCAACACTTGCAAATACATTGACCACCACGACCTTAAGAAAACAGGGCCGGGAGAATTCCCCGGCCTTTATTTTTTTTGTATGATAATTTCTAAACTGGATTAAACCAGAATAAACAACACAAAGAATATCAGTGAGTTAGGCGATAGTCAAATGCTATGGCCTATGCTGGCTTTGGCCACTTTTTGCCAGTCTAGTGCGTAAAATTTGCGGGGATTAGGTCAGTGTCACATAAGAAAAAGAGAAGATTAGACTGTTCGTTCCATTTTGAAATTTGTTAGTTCAACACCCTTTCTGACGATTGTTTGTTGAGTTACGCTTCTAAACCCCCATTTTTCAAAGAACGGCTTTGCAGTGATGCTTACTTCAGCATAGATGAGGTGGATATGATTGTTCTTGGCTCTTTGAAGGATCTCTTTCATGAGGGCTGATCCAACACCTTTTCCAATCCATTCGTGGTGACAATAAAAGCAATCGATATGGCCATCTGGCTCGAATTCAGCAAACCCAACGATCTCATCTCCGACAGTGGCAATCATTGGCTTGGTTCTAGGGAATTTTTTTGCCCATCCTTCCGTTTCTAAGCTTGTAGCAGGAGCCCAAACGCCTACTTGCTCTTCTGTGTAGTGTTGGATATTGATTCTGTGAATCGTATTGTAATAGATATTGGCAAGGGCTTGTACATCTTCTGGGCGATAATCTCGTATGGAGATTTCTTTTTTCATGGTTTTACGGAATTGAGGTGTTTGATTATTAAATATCTGGCAGCCCGACAACCCCCATGGAGGATTTTCTATGTGCGTTTCAGTATAATTTCCATTGGTGTATTCGCCAATTACTCTTCTCCAAAATTTTGATGCCGCTTCAGAGCCTGGAATTTGCCTTACTCGCCATGGCCCAGGATGTTTATTAAACACAGCAAAAGCCATATTTTTACCAATCATTTTTTTTCTGTAAGCAGGAACAACATAAAAGTCTACGATCTCAGAATACCCATCAATAGGCTCGATAATAGAAAAGCCAACTATTTTGGAGCCTTCTTTCCAATAGTAACCAACATTGGGAATGCGCCAATCGACGTCTATAGAGTATTTCCCGTCTCGATTTTTCTTTTTTCCCGAGGTGGAGGAAAATTCATCTTCGTAATCCTGAGCTAATTCATCGAAGATATACGAATTCGATTCGTTAATGAGTTCTAACATATATCCTCTATAAAAAGATCCGCATCTTTTTGGCTTCTGAAGATAAGAAAATCAGTCTGAGGATATTTTTCTCTGAGTTCTTCAATTCGGGTTCTTTTTTCTTTATCAAAGTTCCAAGTGTATTTCAGGAGTTCCCAATTGATGGTTCGTAAGCCTCCAAAATCTCGTTTGTAGTTAAATAACCTTTTGAAAAATCTCCAGAAACAGACAGCCCTTGAAAAGTGGAAATAGATTAGAACATCAGCCTTAGCGAATCTCATTTCAAAAGTCGAAAATGAACATCCTTCAACGATCCAGGCTGCTTCCTCAAGCATAGCTTTTTGAGTTTCTATGAATTCCTGCTTGTCCCTTTTCTTCCCCCCAGGCTCGAACATGTGCCTGTCTAGGTGGTGAACTGGAATGCCTAAGATCTTACCAAGCTTGGATGCAAATGTAGACTTTCCGCTTCCAGGAAGGCCGATCAGTGCAAACTTTTGAGGGTGAGTATTTTTCATAAGTAAGCTGGGTTTAATGTCTTTTCCTTGTAGTTGACTAACCTTGGAGTTGTCACGACAGTATAGCATAAAAATCTCAAAAACCAAGGGAGTTTTACTGTAGTTTTATCCAGTCTAGTGCGTAATTGAGCTTTATGCAGTGGAATTTTTCGGTATGAATTTTATTTTGTATCTCACTAAAAACAAAAGGCCTCGGTTTCCCGAAGCCTTGTTGGAGGTGGAGAGACGCATTCAGAACTTTTAACAGGCTGAATTTCCCGATTCCTTCAGTTTTCGGATCGATATAACGGCTTTTTTATAGGGAGCAACTGTATTGATACGAATCCATTTGCTTAGAGGCCATTGTTTGCCAGATTTCAATGTGCACCAATCCCATACCCCGATTTTATCTAATTGATCAGCTCTATATTCAATTTCTACTATGGAGATGATTCGCTCTACTGTTTCATGAAACAGAGCCATCTGTTTGGATGAACCGTCCAAGTGGTATTTTTGGTAAAAGCGCTTTGCTAAACCGTTATAGTCCCATTTTGAAAAACCCTCGCCAGGCATCTCTGGATTTTTGTGCTGAATCCCAGACTCATACCAGCCAATTAATAACTGTCCCCAACCTATTTGGTAGGCAATTAGGTCACTTACAGAAATTTGACCTCCATTGCCTTCTAAACATGCTAAGTTTCTTTGTGTGGTAGGAATTTGAGAAACAAGCTGAGCCAGCACTTTGTAGGCCTGTTGAATTTCCTGGCTTAACATGGTCGAATACTGCATGTAGGAGTAATCTCTCAATAGTCAATTAGGTTCTGAAACGCTTAAAAAACAGAGAGTTTTGGATAAACCCTTTCAGAACTTGAAGTTTATAATTGCAAGTTTTTGGTTATAAGTCGAGTGAGCATCTAAAAGAGGGTTGGATGCACTGGGCATCCAACCAATTGGAGGTGGAGAGAAGCCCTCGCGGCGGGCGAGACGCCCGTCCTACCTCCTCCCCTGCGGGGTGCACCCTGGCCGGCGATCTCGGTCGGTTTTTCGAAACGAAAAACATCACCCTCGATTCGATTCTCTCACGCAAGGCAAACTGTTGCCTTGCTCACCTCCAAAAAAAAGGCCTCGGGGAAACCCGAGGCCTTATTGGAGGTGGAGAGAATCGAACTCTCGTCCTTAGCAAACTCTACATAAATGACTACATGTTTAGTGCCTTTTGTTAAGTTGGCCCTGCCGAAAGGCTCAGAACGCGTTGGGTCAACTGGACTATCTCTATCTTAAACTCCT
>DATIHO010000139.1:0-18159 GCA_035480615.1 Chlamydiales bacterium | reverse complement strand
TACGCAGCACGCACTTCAGTAGCCCTGAGTGGACCTTTTGCAGTCCTCATTTCTGCTGCAGGAACGGGCACGTCGGGAGTTTCATTGCATTGTTGGTGATAATTTTTAAGGATCTCCCCTAATTTCTGGACTTTTGCGGTTCTGTTATGGAGCGAAAGGATTGTTGTTAGGGCTCTATTGTACTCTAATTTTTTTGCTGGGTCTTCTTGATTTGCAAAAGTGTTCATACAGTGATTTTCTACGGCATGACAGAGGGCATCTATTTGCGCTATGTTCAGATCATTATTTTCAGCGAGTCTTTTCGGACTGGTTGGGGTTGAACGTTCTTCTTGATAGGGTGGCGGGGGGAATCTGGGAGATCTAGGAGTGCCGACAGGAGAAACGGTGCTGAGTGGAGTCGCTGGTTGGGTCGAGTTTGCTGAATGGGGTGACCTGGGGGAAGTGGGTTTTTTTTGTGGGTCTTCGGTCAGATCTCGGGAACTTGTCGAACGACGAACATAATGGAAGTTAATTCCAAGATGCGCAGAGCGGTCCCATGCGTTACGACGTTCACGTTCGGGAGTGGAGCGGCTTGCCGCGGGGGTGTAGCTCCGAACTCGAGAACCCGTTTTTGTTTGAGAACGGTCATCTGGAAGACTTGGAGTCCTGGTAATCACATCCCGAACCCTACTCAGTTGAGCTGTAGAGAGTCGATTTGTGGAAATAGCTGCTAGACGTTCTCTGCTGCGTTGGTAGTTAGAGGGTGGTGGGGTTGCTCCTGAGGATGAGGACTTGACTCTGCTTGCCATAATAGCTCCTGTAAATTTAAGAGGGGGCGATTTTATATCGTAAAAATTTTATTTGTCAACAGGGGGCGTGAAAAATTTTCCTATACATAAATTTTGAGTTTTTTTAGAGTCGTTCCCAACTCGCATAAACAAATGAACCGGAGGTACCTATGCGTTTATTGATTGCCCTAATGATTTGCTGCTGCACACTGACATATGCTCAAGATGTAGGTTCAGAAGCAACAGAGGCTGAAGTGACAGTTGCCGATGAAGGCGATTGCGATGAAGTTGCTGTAGTCGAATCTTTGCACTCTGGCAAAGGCGGCTGCGGTTGCGGTAAACCAAAGATCTAGTTGATCGAAAAGGGAGGGGTAACCCTCCCTTGATTAGCTCCAAGTGAGATTGGATGCAGACTGGTATTCAGTGACACGGGTTTCGAAGAAGTTTTTCTCCTTGCCGAGATCGATTGTCTCGCTCATCCAAGGGAACGGATTCTTCGACTTATAGATCGCCTTGAGACCAATGCGCTCAAAGCGGCGATCCGCAATATTCTGCACATAATCCCGGAACATCGGAGCCGTTAGGCCGAGAATTCCGCGTGGCAGGCAGTCTTCCGCATATTTAATCTCGAGCTCCACCGCTTCTTTGATCTTCTCCACCATCTTTGCTTGGAAAGCGGGTGACCAGAGCTGCGGGTTTTCCTCTTTGATCCCATTGATGAGGTCGATGCCGAAGTTGAGGTGGACCGTCTCATCGCGTAAGATGTATTGGAACTGCTCGCCCACTCCGACCATCTTGTTCTGGCGGAGGAAGGAGAGGATCATGGCAAAACCGCTATAGAAGAAAATCCCTTCCATAATGATGTAATAGCCAATGAGGTTCTCGAGAAACTTCTGGGCTCCTTCGTGCGTGGCGGTCGAGAAGTTGGGATCGAGCACTTCCTGCGTGAGCTTCATCTCGAACTTGTCTTTATTGCGGATCGAGTTCACCTCATTGTACATGTTGAACACTTCGCCGTGATCGAGGGTGAGCGATTCAACGATGTAGAGGAAGGCGTGGGTGTGGATCGCCTCTTCGAATCCTTGTCTCAGGAGATACTGTCTCGCCTCTGGGTTCGTCACGTGGCGGAAAATGGCGAGAACAATATTGTTCCCGACCAAGCTCTCCGCGGTGGAGAAAAATCCGAGGTTCCTCATGATGACCCGTCTCTCATCTTCTGTCAGGGCATTGGATTTCCAGAGTTCGATGTCTTTGCCCATCGGCACTTCGCTCGGCATCCAATGATTGGCGCACCCATTCAAATAGTGTTCCCAGGCCCACTTATATTTCAGCGGCATCAGCTGATTGACGTCTACAGCATGGCAATTAATAAGCCTTTTTTCTGTTACATTGACTCGTTTTTCGGTATTTATTGGCAACTTTCGCATGCTTCCCCTAAATTACAAGCTTTTGGTTTATCTTCTCTTTCTACAACAATATTATTTGATGCTGATTTGTTCTTCATCCAGCGCGGCTGCAATCCCCGTTTATTCACGTCCATCGACGACTTTTCAATCTGAGTCGCACTGAGTGAGCGCAGATAATAGTGGGTTTTTAACCCCTTTTCCCAGCCGAGCATATACATTTGGTGGAGCTTTTTGCCACTCGGCTCTGCGAGATAAAGGTTGAGGGATTGGCCCATATCGATCCATTTTTGTCTGCGCGCTCCGCATTCAATCAGCCACTCCGGCTCAATCTCAAAAGCGTTTAAGAAGAGATTCTTCACTTCAAGAGGGATCCTCTCAATTTCTCGGATCGAGCCGTCAAAGTATTTGAGATCATCGATCATCTCTTCATCCCAAAGCTGTAAACGTTTCAGTTGTTCTACAAGATAGGGATTGATGATGGTAAATTCCCCTGAAAGATTCGATTTTACAAATAGATGTTTGTAGATTGGTTCATTGGAAGGGATCACTCCCGTAATATTGCCAATCGTCGCGGTCGGTGCAATGGCCATTGTATTGGAATTGCGAATTCCATAACTTTTTAAAGCGTCGCGGACAATTTGCCAATCCATGCGGCAAGATCTATCGATATCTACCGGCATGCCCCGCTCTTTTTCCAAAAGAGCGATCGTATCGATTGGGAGATAGCCCCGATCCCATTTTGACCCTTTGTAGGTCGAATAAGGACCTCTTTCCTGGGCGAGCTCGGTGGATGCGAGGATGGCATAATAGGAGAGCATCTCCATGCTTTGATCCGCAAATTCCACGGCTTCATGGCTGGCGTAACTAATATTTTGAATATAAAGAGCATCTTGAAAGCCCATCAAACCCAAACCAATGGGGCGATGACGGATGTTGCTGTTTTTTGCTTCAATCGTTGGATAAAAATTAATATCAATCACATTGTCGAGCATGCGAATCGCAGTGCGCACCGTGGAGGCAATCCGGTTTTCATCGAGTCCTTTTTCATTGACATGGTTAGCGAGGTTGATGGATCCCAGGTTGCAGACAGCCGTCTCATTTTCGGAGGTATTGAGAAGGATTTCCGTGCAAAGATTGGAAGAATGGACCACTCCTACATGATCTTGCGGAGAGCGGATGTTCGACGGGTCTTTGAATGTGATCCAGGGATGGCCTGTTTCGAAAAGCATGCTCAACATTTTGCGCCAAAGTTGGATGGCTTCTATTTTTTTATGGAGTTTGATTTTTCCTTCATTTGCTTTTTTCTCATAAGCGAGATAGCGCTTTTCAAACGCGGCGCCATAAAGATCATGGAGATCAGGAACGTCGCTTGGATTGAAAAGTGTCCATATTCCCCCTTCCCGCACCCGTTTCATGAATAGATCCGGGATCCAGTTTGCCGTATTCATATCATGCGTGCGGCGTCTCTCATCGCCTGTGTTTTTTCGCAGTTCGAGAAATTCTTCAATGTCAAGATGCCAGGTTTCCAGGTAGGCAACAATTGCGCCGCGCCGTTTTCCCCCATTATGGGCCAAGCCGGTTGTGGTCATATAGGAATGGTCGCTGTCGACAATGAGATCGCAAACAGTGGATGCCTCAGGCACATTTTCGATCCCAATGATGCGGCTCCAAACAAACCCGGGGGTCTCAAGCCAGTTTTTTTTGATCCTGGGGTTAACCCCAGGGTTAACCCCAATTTTTTTTACAAATTCAGTGACAATGGGAATGCGAAGAGTATAGGAAATAGCGGTTTTTCCTGTATGGCTATTGTGTTTTTCGCGGCGGTTGCCGGTTGTAGGAATTCCGAAGCGGAGACATTGGTAGCGCACTCCTTCGATAAGATGTAAAGAGGCGTTAGAAAAAATGATCTCTTTGCCGCGCGATAAGTTGTCCTTTTTTTCCAATAAGCCTTGCAACAAGGCGAGTGCTTGCGGCCTTGGCAAGTGGGCCAGGCGAGGTGCTATATGTTTCATTTTTTGAGCGTCATACATATCATCATATGAGAAGGGAAGCAGATTTGCACTTCCGGACTGCACCGCATCCCAATGAATTTTAAGATGGGTGTGCCCATGTCGGGTTTCCCAAAAATAGATATTGTTCTTTTTTAAATAATGGCGAATGAATTCCAGGTGACTATCCCTTCGCGGATGGCCGGACACGCTCCAATGAGCGTCGGCTTCCGAAAGATGGCCATTGCCGAGCAAGATGCCATAAAAGCGGGCATCTTCTTCTGTGAATCCGGAAACGGCTACTGTTTCTTTAGGGATGACTTGAGCGACATAATCGCCTATTTGCAATTGATTTGCATCTACCCAGCCAGCAGTGATTCTTCCCTGGGCAAGCCACTGTTGCACCATTTCCGGATTCGCTTCCGAAGGGATTCCCTGAAGGACATAAAAAGGGTGGGCTGAGGTGACGTGCAAAGGTTCGAGAGAGTGTTTGATTTTGAGAGAAATCATCGGACCTTTTTGTGGATAGGTGTGGCGGTTCGTCACTTGACGGTATATTCCGCTTTTTCCGAGGACGAGATCTTTGACGTCGATATGTGCGATCGGCAGGATGCCCCTTGCTGTAAAGAGCCTTGTATCAGGATTAAAGCATTGATTGACTGCCACTGCCGTATCGTTTGCGACTTTTAAGAAAGGGATGACCCCTTGCGACGTACCATTCGTCCCTTTGATATGAGCGCCTGTAGCCCGGACATTTGTCCAATCATTGCCGATGCCTCCCGCCCATTTCGAGAGCTGCGCATCATCGGCGATGACTTTAAAAATGTGATGCAAGTCATCTAAGGTGGTAGAAAGAAAACAGGAACTAAGCTGGGAATGGAGAGTGCCTGAGTTAAAAAGGGTCGGAGTACTCGAAGTAAAATAAAATTGGGAAAGGACATTGTAAAATTCAATCGCCCGTTTATTTTTTTGCTCTCCTTCATTGAGGGCGATTCCCATGGCCACCCGCATCCAAAAAATTTGCGGCGTCTCCAGACGGCGCTGCTCGTGATGGATGAAATAGCGGTCATAGAGCGTTTGCAGCCCCAAATAATTGAAAAGATCGTCGCGGCCCAAATCCATTGCGTCGCCGAGTTCGTCGAGGTCGAAATCGAGCAATTTGGGAGAGAGCCTTTCATTTGCAATTGCGAATTTAATATATTTTTTTAAATAGTGGCGATGCCCTTTTACAAGGGATGAGTCGGAGGCTGGAAGATCTATTGTTTCTCGATAGATGCAATCGAGAAGAAGACGGGATGCGACTTGGGAATAGGCAGGCTCTTTTTCAATTTTCGATTTTGCAGCAAAGATATTGGCTAGATCGACCTCGTGTTCTTTCATGCCGCTATAGAATTGGGAGATAGCCGTTTCTAAAAGCTCGTCCAGAGATACTTTATTCTCCAGGCCTCTGCATGCGAAGGCGAGCTTGTTGCGAAGCATGATCTCATTGATTGTGATTTGCCCATTACTGGTTGTCACATCGAATGTGCGGACCGGGGCCCCTGCATTGGCCAGAAGAGGAGAGGGTTGGATTGTTTCTTGTCGTTTTGCTTTTTCAGCCCGGTAAAGAATGTAAAATTTCGCCACATCAAAATGTTTTTCGGCCATTAATTCCCTTTCAATCCGATCCTCGATCATATCGATGTAAAGAGAATTTCCTTGAGCGGCCAGCTCTGTCATCTCCGCCACGATTTTCTTGGTCAATAGATTTACCGTGTCAATGAGATCATCCGGCATTTGCCCATCAATGGAGCGTTGGCTTCGGAACGTTTTTTCAATGGAAGAGGCGATTTTCATCGGGTTGAAACGGGTAGGGGTCGTTTTGTCTTTTCGATAGATTTTCAAGCTGGTATGCGCGGCCCCTTCTCTCGCTTCTTTACGGCTGTCCCGATAGAGGATATAATCGCGGGCGACGTCGTGAAAACTGTTTTTCATCAAGGTCACTTCCACGACGTCCTGGATCCCTTCCACTGTGAGAGAAGTCCCTTTGGACGCCAGATGCAGGATCTGCTTGACTACGAGATTGGTGATATGTTCAATTTGCTGTTGCAAATCTTCGTCGAGAGGGAGGAGCTCTGCAATTTTTTTTGTATCGCGAAAGGCGGCTTCAATCGCTTTGAAAATCCGGTCCCTGCGAAAAGGGACGAGCATCCCATTTCGTTTGACGACGGTATATGCAGCCTCTTTTGGATTGGTTTTTTTACCGCTCAGGGATGATTTGGCCGGCATCTCCTCTAAAAAAGATGTCGTAGTGTCGTGGATTTTTTTCATGTCCGCCCCTATGGTTTGATTGAATGGTACCAGATATGGTAGGTGATTGCATTTACATACACTATATATTGTATCGCCATTTTTGAGCACAAGAAAAAATGTATCTTCCCTTGGCGCTGCCCATCTGCTATCTTTTAATTATGAAGCGAGTGTATCTTGTCCCGAATATCGTAACGGCTTTTTCTTTGGCTTGCGGACTTTTTGTGATTTTTAAAATCAACATGCTTGAGCCGGGGCATGGAGAATATGAAGTGGTGCAAACATCCGCATTTCTTTTGCTCGTTGCGGCATTTGCCGACTTCGTCGATGGGTTTCTTGCAAGGGCTATCCATGCTGAAAGCGAATTCGGGTTTGTGTTTGATTCTTTGGCAGACGCCATTTCTTTTGGGGTGGCCCCTTCCGTTTTGATGTTAAAAACTCTTTCATTGGAACAAGGTACCTGGCTTTCGTTTTTTAGCGCAAGCGGAGCCATGATCTATTCGCTGTGCGGCGTGCTCCGCCTGGTTCGCTTCAGTGTGAAAGCGTCTGAGGCGAAGAGCAACGCTCAGCTTGCCGCAGCGCAAAAAAAGCATTTTACGGGTTTGCCGATCACAGCTGCCGCAGTTGCCGCAATTTCAGCAAATCTTTTTTTCCTCTCTCCTTGGATGCGTCAATTTATCACCCTTTCTAAAACCCAATTAGCGATTGTTTTAATTGGCGTGATGGTTGCTTTAGGGTATTTTATGGTTTGCCGGCTCAAATTTCCCAGTTTGAAAATGCTCCATTTTCAGATACCGTCATTTCATCTTGCATTTCTCGCAGTGATTACAGCAGTATTTATTCTTTATGGGATTTTGTATTTTTTTGCAGTGGTCTTGGCTTTTACTTCCTGGAGTTATATCATTTTGGCATTGATTTTATCGCTCATCCGGCTCATTGCAGGGAAAAAATCGAAGACGCTTGAAGATTTTGAACCGGAACCCGATGATGACAGCCTATGATTTTTCTTTTATGCAGCATTGTTGTTTTGGGCCTTGGGTTCTGGGGGCTGTGGATGGCCGTCCAGAAACGCCTCCGTTTGATAGCTCTGCAATTGAAGGAATCGTTTCAAGCGGTGAGTTTTGAAGCGATGGAACGCAATTCCAGGGTTTTTTTGGACCTTGCGAAAACTTCTTTAGAAAAATATCAGGAAACGGCTAAAACCGATCTGGAAAGTCGGCAAAGTGCAATTCTTGCTTCCATGCAGCCGCTGAAAGAATCGCTCAAGCAGATCGACCAGCATCAAAGAGAATTAGAACAAAAGAGGATCGGTTCTTATGCCGCTTTAACGCAGCAGTTGGGAGGGATGATTTTAGCGGAAAAGGAACTGCGAAAAGAGATGAACCGGTTGACGCAATCGCTCCGTTCTCCGCAAATACGGGGATCTTGGGGGCAAATTCATTTGAGACGCGTGATCGAACTTGCAGGAATGGTCAACCATTGCGATTTTTATGAGCAGCAATCGGTTACAAGCGAAGGGAAAGCCTGGCGGCCCGATCTTTTAATCCGCCTTCCAGGAGACAGGCAAATTATCATCGATGCGAAGACCCCCTTAAACGCCTATTTAGACGCCACTGATACAGGCGATGACGAAGTGAGAAAGAAAAAACTGATGGAACATGCCGCATCGCTCAAGCGGCATATGAAAGAGCTGTCGGCAAAAGAATATTGGAAGCAATTTGAAACGGCTCCCGAATACGTGATCCTTTTTTTGCCGGCGGAGGCGTTTTATAGCGCCGCTTTGCAAGCCGATCCCTCTCTCGTTGAGATCGGGATCGGGAAGAATGTGTTGATCGCAACTCCTACCACGCTCATTGCCATTCTTCGCGCAGTCGCTTTGACCTGGAAACAGGAAAGCATCTCAAAAAACGCCCGAGAGATTGCTCAAATTGGGCAGGATCTATATCATCGGATCTTTGTTTTTTGCGAACATTGGAATAAAGTGGGAAAAAACTTAAATGGAGCAGTCGAGGCATTTAATCAAAGCGGAGCCTCGCTCGAATCTCGCGTTTTGGTAAGCGCCCGAAAACTGAAAGAGATCGGGAAGCTTGAAAAACCGATCCCAGATCTTGTTCAGCTCGATCAGATCTCCTGTCTCATCAAGAATAGCGGCGAGGCGGACCCAAATATTTTTCATAACTAATGGTTATGAAAGATGTCTATTAGAAATTTTTTATTAAAATTTGTTAATTCTTTTTTTTGAATCACTTTATACCCTTTATCCAAGTGAACAGTTGCACGGGAGAACTGCAAAGTCAGCAATTCATTATAACCACAGAGATCGATACCACAGAGGCGAGGGAAGCCCTCGCGCTCCCAAAAATTGCTGCGCTTCGCAGACTCTGTGGTGTCTATCTCTGTGGTGGATCGACTTTGCAGGCGTCCTGAACAGTTGCATGTTTTTGGGAGATTTTTTTATAGAAATTATTTAGTTATTTGTGTATGATACATGATGTAAAATCAAATAAATGATGTATCATGAACATTAATAATATTAATTTAATCGGTGCAGAAACATCGATAATCAATGAGAGGGGTTTAGCCAATCGGAATGTGGGGGCGAATCCCTCCTTCAAGAACCTTTCGTTTGTAAATAATATATTTTCAACGCTGAAGATAGCTCAGCAACCCAATCTTGAATCGCTTACTCTGCACCACAACAAAATTAAGGTGCTGGATATAGCTAAGCAACCTAACCTTCAACAGTTCAATTTTGTCCAAAACTATTTGAACCATTTGAATCTAGACAGTTTATCCTGCATCGAGACACTCGACCTTTCTGGCAATACAATAAAAAAATTAACTGTATCTGAGCAACCTGGCCTTAAGCAGCTGAATAGTTTACAAACCGAATTGGAAGACCTGCATTTAGGCGTGCAACCCAAACTCGAGAGAGTCAATCTTTGCAACAACAATCTGACAAATCTGAATCTGGAAGAGCAACCCAGCCTTATGGAGATCGATCTTTCCGGTAATTATTTAACAGCTCTGCGGTTAGCTCTGCAACCTAAGTTGGAATCTCTCACTCTTTATGACAACAGCCTGGAGCAGCTGAATCTACTTCCGCACCCCAAGCTTATATATCTCAATCTTTCCGCAAATCAGTTGACAGGGTTAAACCTACCCGAGCTGCCTAATCTACGGAGCCTCGATCTTTCTAACAATTACTTGAGCGAGGTGAATCTACCTCAGCAACCCAACCTTTTATATCTTAATCTTGAAGCGAATCGCTTTGAAAACCTGAATCTGGACATGCAACCCAAGCTTGAGGAGATTCATCTTTCCAAAAACTCCTTATTGACAGCACTGAATCTAGCTCGGCAACCCTCTCTTCGGGTACTCACCCTTATCTCTACCGCTTTGACGGAGCTGAATCTAGACGAGCAACCCAGCCTTGAGGAGATCGATCTTTGCGACGCCCCCTTATTGACAGCGGTGAATCTAGGCGTGCAACCCAAGCTCAAGAAGCTCCATCTTTTCAACTGCGGCTTGACAGAGCTGAATTTAGACACGCAACCCAACCTTGAGGAGTTCGATCTTTGCGACGCTCCCTTATTGACAGCGGTGAATCTAGGCGTGCAACCCAAGCTCAAGAAGCTCCATCTTTTCAACTGCGGCTTGACAGAGCTGAATTTAGACGAGCAACTCAGCCTTGAGGAGATCGATCTTTCCGATAATTCGTTGACAGCACTGAATCTAGCTCGGCAACCTTCTCTTCGGCATCTCGATCTTGGCCGCAACGAATTGACACAGTTGCCGGATTCTATTTTGTCTCTTCCGAGGAATGCGACAGTCGTAGTAGATGAGAATCCATTCCCCGATGGATATATTGCCGATTTTAGACAGCGAGTACGAGCACATCGAGCAGCTCATCCTGCAGAAGGACCGACGATCGAGTACGATGCCGATGAGAGTATAAGTATAGATGATCTTGGGGATGCAATATTCGAAGTAGATATAGACCAATTGCTCACAGATCCTAAAAAAGTCTTAAGCGATTTCTTCAAGGAGGTAGAACAGCTGGGGGAGATACCTCACATCCGGTTCATGCAGAATGGAGAGCGTATGCCGGGACAGGATGAAGGGGGTTTATACCGGCAGTTTATTACACAACTTTTCAGCGCCTTACACCCCAAAGAGAATGGAAATTCTCCTCTTTATTTAAAAGAAGAAAATGCATTGTATTTTCCAAAAATCATTAATCTGCCATTTGAAGAAGGGGATACACTCAGCTATCAGGCGATCGGCATGATTTACGCTTTCGCGTGCAATCCACAAGATCCAAACCTAATGATTAAAACAGGGCACTTCTTTCATCCCGCGGTCTTTAAAATGATCTATTCTTTAACGGCTGAAGAGGCAAATGGGCTCCCTGAAAATTTCAATCCGGAGAATCTGGATTCTGTGCAAGATCAAATTCCTCAAGAGATCTACAACAAGCTGCTTGCAATTTATCTCAGAAATGTGTACCCGAATATCTTTAATACTGATGATCTGGTCACCCAGTTCATAAAGCCACCGCATACTCTGCCCCCGCAGTGGGAAGGAGCTGAGGACGCCGCTCTTACTGTCACATCGGAATTCAATACCATTATCTTGCCGGTTCTCATCATTGCAAAATCGATGTGCCAGTTCGGCGCCAACTGGGCACACATGGTATCTGCCGAAGAGTTGCAAAACAGGATTCAAGGCCAGGTCACGGCTGAAGACTTGCGGCAAGCGATTCGAGGCAATCTCGCTCCTGAGAATACTCGAAAAAGAGAAAAACAAAATTTTCTCATCGAGTGGATCGAAGAAAACGCTCATTCAGAAGAGATGCTTAAAAAATTGTGCTACGCCGCTTCCGGATCACCCTATCTTCCTCCATTGGCAATTGATCATGTGAATGTAGAGCTAGAGGTGGTAGATCCAGAAGATGGCTCCCGAGTATTGAATGCCATAGCATTCCATACTTGCTCTCGCACCATTGATATACCCAATTATCCAAATGCTAACGCCTTTAAAGCGGCGCTGACTGACGCCGTCAATATAGCGACCCAGCTTGAGGGGTTTGACTTCGCGTGAACAGCTTCTTAGAAGCTGCCCTAAAACTCAGCTTCTGTCGATTTTGGGGTTCTTTTGAGCCGATTTTTGGTTCTTTTTGCGGGGGTTGTATCAAACTTCGTATACAACCCCCGCAAAAAGAACCAAAAATCGGCCAAAATAATCCCCAAAATCGACGAAGCCTGGGTTTTAGGACAGCTTCTTATTCGACGCTCAAAACAAAATATGCAGGGAAGGCGAAATGGTTGTTTGGCCGCGGCGCTACCAGCAGTGTAGCCGTTTTTCCAATATATTGATTTAAGTCGACCCGAGTACTGTAAAGATAAACGATTTGGTGATCCTTGGTTGAAAGAAGAAAATCGCCAGGCCGATCTTTGATTGCATCGGCATAAGCTTCTACAGTTCCTGTTAAGACAGATGCATTTGCTACTTGCTCTAAATAAAAATCATCCATTTTTTTTCCAGTATGAAAAGCGCTCCAACTTAAATACAGCGATTCTTCAAGAGCATCCCAAATATGAAAATCCGAAGAGAGGGTGGAGGCGGTTTTTTTTGACCAAAGATTTTGATTGATAATGACCGGGGCATTGGCAGACATTCTGGTATGTTCTGACCGATGTTTTTCCAAAAGCTCCGCTTTTGCCTCAGGGGATAATTCTGCTTTTGATTCAAGATAGGCGATCTTTTTATTTAAATACGTTTCTTTTAGAAGAGCAAGCGCCTCTTTTGCAGAGATGACTTTATCGGGGAAGTCGGCGCAGTTTTGGATCATCACCTCCAATTTGTCAATGAGAGGCTGAGGCGACATTTCAACGAAAGGTTTTTTGCATTCGGCTTCGGCAGCAAGGAATGTGGCATGAAGCTGCTCTTCCACCTGCAATTTTCTTTTTTCCAAGGAGGCAAAGAGCTCAGGACCGCCCATATTCAATACATATTCCTTCGAAACATAAAATTGAATCCCTTCAGGGATTGGGATTTCAAGCCATTTATGAAACATGGGACAAATTTGCCCTTTGACCTTGTCTCCTTCTTTAAGTTGTCCGATAATCGGAGCGTCAGGATGAGGCTCAAGCCGGATATTGACTCGGTTTACCTCTACTCGGTCATCGAGGATATAGCTGCGAAATACATAAGCTTTTGTATTTTTTTGCGGTTCGACAGCATAGAAATCGCCTTCTTCTCCTATAATCAGAAAAAGATCGTTTTTCTCTACTTGGCGAAGAATATGACTTTCGAGATCGGGCTTTATTCGAAGACGGACTTTATTGGCAGCAATTTTTCCGGTAAATGACCTGAATGTCTCGTGGGTTTTTGAGGAGGGGATTGTCCCTTCTTTGAAAGAAGGAGCCGCTATAAGGGCAGATGTAAAACATAAAAGGGAAAAAGAAAAATGAGACATGCAATAACTCCTGGATTGATCCAAGAATTATGCTATACTTTTGTCTCTTTTTTTTTCATCACGTATTTAACACGGCACGGATATGTTCGCAATTTTTTTGACCGCAGGTACAGCCGATCGGGTCTCCAAGATAGACGCTGTAATGTTCATTCATATCGAGCGGACTTGTTACAGTGTATAGTTGATCGGCAGTTTGATTGACGTCCCAGCTGCGGAATTTCAAATCTTCTTCAGTGATCTCCTCTTCTACAACGGTTTCTTTTTGCATCGCATTGACCACTTGACAATAGATGCAGTTGCATCCGGGTTCTGCTTTTGGAAGCCCGGAAAGGGCATCAGCGCCAAATACCTCAGCGATAGTTCCGATTTTTTTGAGCAGTCCAGGAGGCAGAGAGGGTAAATTAGATTGTTCCGGATTGTGTTGGGCTGTAGTTCCAAATGCTTCCAGCAAATCGCCGCTCTCTTTCGTCGGAAAAGAGAGGCTAAAAGATTCTTTTTGAGGTGCGGGCAGCTGTGATTCAGATACATATCGCGCATGCGCATTGAAAATGAGTTCGATGGCATCACCGGTTAATTGAGGAATTTCTACTTGAGGCCCTTCCTTCAGAATAATAACAAGTCCATTTTCCTTTTGATGCATGGAGATAATATTTTCCCATGTTGTTGATATGTAAGGAGATATGCTTAAAACTTTCGATGTTATTTTCATAAAAACTCAAAACTGTTTGTTGGATTTCTCTTTATTGTAGTTCAAAAAAATATAAAAGTCAATCAATCTGGCAATCCATGAATGGGACTGCCAAATTCATATCAAATTTGCATTCAAATATTTACGAGATAAAAAAGAGAACTTGCAAAGGTTGGGAAGAATCTTTATAAAAAAGTTTTTTGAAGGAGGTGGAAAAACAGGACGCATTTTAGAAGCTGATTTTTAGAGACTGTCTACGAATCAAAAAATAATAGAGGTATTCATGACAATGATTGAAAAGCGCTCAGCAGGAATAAAACCATTTGAATCTCAAGAGGATAGAAAAGTGATTCGCAAAACTTTTGTGATTGACACCAATGTATTAGTTCATGATTCAACAGCAATTAAAAAATTCAAAAAGAACGACGTTGTAATCCCCCTCTCTGTTCTTGAGGAATTAGACAGCCTTAAGCGCAATGTAGATGAAGTGGGTAAAAATGCGCGTGAAGTGATCCGTTATATCGATTCCTTAAAAGAGGATGGCAGCGGGGATTTTCATTCCGGCATCTTGATTCCGGAAGGGCCCAAAGTACGAATTCATCTGGATGGAAAATCGGAGCGTGCCAATGGTTTTCCGCTTCCTTTGGACCGAAGCAGTAATAAATTTCTCCAAATTGCTTTCCTCTTAAAGGAAAAAGGGGAATCGGTGGTCATTGTCTCCAAAGATTTTGTCACAAGGGTCAAAGCAGAGGCAATGGATCTTGAGGCGGAAGATTATGAAGGCCTTAAAACTTCCTATGAGGAGATTTATCGGGGATTGAGAAAAATTGAAACCACGAAAAAAGTGATCGATCTTTTCTACAAAGATGGAACTTTGCCTCATATGGAGCAGGGATTGTGGTCGAATGAATACGCTCTTTTAACTTCTCCTGAAAATTCCTCAGCGGTTTGCAAATTTAATGAAAAACTCAAAAAGTTAGAACCTCTTTTACAAATTTCTCGCGATATTTGGGGCATCCAACCGCTCAACATCGAGCAACGATGTGCCATGGACCTTTTGCTTCGCGATGATATTCAATTGGTCACGCTGATCGGGCCTGCGGGAACAGGCAAGACGCTTCTTGCGCTTGCTTGCGGCATGAAAAAGGTATTTGACGATCATATTTATTCACGCATTCTGATTTCCCGTCCGATCGTGCCTCTAGGCAAAGATATTGGATATCTGCCGGGGACGAAAGAGGAAAAACTCTACCATTGGATGCAGCCGATTTATGATAATCTTGAATATCTTTGCTCAACTACGAACGGAGAAGGGAACGGGACTGCCGCTCTCGAATTTATCATGGAGAGTAAAAAAATTGAAATGGAAGCGGTTACTTATATTCGAGGTCGTTCGTTGCCTAAGGTATATATCATTATCGACGAGGCGCAGAATTTGACTCCACATGAGGTGAAAACAATTATTTCCCGTGCGGGGAAAGGGACGAAAGTGATTCTCACAGGAGATCCTACCCAAATTGATAATCCATATCTTGACAAAAATTCGAATGGATTGATTTATACAGTGGGAAAATTTAAGAATCAAAAAATTTTCGGCCACATGTTCCTCGAAAAAACCGAAAGGTCGGAGTTGGCCTCTATTGCTGCTGAAGTGCTGTGACAGCTTCTCAATGATCGTTCATTGGGTTCAAGACTGTTGATAAGCTGGGATACATTCGCTCAGGCATGTGGGCTCGATGTATCTCTGCATATTTCTTTTGTATCTCTTGTATTACAGATTGGCCTTTTTCACTTGCAGCCAGCGCTTGACCCTCTTCCGGAGTGAGGGATGTTATGTTGAATGTATCGGGAAGAATGTAGTCTCCCTGATCGTCAGGACCAAAACTTACGAAGTTCCTCGTTGCAGCATTTACAAGAATATAGTGGTAACGATTGGAGGACTCGCGGTTGCGATACATGACAATGTAAAGATTTTTTTCTGATTGTGCATCTTGGCTTACATTAATCCAGTTGCCACAGGCTAAAGGAGGCATTGAATCACTGGGAATTCTCATGGAATATCTCCATTTTTAGAGGGCCATGATAATTGATGGAGACCAATTCTTTCAACAATCTATTTTGATCTTTTTGCGGCATGCACTCGATAGATGGATTCGACTTGATCGATATTGGAATAACAGCAATTTAAATCATTGAGGAACCCCGATTCCATATCGTAGGCCCAGCCATGTACATAAAGCGGTTGTTTGCGCGTCCAAGCCTCCTGTACAATAGAAGTATGGCAAACATTGAGCACCTGTTGCAGCACATTCAATTCAACGAGGCGCCTTGATCGATCGTTTTTGTTTTCGATTCGGTCCAGCTCTTCTTTTGATTTAGCATACACGTCTCTAATATGCCTAAGCCAATTATCAACCAGGCCGAGATGATGGTCTTGCATAGCGGCATTGACCCCGCCGCATCCATAATGTCCACAAACAATGACATGCTTGATTTTCAAGATGTTGATGGCAAATTCCAAAACGGAGAGACAATTGAAATCGGTATGAGGGAAAATATTTGCCACATTTCTATGAACAAAAAGTTCGCCCGGTTCAAGAGCGATAATTTCATTGGCCGGCACCCTGCTATCGGAACAGCCAATCCATAGATAATTCGGGACCTGGTCGCCGGCTAATTTTTTAAAATAGCCGGGATCTTGAGAGATCCGCTTTGCGACCCAACATGCATTATTTTCAAACAGGATCTTTAATTCTTTCATCTAACCTCGCTGTGCAGACACCCTCTCAAATCTTTGCAAAAGCTCGCATTGAAACCGGAAATTTTCCTTTCTGTCGGTAACGAGTTCAATCAAGGCTGAGTGTTCAAAGACGATCTTATCGAATGGAAGGTAAGGGAGGGAGAACATTTTTGCTCCATGAGCAAACTGCCAGGAGTGGGAAGATGCCATATAAGTTTCAAAATGGGGCCATTTAGAGATGGGAAGATGGGAAAAAATCCCACTGCCAAAATTGTTTGAAACGATCAGGGTGACAGGATGGCGGGTTTTGGCAATCAAAGGCAGGGAATTGAGATCGTAAAGGCAAGCTTGATCGCCCAGGAAGGCGAGAAGAGGCGCGTCCAAAGCATCGGATAAGCCTGCGGCTGTAGCGATATTTCCATCAATTCCTGAAAGGCCCCGGTTGGCAAAAAAACCGAGGCATTTTTGAGGGAATAAAAAATGGTCGGCGTCGCGAATCGGCATCCCGTTTCCAAGAAAGACTGCATGCGTTTTTGGCAAAATTTCTCCGATTTTTCGCATGGCGTGGGCTTCCGTGAAGGGAAAAGAAGTTTGATGAAAGGCCTCCTCCAACAAAGAATCGATTTCAGCATCTTTTTCTTTCCAGGAGGCAAGATAGGAAGGATCTGTTTCCGCTGTAAATGTTTCACAAAATGCAGCAATGTCGCATTGCAGGCGCGCTTTTAAGCTGCGTGTTGGATCTTGAAGAAAAGGGGAGGGGCTGACATGGAGAGTCGCGGGCCAGTTAAGAATTTTTTTAGAAGTCATCCGTTTCCCAAAATGAAGAGTGAATTCGGGCCGTAGAGAGGGATTGGATTCTATAAGCCAATCAAAATGGCGGATTTGTTCAAAAGAGGGATAGGATCTTGCGTTAGAGAGGAGATCGGCAAAAACGGGCCATTGAAGCCGTGATGCGAGCTTTAGGATGGGCCGCGGATCGGATCCGATTTCACCGATCAGGATGACCCCTCGTTTTGCATCCGTTTGAATAGGAGATGGGGTGAGGTGGGCGGAACAAAATTGAAGAGGCGAGTTTTTTTGCAGCTTAGGGGGAGACGCGTAGAGCGGCTCGCGAAATTGGCAATTGATTTGTACCGGCCCTTTTGGATTTTGCATTGCATGAAAAGTTCCTTGAGCCGCAAAAGACCGGATCGCATTTTCGGCAATACCTGGAGGAATGTCGATTTGCCAGCGGACAAAATGAGAAAAGATTTTCACCTGGTCGGTCGTTTGGTTTGCGCCGCAATCTCTCAGTTCTATGGGGCGGTCAGCCGTAAGAAGAATGATGGGAGTTTCGCTATGGTGTGCTTCCATGACGCTAGGAAGTAAATTGCCCAGGGCTGTACCTGATGTGCAAATCAGAGCGGCCGGCTTTTTCGCCCCTTTGCCAAAACCAAGGGCATAAAAACCAATGCCCCGCTCATCATAATGGACCATGGTTTTAGCTAAAGGATGTTCCGCGGCTGCGATGACAAGCGGCGTATTGCGCGATCCCGGAGCGATGCAAAATCTATCGATCCCTTGGCAAATGAGCTGATCGATGATCCAAAATGCTTCATTCATCCTTTTAATGACCTTGAACTTTAGAGGGTGTCTACAAAGTGAGGCTTCGTCGATTTTTGGGATTATTTTGGCCGATTTTCGATTCAAATTGTGGGGGTCATATACGAAAGTTGATATTACCCCCACAATTTGAATCGAAAATCGGCCAAAATAATCCCAAAAATCGACGAAGCCTCACTTTGTAGACACCCTCTAAAG
>DATIHO010000138.1:0-26425 GCA_035480615.1 Chlamydiales bacterium | reverse complement strand
ACGATCGCAAGTTGATTCGTATTGCATTAATACGGATCAACTTGCGATCGTCGATTTCAGCGGCTTTGACGCAGCCCAAACCGTAAATTTAAGCTTGACAGAGCACTATTCGCCAGACCTTTTTTTGTTCTTTTTCGGAAGGGTTAATGTGCTTTTCGCTGTTAAGTCTACCCAGATGGGAGAGCTCCAGGCAATATGACCGTCTTTTTGCATGGCTCTCAAATAATAGTACGCAAAAGGAGATCTGCCTTCAGGAGCTTCTAAAGCAATTTGACCGAGAAGATCAGAATCATCAATTTCAAATTCACATTTTTCTTCAGTGATGGGGAAGGTGCGGTACTCTTTTCCATTGCGGATCAATTTCACTTCAATGAGCGGTTGAGTCCCGATGCAGTAACCTGTAAGATGACGGTTGAATTCCAGTCCCGGACGCAACTTTGTATCAATTTCCGATCCCATTGAAAATCCGGCAAGAAACAATCCTAAAACGATCCGCTCTCCGGTAGTTGCGTAACAGCTGCGATTTTGTAAAGCTTCGATCAATGAAGATCGACTATGTTCTTTGGAAATAATTGCCGTAAGCCCTGGAGAATATTGCTCCTGATCGGATTCAAAATAGCCGCTATAGCACCCTCGATCGTCATATCCTCCTGCAATAAATCCTATCCGACAGCCTTTATTTAATGCCCGGACAAGGGTTCCTTCGGCATTTTCAGAAATTCCATTTTTTCCTCCCTGAATCGGACGGGGATTGCCCTCCATCGAGGTACATTCTGAAGATCCCCAGGCATTATAAATTTCAGCGACCCGTTCAAATTCAGGATTGAAATCAGTGAAATTGCAAAGCGTTGCTGTTCCAGAGGTAAAGCTGGGGATTGCAATCATCTCTTTGGGATTATTGGTTTTATAGATTTTTTTCAGGGAGTTATTCTTGGTGTCTTTTTTCCGTAAAATTTGCTTGTTATCTTTGGCGTAGATAAAATGACGCAGCCCCTCTTCGCCCGCATCTCCCATCCATTGAAAACCCAGCATCGCTACAAAGCGATCGTCTTCATTGAACTCAGCGATTTGCTGGCTCACCGCTTTCCATAATTCATTGGGCGTCTCTTCTTCGCTGTCAAACGAGGAAAGGGCAAAAAATTGCAGAGCTTTGTCATCGCGGATATGACGGAGCATCGCTTCGATATTTTTCCCTGAGTCGACACGGTCGGATTCTCCATGCAAAATGCCCCAATAAAGGCCTGTCGCTCCTTCCGGCAAGCATTTAATAGGAGGAGAAAAGAATGTCTCATTAGACTGCAAATTGTGCAATTGAATCTTATAAATGCCGGGCTCGTTAAAATAAAGATTTGGCAAAGCAATGAATCCTGTTTCAGGGATAAACAGCTTCCAATTGAGGTTTTCCCTGAGATGCTGATAAGACAGATCAATCAGAGTGCCCTCCGGTGCATTTGAAGTCAGATTGCCGTAAATATCTTCAAATCGAATAATTACATCAAATCGCTTATTGCGACTGACGATGGATGGAGCGATGATGCGAAGGGTTTTTAGTTTATTGCCTTTGACATCTAAAAAAAAAGTTTCCGGTTCTTTAAAATCCCCTTTTCCTTTCGGATCGATATAAAGGTAAAAAGGGCGTTTTCTTTGGACGAGCTTTTGACATGGACTCCCATTGCCAGGAAGATTGTCAGGACTGCCTAAATGGATAGAAAAGCTTTCGCCGGGTTTTAATTCTACGGGAAAAGTGAAATCGAATGAAACATTCAAAGTGTGAGGATTTATTACTTCCGTTGCAGTCAAAAGAGACTTGGTTCCAGGTGCTTCTGCCCAAATGAGGTTGGATTTATCCTTCAAATTCGTCCTTGGAATGAACCAGTCCATCGGGCGGCCTTTGCTGCCTAAATCGAAACGGACCTTGGTCCCTTTGGGCAGGTGGCTCGCAGTTGTGTAAATGAATTTCCAATTTGAAGTTTGTCCAGCTAAAGCAGAATTAGGTTCGCAATAACAGATGGAACGACGCATGCAAAAGACTCCTCTTATAGGGCAATCACCATATTCTGCAGTAAAGAGCCCTTTGGCGCAAGAGGTCTATTTTAATTTTTTTCTTTTGCGATGGGCCGCTTTCCGCATTTTTTTCGATTTTACAAAAGTTTTTGTTTCTTTAGACATCAAACCTTTAATATAATTTTCGAATTGATTGATCTTGTGCTTCGCATTTTTTTGAATGGAACGCCCTTTTTTTGAGAACAGCACGGCAGAGACAGCTCCAACAGCGCTGCCCAGCATGGCGCCCAGCATAAAATGATTTCCATGATGTTTTTTCATAAACTATCTCCATTTTTTCCAAGAGTTTATTCCTAGTATTGTCAACGACAATAGATTGGCTAATTTCCTCTTTTGAGGAATGTGTTTCAATACCTCCGCAAGCATTGCCTGTGTCTTTTCGATATCGATGTCCTGGATGTTATGCAACACGTCTTTGATTTTTTTTAAAAAACGTGTTTTTTCTTTTGTGTCTGACAATAAAATATAAAATAAAAGCCCTCCAAGAACACTGCCAACTATTATACCTAAAAGAAGTTGATCTATTTCATTTTTCACGTTTTTTCACTACATTTTTAATTTTTGTAAAAAGAGAAAGGCTTGAGCCGACCCATTCAATGATTTCCGATAGGGTTTCTCCGGTGCCGTTTTTGTGGAACTTGAGTTTTTGAATGGATTTTAAAGGCTGGAAGAGCGTGTCGAGGGAATCCGCTTTTGATTGAAGATCAGAAATGAGCCCCTCTGTTTTAATGATCAACTTAATGGCCTCCGACCCAATTCTTTGCATTTCTTTTTTTGCGGATTCCAAAATTTTTTGAATTTTGCAAACGGCTATAGCTATAAAGATACAGCATAAGATCAATGTGATAGCAATTACAGTAATTGATATTTCAATAATCATAAGTATTAACTTTATTATTAAATGAATCAATTTAATTTGTAAATAAAAATTTTATTTGAACTTAAGTGTCAGTCTTTTGACGCGGCTGGATCTTGATTTTTTTGATTGAACGCTCGTTGGATGAAAGGATCTCAAGGTCAAATTCATCATGTGAAAGGCGCCATCCTTTAGATGGGATAGCACCTGCGCAATGATAGACATAGCCGCCAATTGTCTCATATTCAGGATTCGGAGGAATCTTTAACCCAAGTTGCGCTTCGATATCGTAGATCGTCATTTTAGAATCTACCACCCAACCGCCTCCTCCTGCCAGCTCCCAAAATTGATGCTCTTCTCCTATGTCGTATTCATCTTCGATTTCTCCAACCAGTTCTTCTAAAATATCTTCAATGGTTACAATTCCTTCCGTGCCGCCATATTCATCGACAATGATCGCCATATGAATTTGTTGATTTCGAAATTCTTGTAAAAGTTGGGTAATCTTTTTATTTTCAGGCGCATAGAGAACCGGCTTTGCAATTGCATCCAAAGTCGCATTCAGATCCTGCTCGGGATTTGCATAACATTTCAGAAGGTCTTTATACAACACAACCCCAATGATTTGATCGAGCGATTCACGGTAGATTGGGATGCGGCTATACCCTTCCGATGCGACAAGGGATGCCGCCTCTTTCACTGTTGTATCGGAGGCAAGGGCGTATACCGCAACTCGAGGAACCATGATCTCTTTACTCACCCGCTCTTTGAAATTGATAAAAGAGGCGATAAGTTTTTGATCTGTTGCGTCAAGATGTTGTTGCAGATCTGATGCTTGAATGATCTCTCGCAGCTTCGATTTGTCCGTGAGCTGTTCGGTTGCTTCAAAATGCTTGCGTTTAAAAAAAGTACGGATGAGTTGCAAAAGCAGTCCGACAACAGGAAAAAATAAGGTCAAATAAATGGAAGCTAAGGGAGCTGCGATTTTAAATAAAGGTTGAGTCCATATTCCGGTAACAAGACGTGCTAAAAAATCCACTAAAAGCGAGAGCGCAATCAGAATGGCCGCAAGAGAGAGAAAGGATCCGAAGACTGCTTGATGTCCATCAATACCTTGCGCGGGATATATGTAAAAAAACGAAAATAGGGCGAAGCCGAGTTGGCAGATCAGCTTTGTTTGCGCAATGGAAAAGTAGATGTTTTCCCATTCATATTTTGGGAGGGAAAATTTTAAAGAAAAGCGGAAGAAAAAGGAAAGTTTATTGGATCGGCATAGTTCTTTTGTCTTGAACTTGCCAAGGAGAATCAAAGCGGTAGAACAAGTTGTGAGCAGATAGGCGCCAAATAAGAAAAAAAGAGGAAGAAACCAAGGGCTCATGTCTTGAATCACTTTGGGTATAGATGATCCATACACCTTTTTTCCATTTTTCGCATAATACGTCTTTTTTTTGGATCGCGATCATCATATCCAAGAAGGTGGAGTATGCCATGTATACAGTAAAGAAGAGTTTCCTGATAGGCGCGCTCTGGATCAAACCGGACAGCTGCGGCCGGACATACGAAAATATCGCCCAGATATACCCGAAGTGATTCACAAGTTGGCCTTGGGGCGGGATTGAAGCCGGCAGAAAATCGATTCTTGAACAGGGGGTTGTATTCTTCAATACTAGCCCCCTGTTCAAGAATCGATTTTCGGCGCTTTGAACCCGCCCCAAGGCCAACTTGTGAATCACTTCGGGTATAAAAAGCATCGACTGGAAAAGTAATACAGTCAGTTAAGGATGGGTCGTTGAAAAATTTTTGATGAAGATCACAAATTTTTTTCTCTGTGACAAAATAGATGGATATTTCTTCACATTCAATACCTAGATAGGTACATAGCGCTTCCACGCTTCTTTGAACTGATTTTTTGGAAATGGAAAGCGCTTTTTGTCGATTATAAATGTTGATCTTCAAGAGGATGGAGTCTTTGGAAGACCTGTCACTTTCTTGTTTTGACCGTCGACCCATTTCCCGATCTTACGGAGCATGTCAACTCTCTCAAAACGTTTCAGGACATTCCGCTTTTTTCCGCCTTTGTTGGCTTTGCCATAACTATTGTGTCTACTCATAATAATTTATCCAATTTTTGGGATGAAACGGGTAAAGTCTTGGCCCACAGCGTTTTCGTGCACTTTATAACCAAATTGCAACGCATCTCGTTTTGGACCGGTTTTTTGCGATGGAGGCCTTGGACGTCGAGGAGAGAGGCTCCTGATTTTATTTTGTTTGCTTATTCTTGTCATACGCTTTTCTCCAGTAAATGACAGAATTTTACAGAGACAAGGACTAATTTGCAAGAGGTTCGTGTGAGGTCAATGACATTCAATTAAAATTTTTGCTTGCTTATAGGCGTTGAAACGGAGTTCGGAGAGATTTTTTTTGTTTGGGGCGGAACAATCCTCAAAATCATAAATCACTTTAAAGCCAGGAATGAGCAGCGGAGTAGAGCAAAGGTTGAAAGCAAAAGGGGAGTGGTTCACATTGGTTTTTGTTTTCGTGATGACAATCTTCTCTTCGGTGGATGCGTTGGCAATAGCATGAGGCAAAAAACTGGTGTCAGGCACTTTCCAAAGCAATTCATCCAAATAATGCAAGGCTCGGTCGTCTTCAACAAAGAAGAGCAACGATTCTTTTTTTTTGAAATGAGCTTTCACCGTTTCCAGGATCCGTTTGAGCTTGGTAGGGACGTCTGTTACTTGAAAAAAAATAATCCTGCTTTCATGGCTCATTTTTTTTCCCTTTTGGATACACAAGGCCGCAAGAAACGAGATACTTTACCGCTTCTTCATTGCTCATATCGAGAGGATAAACGTCGGTTTCGGGCACGAGAAGAAGAAAGCCGGTAATTGGATGGGGAGCCGTTGGAGCAAATACGGAAACAAGGGGAGTTTGAACGGCCTCTTTGATCTCATCTGCTACCTCTCCCGCGTGAAAGCCAAGGGCGAAAGTGGGTCGATGTGGAAAGGGAAAAAGGACAGACTGCTTAAAAATTTTTTTTCCATCCAGGGAAAAAAGGGCGGCAATGATATCGCGGCTGGTTTTATAAACTGTTTTAATCAGAGGGATTCGAGACAAAAGAGAGGTGGCGACTGAGATAATATGCTTGATAACGAACCATCTTGCTACAATGCCGAGCAGGAAAATACAAAAGACGATCAGGATCAATGAGAAGATTCTCGAGATAAAAAGGGTTAGCGCTCCAGGCAGTTCAGTTTTTTCTAAAATATGTACCTGGATCAGATGGGCCAATGGGGAGGTGAAGAAATCCACAAGGAAAAAAATGATCATGAGAGTCAGGAGAACAGGGAGCAGGACGATCAAACCAGTGAGCAGGTATTTTTTCATGAAGAGGCTCTTTGGATAGGTTCCGGGAGGATGACAGCACAAGAGACAACGTATTTGATTGCGTCTTCGCTTTTCATCTTGAGGAAAATCAAATCGCTCTTGCGGCTCATGACAAGATAACCGGTGGTAGGGTTGGGCGTAGTGAGAATAAACACCGAGACCATTTCTTCTTCAATAGATTTTGAAGCAGCAGCAGGGGCGTCGCTTGCGATCAGACCAAGAGAATAGCAGCCCTTGTAGGGAAAATGAAGAAGGACTACCTGTTTGAAGGATTGCTGTGTTGTGTTAAAGAACGAATGAACGATCTCCTTAGAAGTTTTATACACCTTGTTTACAAGAGGAATTTTGTATAAAATCTTATCCCCAAGAAGTAAAATCTGATGGAAAAAAAAGCGTCTTGCCACGAATCCAAGCAAAAAAATAAGCAAAAATAAAAAAATAAGAATGAGAGCTTTACTGATTAGCAATTCCAGTCCAGTCGGCACATTGCCGACAAATCCGGGAAACGAGTTGAGAAAGGCTGTAACAATGCCAAGAAATGGTGTTGTTAAAAACTGAATAATAAAAGCGATGACCCAGAAAGTGACAGCCAAAGGTAAGAGAGTGACAAGCCCTGCCAAGAAGTACTTTTTCACTGTTTCAGCTTTTGTTCCAGGATCGCTTCGAGTTTTACGATATCTTTGGCAAAATTGCGGATCCCTTCTGCCAGTTTCTCGGTTGCCATGGCATCTTCGTTTACAAGGTAACGAAATGTTTTTTCATCCATTGCAAGTTTTTCGATAGGAACGGCTTTTGCTCTTTCAGAAGAGAGTTTCCGTTCGATGGGCTCCGAGCTGTTTTGCAGTTCCGCCAAAAGTTGTGGCGAAATGGTCAGAAGGTCGCACCCGGCCAGTTCGAGAATTTCTTCTTTGTTGCGGAAAGAGGCTCCCATAATCTGCGTTTTATAATTGAATTTTTTGTAATACTGATAAATTTTTGTAACTGATTTTACTCCAGGATCTTCGGGCGGAAGATAAGAAGAGACCCCCTCATTTTTCTTGTGCCAATCGAGGATACGCCCGACAAATGGAGAAATCAAAGTCGCTTCTGCTTCTGCACAGGCGATCGCTTGCGGGAGGCTGAACATAAGGGTCATGTTGCAATGAATCCCCTCTTTTTCAAGTTGACTGGCGGCGAGAACTCCCTCCCAAGTAGAGGCAAGCTTGATCAAAATCCGTTTTCGATCGATCTTCGCAGCTTCATAAAGAGAGATCAGATGGCGAGCCTTGGCTATGCTTCCTTCCACATCGAAAGAAAGGCGGGCGTCGACTTCGGTAGAGACGCGTCCTGGAATGAGCTTAAGAATCTCGGTTCCAAAATTTACAAATACTTTATCGAGTGTATAAAGAAGGGCTTTATTGCCTTTTGTTTTTCCATAAAGAACCGCTTCGTCGACAAGATGGCGGTATTGGGGTTGCTGGCTGGCGGTGAAGATAAGAGAGGGATTGGTTGTGGAATCGATAGGGCTGTAGTGTTTGAGAGTCTCGAAGTCTCCTGTATCGGCGACAACTGTCGTAATTTTTTTTAATTGATCAAGCTGATTCATGGATCGAACAGTCCTTTAAAGGGATTTTGAAAGATGTGTCCCATTTTTTCATATTGGCTTGCAAAACCTGCCGGATCGAGACATTGTTCAAAACCATCCAGCATCATAACGACTTGCTTTCCTTCTTGCAAGCGGGCAATAATCTTTTCAGTCATCTCGGTTGGAAACCGCAGCCGCATGTTCCCCTCCAAAAGAGGAACGGTCTCCTCCCATCTCTCCTCGTTGCTTGAAAATTCTATTTTCACCTCGCGAGCAGGGGTAAAGTGATATTTGGTCAGGCTTAAGAAAGCATAGATTTCCGATTCGATATTCCGCAAGATTTCAAAGCGAATCGGCGATTCACCGTTCGAGTAAAGCAGCCTTGCCGCGCTAAAAAGCGTTTCCTGGGTGTCGATCGATTCGAATTTCCAGGAATTTGGGGCGGCGCAGCTGCTCAAAAGAATCAACATGCCAGTCTCGAAAAAAAGCGGTTTCAGTTTCAATGAGAAGTTGTCCCTGAATTGAGAGAGATGATGATTACCCCGATGGTTGCAGTCACCAAAGCACTGGATGCAAACACCCAATTTTGCCAATTGCTGTCATCTTGCGCCATTTCGGCCGACATGGAGGCAGCGGTTCCTGTTTCCTGAGCATTCAAATTGGATGCCATCGGAAATAGGGCGAACATAAGGAAAGAGGCTGTCCGCAAAATTCTTTTCATAGCCTATTATTTTTCCTATATGTCAGTCTGGATTTTTAAGGATAGAGCTTTTCTCGGCCCTGTTTCAACACAAGAATTTGCCAGTAATTTCCCATTTCTTTGCCATCTTGAACCACCAAATTTTGCAAATCGAGCCATTGCGCATCCGCTTCCTCTTTGGAAGATTGTTTCCCAAGATTGGCAAAAAACTTTTGAAAGAGCTCTTGTTTTTCAAAGGGAAGAGGAGAAAAAAGGTGGGGGATAAAATGAAGAGATTGAAATGTTTTGATGAAATCTTCTTGAAATTTGAGAAATTCATCCTTGATTGCGGCGCCTGTCAGGATGTATGCGTAGTGATCCTTCACGAAGAGAAGTTGCAGCATTTTCACTTGACCCATTTGGGAATGAGACCTGATTTCCGTCAGCCTCCCGATCCCTGAACGAGTATTGAATTTTCCAAGATCGCTCCAGCTTGTCCCTTTTTCAGATAAATGGATCGCTTTTACGGCCTTAACATATTGTTTGAGATCTACGTCGATCTCTTCGACCGCTAAATTGATCGAGGGGCGGAAAGGAGTCGCCCCTTTTCCCAGGAAACCGATTTGGACGCAAGGGGATAGTTTGTCAGGAAAAGCACATTCCCATCCTTCCGGCGGATCAAAAAGAGCGATGGGTTCGAGGCAAAACAAAAGAATGGGAAAGAGAAAGAGAAGCCTGAAGAATCGGGAATTTGAAAAAAGAACTAAAAATCGGCTCACAAGAACCCCAAAATCGACAGAAGCTTCTAATGGCTGGTAGATCCTGAATTATTGGGTATCAACGCACAAAGGGTTGCGATTGCAGCGCCAAGACCCAAACCCCATCCCATCATTGAAAGGACAGTCGCATCTCTTGATCCATAGCCTGCGTGTTCCCCACGCCGTGTCGGCCTTTGTCGATTGCCGCTTTCCTGAGAAAACCCCGAAACCGAAACTATCAGAGCTAACAATACCAAAAAACCTTTTTGTATCATAACCCCCCCCAAGGGTCATTATCGCAAATCCCGAAGTTTCGGGCAAATTGCAAAGTGACAAAGGGGGGATCTATCTCTTTTTAATGACCATAAGAAGAATTATCGGTGGAGGTTGCAGCAGCGGTAATACCGACAACTGTCGCAAGCACGCCAAGCGTCCCCAATCCAACCAGCCAAGGCATTCCATTATAGCTCGATCCAGCTTGAGAGCCGGCAGAAGAGCCTTTTCCCATACCTCCCTGATTACTGCTCTGTGCAGAAGCTGAATTGGTTACCAACATGGCTACAGCAGCCATTAACATTGCTATTCTTTTCATTTCACTCTCCAAGGTTGAAAAACAATATCACCAAAGTCTTTTAGAAGCTGTCTTCAAACCCAGGCTTCGTCGATTTTGGGGATTTTTTTGGCCGATTTTGGGTTCTTTTTACAGGGGGTTGTATACGAAGTTTGATACTGTCCCCGTAAAAAGAACCAAAAATCGGCTCAAAAGAGTCCCAAAATCAACAGAAGCTAAAGTTTAAGACAGCTTCTTAGAGTCCTCTAACAGTCTCTTAGACTCGGAAATACCAGTTATATAATTTTTTCTCAATTTTTTCTAGCAATTCTACAAAATCGTTTTATTAGAATCATTTAGAAACTCGATAATTCGACGATGATCCGATGTTCTGCGGCTAGATCTATACCGAAACAACCTGAAGAATCGGGAATTTGACAAGGAGGCGGCGAGAGTTTTTTGCGTCTGGTCAAACGGTCTCTTGATTTTAGATGCTAAAATTATGAAAATTGCCTAGATTTCAGATGGATTTTGCAATCAAAAACCGCCAATAGACGTCGAAGACGCGCGTCTGGCGGTTTTTGATTGCAAAGGCCAACTTTTGAATCACTTCGGGTATACTTATGTAAATGCGATCGGCTCGCCAGATTCGGGATCATCTCCCAAAAGCACAGGCCCTTCTCCGGGATGGGTTTCTCGGTGTTGTTTGATTTTTTCTGCAAATTCCTGAACGTATCCTTCGGGAAACGAGTTATTACCTGTGTATACGCGCGCATCTCTCCGAAGTGACAAGATAGAGTCCGGTAGCTGTGTTAATGGGGTGTCGACAAGACTGAGGAACGAGAGACTGGAATAATGTTCGGGCATATCCAGATTTATCAATGGGTTTTCGGAAAGATTGAGACTTTGGAGACGGGAATCCTTGGGTATAGTCAGCTTTGTCAATTGGTTTTCGAAAAGATCGAGGTGTTGGAGATTGGAACCTTCGGGTATATCCAGCTTTGGCAATTGGTTTTCGGAAAGATCAAGACACACGAGACTGGGACAATCTTCAGGTAGATTTATCTCTGTCAAAAAGTTGAGGCCGACATGAAGTTCTTGGAGATTGGAAGACTCGGGAATAGTTATGCGGTTCAAATGGTTGTGGAAAGCACGGACTACTCGGAGATCGGTCTCATCGGGTACAACATGATCGGGTAGAATCAGCTCTGTCAAGAAATTGCTGGAAAGATCGATAGTTTGGAGACTGGAATACTTGGGTATAGTTATATGTTCCAATTCGTTGTTGGCAACATTGAGCACTCGGAGATTGGAACCCTCGTGTATAGTTATCTCTGTCAATTCGTTGTCGGAAGCATTGAGTCTTTGGAGACTGGAATACTCGGGTAGAGTTATCTCTGGCAATTGGTTGTTGGCAACATTGAGGTCTTGGAGCTTGGCAATCTCGGGTAGAGTCACCCGTTCCAATTGGTTGTTGGAAGCATTGAGCATTCGGAGATTGGAACGCTCGGGTATAGTTATCTCTATCAAATTGTTGGAGTGAAGGTCAATCCATTCCGAATCTGGATAACGTTCAAAATGAAAGGCGCTCAACTCACGTGCCGAAGCGTCCAAACCTGCCCAGATATCGAAATAGTTCTGAATGGATTGAACGATCTTTTTTGTAGTATCTAACGCGATGGTATTAATTGTACTTGCTAAGTTGTTAATGAATACGGGCGCACGCGTAGTATAATTTACCAGGTCAGGTATTATGTTAAAAACAGACATAAAGATATCCTATTTAAAGTTGTTTTATTATATTGTCATTTTAAATGATTTTAAAATTAAAATAAAAATTATTTTATCCCAGTTTTTTACCCCCGACTTTGACAGTTTGACCCATCTAAAAAACTTAAGCTCCTGAAGCTCAAATTTTTTTGACCAGAAATGTTGTGCATGGAAAAATTATGTTTTTATAAATTGAAATATGTCTTAAATTGTCGTGCATGTATGTAAGATTGAAGCATTCCAAAAAGGCTAAACACCCCACCGTACAAATAGTCAGAGGGGTGAGGGTCGGCAATAAGGTGAGACAGGAAACGATCGCCCATCTTGGAGTTGTCAAAGGCCAAAAAGACCTTGAAAAACTTCGGCACCTCGCTGAAAGTCTTCTCATCAGACTCGAGAAAGAGGGACTCGAGATTGATCCGAAAATTCGCGTCAGGCAACTGATGCACAAAATGACTGTCTATGACGGCTTCGGCTTGGTCGTGGATCAATTCATGAAACTAACGGGATTCTCCGAAGTCATCAAAAAAGCTCAAGGACGACGCCAGTTTGATTTGGAAGAGATCGTCAAGTTGATCATTGTCCAGAGGCTCGACCTCCCTGGCAGCAAGCTCCGTACCCAGCAACGGCAGACAGAGCACGGGTTCTGTGAGATAGAATTACAAAACATGTATCGCACCATGGATGTAATTGAGCCGTTAAGCAGGGCATTTCAGCAAAAAGCATTCGACACTGTTCGTGCATATTCTTCTGGTTTGGTTGACTGCTTTTTCTTCGACGTCACCACTCTTTACTTCGAGAGCGTTCAGCAAGACGAACTCAAAGAATTTGGGTTTAGCAAAGACCAAAAATACCACTCCGTTCAAGTCGTCTTGGCGTTAGTTGTCGATGCAGAGGGGAATCCTCTTGGCTACGAAGTATTCAAAGGCAATTTAGCAGAGACAAAAACACTGATCCCTGTGTTCGAGAGGCTGAAGAAGGATTTTTCGATAAACAATGTAACGGTTGTTTGTGATCGAGGCTTGGCCAGTAAAACAAACATCGAAGCGCTTCAAAACTCCAAGTTTCGCTTTGTCGTTGCAAGCAAGCTTCGGTCTATGAAGAAAAGCTTAAAACTCAACGATCGTCTGCTCTGCAAACCCCTCCCTAACCAAATTCACTTTCCCGAGGAGGAACGGGTTCTTTTTCGAACTCTGCCGCATCCTCAATATGCTGACACCCTTCTCATCATAACCTACAGTCCAGGCAGAGCAGCAAAAGACAAAGAAGACCGAGAGCGACTACTGGAGAAATTGCGAGAAAAACTCGACAGCTCTACTGATGAAGCCTCTCTGAAAAAAGTAATCAGCAATGCGGGATACAAAAAATACACCAATATAAAAAAGGGGTCTTCGCTCGAGCTAAACCAAAAGACGATAGATGAAGATGCCTTATGGGACGGGTTTCATGGAATCGCTGTTTCAAACAACGCAGACCTAACCGTTGAGCAAGCTCTAAGTCGTTACAAGGAACTCTGGCACGTGGAAGAAGCTTTTCGTATTGCAAAATGCACTCTCAAAACGAGACCTGTTTTCCATTGGAAGCCCCATAGAATACGATCGCACGTGCTGCTTTGTTTTCTGACCCTATTCATTGAAAGATTCCTGGAATTCCGTTTACGGCAAGCAGGAACCCCTCTCACTCCGGACAGAATCCGACACGCATTGAACGGAGTACACACCACGGTGTTTGAGGAAAAAGACACGCATAGAGAAGGGAAAATGGAATCAGCGCTATCCGAAGATGCAGAGAAAATTTTCAAGCTTTTGGGGTTACCGATTGCTCGAACAACGAGCCTTGGTCAAAAATGTTGTGCCTGAATTTTTATTGATAAGCAGCTGATTGTCAATAAAATAATCTATAAAGTGTCAAAGTCGGGATTATATTGTCATTTTAAATGATTTTAAAATTAAAATAAAAATTATTTTATCCCAGTTTTTTACCCGGTCTATTCAATTCAGGTATTAACCTGAATAATGGGTTTATTCATCGGATATTCAATGCCTTCCGGCATCTTTTCCCGTTTTCGCCTCGGCAAGGGGGGCGTTACCTTCGGCTCCAAACGGAAAAATCTGCTCGGAAGGCATTTGAATCTCCTGCTGAATAAACCCATTATTCAGGTTATTATGTGGATTATTTTGAGCCGAAAATCGGCCAAAATAATCCCGAAAATCGACGAAGCTCGAATCACTATTCAATTTGATAGAAAAAATTCGCATCATTTTGTACTATTTAAACAAAAAAAAATCAGGGAGCGCGCGGATGAGGGGATTGGAAACAGGAAAAGATAAAATACAAAAAATTTGCGATGCGCTTCGCAGAGAAACTTTAGAACCTGCAAAACAGGAAGCAAGAGAAATTGTCGAAACCGCCCACCTTGAAGCAAAGCATCTTTTGGAACAGGCAAAAGAGAAATCCGCTGCAATGATTGCAAAGACTGAAAGGGAACTGGAAGAGAAAAAAAAACTCTTCGAATCTTCTCTCACGATGGCATGCCGCCAGGGAATTGAAACATTAAAACAAAAAATTGAGACGGAATTATTCAATCACGAGCTTGTCCAATTGGTGGAAAAGGAGACAAGCGATCCGAAAACGATTGCTAATATTCTAAACTCTTTTATGAAAATTATGGAAGAGAAGGGGATTGACGATGACTTTGTCGCCCTGATTCCAAAATCGATTACGCCTCGTTCGATCAACGCCCTTCTTCTTTCCCACGTATTGGAACGGATCAAAAAAGAGGGGATCAAAGCGGGGGATTTTATGGGAGGAGTCCAGATTCAACTCAAAAACCGGAAAATCTCGATAGACATCTCTGATACGGCGATTCGAGAGATGATCGCTCAATATATCCGCCGCGATTTTCGAGACCTTGTCTTTAGCGCATAAGGCTTTATTCATGTTGTATTATTTTTTGCTCTCCGCTCTCCCTCCTCTCAGTTTACAAACAGAGCCAGAGATGACATTTTTGGAATTGAAAGATTTTTTATCTTTAAATCTCAACACAGCTGATTGGAAAAAATTTCAAGTTTTACTTCGCCCCATCGATCTTTATAATATCCGTGCCCTATGGCTTGGCCAGCCTTTGGATGAACGAGGGGTCTTGAATGAAAAAGAACTTGAAGAAGCCCTCCTCGTCCGTGATTTTTTACCTGCATATTTCATTGATTTTTTAGACCGTTATGAAACAACAGAAGAGAGGCTGAATGCTTTCCCTTCTCTTTATGCAATGCTCTTTCGTGAAACGGACGCGCCTTTAAAGGGGTTTTTACACCGCTACCATGTTTTTGAAAGAGAGCGGATGCTGATCCTCACAGCGCTGCGGGCTAAATTGACAGGGAAAGATCTAGTGAGGGAGCTTCAATTCGAAGATCCAAATGATCCCTTTATTGCCTATCTTTTGAGTCAAAAAGATGCCGCTGAATTTACTGCTCCAAAAGAATATGAAGATTTAAAAGTCATTTTTGTAAAAAATGTTCACAACCCAGAAGAATTAAATCGTGCGATTTTAGAATATCGTTTGCGGAAAATTGAAGATATGGAAGAAGAGGAGCCCCCTTTTTCGATAGGGAGGGTGCTCGGCTATGCGGCCCGATTTCTCATCGTGGAAAATTGGTTTAGGCTGGATTGGGAAAAAGGAAAACTGGAAGTAGAAAAGTTGAGAAAGTATGAAGGATAAAGAAAGGAACGCTACAGGAATCGTAGTCAAAGCATTCAGCAATCTTGTGCATGTCCGATTCGAAGGAGCGATCTGCCAGGGAGAGATCGCTCATCTCAAAGTAGGAGACAGTCAGCTTCTTGCAGAAGTGATCGAAATTTCCGGACAAGAGGCAAAGATTCAGGTATTTGAAGATACGAAAGGAGTGAAACTCGGCACCAAAGTCCAGTTTGCTGGTCACTTATTGGAAGCCGAACTTGGACCCGGCCTGTTGACCTCGATTTTCGACGGATTGCAAAATCCCTTGGAAGAGGTGGCTATTCAGACCGGCGTTTATTTGTCTCGAGGCGTTTATTTAAATCCCTTGAACCGAGAAAAAAAATGGGATTTTATTCCAACGGCCAAGCCCGGAGACATATTGTCTCGGGGTGATTCCGTCGGATCTGTCCAAGAAGGGCGTTTTCATCATTTAATCATGATCCCGTTCTCTTTTTTCGGAAAAATAAAGATCGAACATGTCGCAAAAAATGGATCTTATACGATTGATCATCCGATTGCTGAAGGCACTGATGAACGAGGACGCAAAATCTCTTTTACCATGGTACAAAAATGGCCTGTAAAAAATCCTCTGCTGGAAGGGAGAAAAGTCAAGCCCGCTCAAATGATGGATACCGGACTCAGGATTCTCGATACACAATTTCCGATCCTGAAAGGAGGGACTTTTTGTTCTCCTGGACCTTTTGGCGCCGGAAAAACAGTGATGCAACATCACCTTTCCAAATATTCGGCCGTGGATATTGTCGTGATTGTCGCCTGTGGGGAAAGGGCTGGGGAAGTGGTGGAGGTGCTTCGCACGTTCCCGCAACTTACCGATCCGCATACCAATGATTCGCTGATGAACCGCACCGTCATGATCTGCAATACTTCTTCGATGCCCGTTGCAGCTCGCGAAGCGTCTGTATATATGGGCGCCGCGATTGCGGAATACTATCGCCAAATGGGACTGAACGTCCTCCTTCTCGCAGATTCTACTTCCCGCTGGGCGCAAGCTATGCGAGAAATGTCGGGTCGTTTGGAAGAGATCCCTGGCGAAGAAGCGTTTCCCGCCTATTTGGCTTCCCGTATTTCTTCGTTTTATGAGCGCGCTGGCGTCATTGAGACAAAAGAGCGGCGTATAGGAACGCTGACTATTGGTGGAAGCGTCTCTCCTGCGGGAGGAAATTTTGAGGAACCGGTGACTCAGGCCTCCCTGGCAATTGTAGGCGCTTTTCATGGCCTTTCCCGTGCAAGATCGGATGCGCGGCGCTATCCGACGGTCGATCCATTGATCTCTTGGACAAAATATTTAAAAGAGGTGGGAGTCAATCTCGACGCACAGTTTCCCAATTGGGCGGATCAGATTCAAAAAGCGTCCGCCATGTTGCAAAAAGGAGATGAGATTGGCAAACGGATGGAAGTGGTCGGCGAAGAAGGGGTGGCGCTTGCCGATATGATTGTTTTTTTGAAATCGGAGCTGTACGAATTTGCCTATTTACAGCAAAACGCTTTTGATAAGGAGGATGCTTATTGCCCTCTGCCCAGACAACTTGAGATGTTCCGATTGATTCAAAAGCTCTTTGATGCTGAACTTGAATTTACAGAACATGACGCTGCGAGAAGTTTTTTTCTCACTCTACAAAGTGAAATCAAGAATATCAATTTTCTCTCTTTTCATTCCGAACGTTATCATGCCGCTTATAAACTAGCCTGGGAGAAGATCGACTCAAAAACAAAAGGACAAAGCATCCCATGAGAAAAGTATATGACCGGATCATTGATATGCGAGGCAATCTCATTACGGTTGCAGCAGAAGGGATCTTTTTGGGAGAAGTCGCGCTGATTCAAAAAGGGAATGGAACCTCTACCTTCGCATCGGTCCTCCGATTTGATGAAGAGCTCGTGACTTTACAAGTATTTGAAAGTACACGGGGGATTTCAACGGGAGACCGCGTGATTTTTCTCGGCCGTCAGATTGCGGCGACGTATACTGATTCTCTGTTAGGCCGGCGGCTCAATGGGACAGGAATTCCAATCGACGATGGACCCGATATTGTGGGCGATGAGGTAGAGATCGGTCAGCCTTCGTTCAATCCGACTCGAAGAATCATCCCCCGTGAGCTTGTCCGGACGAATATTCCGATGATCGACGTCTTTAATTGCCTTGTCAAGTCTCAAAAAATCCCCATTTTTTCGGTGGCGGGGGAGCCCTATCAAGCTCTCTTGATGCGCATTGCGAATCAAACGAATGCGGATGTAGTGATTATTGCCGGCATGGGGCTCCGTTTTGATGATTATCAAGCCTTTATTGACAATGCAGAGAAAGCGGGCTCGATTGAAAAAACCGTTATGTTCATCCATCGAGCCACAGACCCTGCTGTCGAGTGCATCCTGGTGCCCGATATGGCTTTGGCGATTGCAGAAAAGTTTGCTTTGGCAGGCAAAACGGTCCTGGTTCTAATGACTGACATGACCGCTTATGCGGATGCGATTAAAGAAATTGCAATCACAATGGATCAAATTCCTTCAAACCGCGGTTATCCGGGATCGCTTTATTCCGATCTTGCATTTCGCTATGAAAAAGCGGTCGATATCGAGGGAAGCGGTTCGATTACAATTATTGCCGTTACAACAATGCCGGGCGGCGATGTGACACATCCGATTCCGGATAATACGGGATACATCACAGAGGGACAGTTTTATTTGCATAATGGATCGATCGATCCTTTTGGATCCCTATCTCGCCTGAAACAGCAAGTGATCGGCAAAGTGACACGGGAGGACCATGGTGAACTTGCAAATACGATGATCCGGTTATACGCTGATTCAAAAAAAGCCTCTGAAAGACAGGCGATGGGATTCAGGCTTTCAAAATGGGATGAAAAACTCCTCCGTTATTCCTCTCTTTTTTTTGATAGAATGATGGATCTCAATGTGAACTTAGCTTTGGAAGATGCTTTAGACTTGGGATGGCAAACTCTTGCCAAATGTTTTGAATTGGAAGAGGTAGGGATAAAAAAACAGATCGCGGATAAATATTGGCCTAAACATGAGTCTTAAACAGACTAAGACGGAGCTTCGGACGCAGCAGATGCGCCTGGCTCAATTCCAACGATACCTTCCTACGCTGCAGCTCAAAAAATCGATGCTTCAATTTGAGATCATGGTCGCTGAAATGGAAATTGCCAAGCTTCTTGAAGAGTTTTCTGTTTACAGGCGCCAGATAGAGAATTTTTCCCCTTTTCTTTTAGAAAAAGTGGCGGTCGATATTTTACAGTATGCAGAGATTCTTCAAATACAAAAACGGTATGAAAACATAGCGGGCGTCGAGATTCCCATTTTCGAAAATGTCGTTTTTCGCGAAAGCGCCTATTTTCTATTCGACACTCCCGTATGGACAGAGCGGGCGACGGCGCTGGTTCAAGAGTTCATAATCATGAGAGAAAAAATCGCCGTGGCCATTGAAAAAAGAAAAGCGCTGCAAAAAGAGCTTCGGGAAGTATCCATTCGAGTGAACCTGTTTGAAAAAATTATGATTCCGAGATTTCAAAGCAATATCAGCAAAATTCGGATATTTTTGGGAGATATGCAGCTTGCTGCGGTAGCTCAAGCAAAAGTCGCAAAGGGAAAATTGCAAAGGAACTCTTTAAGAATAAAATGATTATTAAAATGCATAAATACCTCATTTGGGGCGGAAAAAGTGAAATGGATTCTTTTTTTTCCCTTGCGCAAAGAGGTGGTTTTTTAGAATTTATTGGTCTTTCCCATAAAAAAGCTTTAGAGCTTCCTGAAGATGCTAAAATGATCTTGCGCGCTATCAAAATTGCAAAACATCATTTTATCCATCCGAAAGAAGCCCCTCATCTGAAACCCATTCAGATCGCCCAAACGATTTTAGAGCTTCATGAGTCTGAAGAAAAATTGCTGGAGACAGAGAGGATTCTGTCTGCTGAAATTTCCAGAATTGCGGTATTTGGAGACTTTTCAAAAAAAGATATCTTAGAAATTGAACGGGAAGGGAAACGGATCATTCAGTTTTTTTGCATGAAGAGCGATCTGGCTCGTGAGATGTCCCTCCCTTTGGAAGTGATCTTTGTGGGAACGGAATACGATCTCGATTATTTTATTTCGATCCAGAAGGAGAGGGTTCAATATCCCGGGATGATTGAAATGTTCATCGAGCGGCCTGTTTCCGAGCTTAAATTCGAGCTTTTGCAAGTGAAAGAGGAGCGCGCCCGCTGTGATGCGGATCTTCGGATCTATTGCAATGCGCTGCCCGGTTTGCAAAATGGTTTTAATGAATGCTTGAATCACTATACGTTGAATCTTGCCAAACATGACGCGTCGATCCCCTTTGGGGCGGCTCTTTTCGCAATTGAAGCCTGGGTGCCGGAAAATCGCATTTCTTCTCTTTTCGGCCTTTTGAGCGGCCTCGACGTCCAATGTGAAGAAGTTTTGATCGAATCTTCTGATAGAATCCCCACATGTGTTCAAAACAAGGGAATCCCACGAGTCGGCGAAGATTTGCTGTATATTTACGATACTCCCGCTTCAACAGATAAAGACCCATCTGCCTGGGTTCTTTGGTTTTTTGCTTTTTTCTTTGCCATCATCATTTCAGATGCAGGTTACGGACTCATCTTTTTAGGATTGGCCCTCATTTTGAAATGGAAGCTGCCACGGGAAGCGCCAGGGGCTCTCAAACGCTTTACAAAACTGTTTACGATCCTGTCAGTCTCGACGATTGTGTGGGGAACTGCGACAGCTTCGTTTTTCGGCCTTGAGATCGGGCCGGACAATCCTTTCCGCAAAATGTCTTTTATCCATTATCTCGCTGCAAAAAAAGCGGAATATCATTTGGAACAACAAGATGATGTTTATCATTTTTATTTAAAGAATTACCCCAATATTGCATCTGCAAAAAGCGGACATGATTTTTTAGTTTCGACCGCTTATCGAAGAGAGGGGCAGACCCGCTATAAAGCGCAAGACGACTTTTACAATAATATTTTGCTGGAGCTTTCAATGGTGATTGGCATTTGCCATCTCAGCACCTCTTTTTTGCGTTGGATGTTCCGCAATCCGGCAGGGCTTGGCTGGATCCTTTTTATGATTGGCGGCTATCTCTATTTTCCTGTTTATCTCGACGCCACCAGCATGGCCAATTTTTTAGGATGGATCTCAAAACCGGCGGCGAAAACATTAGGCCTTCAGCTTCTTGCGGCAGGTCCTGCGATCGTCGTTATTCTTTCCATTTTCCAGGGAAAAAAATGGTTGTCGATTTTTGAACTTACGAACGGCATTCAGGTTTTTTCCGATATTTTATCCTATCTTCGCCTGTATGCTCTAGCTCTTGCAGGAATGGTGATGTCGGAAACGGTGAATGCTACCCTTGGAATCGAGCTTGGAGTGATTGGGACAATTTTTGTCGTCCTTGTAGGACATACGATCAATATCACCCTTTCTTCCATGTCTGCGACGATCCATGGCCTTCGTCTCAATTTTCTCGAGTGGTATCGTTATAGTTTTGAAGGGGGAGGGAGGCTTTTCAACCCATTAAGAATACATAAAACCAAATAGGAGAATTTATGGAAATCAATATGATAGGACCTGCGATTGTGATGGGCCTTGCCTGTTTAGGCAGTTCCATTGGGTGCGGCATTGCAGGCATGGCGTCTCATGCGATTATGTCGCGCGTAGAAGAGGGTCATGCGAAATTTATCGCATTGGCCGCTATCCCATCTTCTCAATCTATCTATGGGCTGATTCTCATGGTTATGATGAAAAATGCGATAAGTGCCGGCACGTTAACCGGTCCCTCCGGAATCGGCATCGGTCTTTTTGTGGGAGCGGCTCTTGTAGTATCTTCATTATTTCAGGGAAAATGCTGTGTAACGGCGATCCAGGCGGCTGCAAAACAACCTGCGATTTATGGAAAAACACTGGTTTCCATTACGATCATCGAATCTTTCTCTCTATTCGCCTTTGTGTTTGCATTGCTTTTGATTTAGAGGGACTGACTGTATGATTCGGATGATCATTTTTTCATTATGTATCTCTTCTGCATTTGCAAAAGACGCTCCTGTTTTTACCTATCCAAAGGCACTTGAAATAGCTTTGGAAACGGCAAAAGAAGCGGGCAATCTATTATTGGAATATTGGAACCGGGATGTGGATCTTGAAACACAAATAAAGGGATCGTCTCCGGTTACGATCGGAGATCTTCGTTCAAATGAGCTGATTTGTAAAAAGTTACTTACTGCTTTTCCGGAATTTGGTCTCATTACTGAAGAAAAAGTCAGCGAAGAAATTGAACATGGGGCCCTCTCCCGGTGGAGAGAGGCGGAATGGACGTGGGTCATAGATCCTCTTGATGGAACAAGGTCGTTCATTGCAGGAAAAAAAGAATTTGGAATCCATATTGGGCTTATGCATTTTGGAGTTCCGGTCCTTGGGGTCAATCATTATCCTGTTTTGAAAACGACCTATTTTGCGATGGAAGGATGCGGCGCATACAAACAGGTGAAAAAGAAGGCTCCGGAAAGGATTTTTGTTGAAAAAAGCACAAACGTTGTCCGTCCTGTTATTTCTTCAAGAAAGTCCCAATTTGTCCATTCTTTTTACTCCCGCCTTCTCAAGATGCCGATTACTCAGAAAATGCTTCGGAAAGATTTTAAAATTGTGGGAAGTTGCGGACTGAGGCTTTGTTTGATTGCGGAAGGCACAAGAAATATTTACGCATCCAGCGGAGAGAGCGGGAGAATTTGGGACTTTGCTTCTGGATCGGTTATTTTGAAAGAAGCGGGGGGATTTATTTCTGATTTGGAAGGCAATGCGCTCGACTTTCTCTCTTCGGATTTCAAATTGAAGTCGGGAGTTTTGTCTTGTGGACCTAAAGATCTCTTTGAACGGTCTTTAAAGTGAATAATCAATTGCGTGAAATTTTTTTGCGAAGAAGATCGTTAACGGTTTGAGGCGGAGCCTTGCCTTTTGTCAGTTTCATCACTTGGCCGACAAGAAATGCAAATGCTTTCTCTTTGCCCGCTTGGAAATCGATGATCGATTGGGGATTTTCCGCAATGACCTGGTCTACGATCGGCTCGATGGCAGTGATGTCGTCTATAGGTTGATAATCAGGATTTGTTTTCACAATGATTTCCGGATCCAAATTCGGCGACGCGACCATCTCATCGGCAACGTTTTTTGCAATTCGTCCCGTGATTTTATTTTGATCGATCATCTGCACTAATTTTGCCACATGGCGAGGAGGAATTCCGCAATTCAGGAAGGTGGTTCCCCGTTCTTTGATCCGCCCGGCAAATTCAACCATAATCCAATTGCACAGAAGGCGGGGATTTTGAGCGATTTCGTTGGCCTCTTCAAAATAATCGGAGAGAAATTTTTCATGAATCAGCACGGAAGCCGCGTATTCGGTCAACCCCAAATCGGAAACGTATCGTTTAAAACGATTATGCGGAAGCTCGGGAAGTTGATCCAGGATCTGATCGATATAATCTTGTGTAATAATCAATGGGGCTAAATCGGGCTCCGGAAAATACCGATAATCATCAGCGCTCTCTTTCGCGCGCATCAAAACGGTTTGTTTTGCCTCTGCATCCCACCTGTAAGTGCCCGGAGGGATCAATTCCAAATGGGGATGGAGGGGATGAGAAGTATAGAGGGCGATTTGACGGCTGATCTCTGCTTCGATTGCCATTTCAAGAAAGGAAAAAGAATTCATGTTTTTGATTTCAACTCGCGGCCGAAGCGATGTTTCTCCTTTGGGCCGCACTGAAATATTTACATCGATCCGCAAACTCCCTTCTTCCATATTCCCATCACAGGCATCGAGGTAAAGAAGGATGGAGCGGATTGCCATCGCGTAAGCGGAAGCCTCTTTGGGAGTATGGATGCACGGCTCCGAAACGATCTCGATTAAAGGGGCTCCTGCCCGATTATAATCCACCCCTGCAAAATTCGTAAAATGTTTGAGCATCCCCGCATCATCTTCCAATTGAGCGCGGTTTACCTTAAACGTTTTAGAAACACCGTCTACATCCGCATAAATCGTCCCTCCTCGGATCAGAGGATGTTCATATTGAGTAATTTGGTAGTTGCGCGGACTGTCAGGATAAAAATAAGATTTTCTTTCAAAGATACTATATTGAGAAATACTGGCTTGAATCGCAAGGCCGAATTGTACTCCTTTTCGAACCGCCTCCTGATTGATGATTGGAAGCGATCCCGGCTGACCTGTACATACATATGAGATATTGGTGTTTGGTTCATCGCCAAAGCGATTAGGGGCGGTGCTGAAGAGTTTTGAGCGAGTATTTAGCTGGGCATGGATTTCAAGCCCAATGACCGGTTCCCACAATTCGTAAGGCAAATCTTTCACTTATACTCCTCATCATGAAAGGCAGGAGGGATGCGAGTCCAAGAGCTCGCTTGTTCGTAAGCATAGGCATAGCGCATAACAGACACATCGCACATTTGAGGCCCAATGATTTGAATGCCGAGAGGCAAGTTTTCACTATCAAAACCCGACGGAACGCTAATCGCCGGAAGTCCTGCAAGATTTGCAGGGACAGTGAAAATATCCTGTAAGTACATTTCTATAGGATCGTGAATGGTATTTTCCTGAAAAGCGGCAGATACTGTTACCGGCATGACCACAGCATCGCAAATTGCATAGGCTTGCTGAAAAGCATTGAGAATCAAAGTTCTGATTTTTTGAGCTTTTTTATAATAGGCGTCCTGGAATCCTGAAGAGAGGACATAAGTGCCGAGCATGATTCTTTTTTTTACTTCTCGGCCAAACCCCTCTTTTCTGGAAAAATCATAAATTTGATCGAGTGTTTTGGCATCGGGCGCTCTCTCTCCATAACGGATCCCATCAAAACGGGCAAGATTTGTGGATGCTTCCGCTGTGGCAAGGATATAGTAGACTGCAATGGAATATTTCAGAATATCAAGATCGATTTCCACTGTGGAAGCGCCCAGATCCCGCATCACATCGATTGCCGCTAAATAGTTTTTTTGGATTTCAGGTTTTAAATTTTCCACAAAATGGTTGGGGATGCCGATTTTGATCTCTTTTAAGTCGCGAGTAAGTCGATAAGGCTCGGGAGGAAAAGTGAGGCAAGTGGAGTCGTAAGGACAGGGACGTCCGATGGTCTCCATGACAAGGGCTGCATCTTCGACTGTAGTGCTGAATGGGCCGATTTGATCGAGTGAAGAGCCGAAAGCGACGAGTCCGTAGCGGGAAACGCGTCCATAAGTTGGTTTGAATCCAACGACTCCGCAAAGAGCTGCAGGCTGACGGATAGATCCTCCCGTATCGCTACCCGTAGCCAAAAGCGACAATCGCGCTGCTACGGCGGCTGCCGATCCTCCGGAAGAGCCGCCCGGGACGCGCGTTACATTCCAAGGGTTATGGGCGGGGAAGTAAGCGGAATTTTCATTGGAAGAACCCATTGCGAATTCGTCAAGGTTGGTTTTGCCGATTAAAAGAGCGTCTTCCTCTTCTATCAGACGAATCGCTGTGGCATGAAAAGGGGCTTGATAGTGTTGTAGGAATTTGGATCCGCATGTTGTCTTCTCATTTGCAATATGCATGTTATCTTTAATTGCAAATGGAATGCCGGCCATTTTTCCGAGCGGTTTATTATGAGAGCGTTTTTTATCAAGAGCTTCCGCCTGAAGAAGGACCCTGGGAGTGAGCACGGTTAAAAAAGCGCCCAACGTTTTATCATGTGTTTCAATCCGTTTTAAAAAATGCTCCGCAATTTTAACAGCCGTTATTTCTCCCTTTAAAAAAGCGTCGCGCACCTGGAGAGCGGATAAGTGATGCAAATGTTTCATGGCTGTTTTAAAACCGGTGGTACACGGATCATCCCCGCAATTTGATCCGGGGCATTTGCTAAAAACTGTTCCCGAGACATCAGGTCATGAGGGATGTCTTCTCTCCAACGGTTGCTGGCCATCTTGGCCATTACATGGTTGCATACTTTTGCCTCTCCCGTCTGGACTTGGTCCAGTTGGTCGACATATTCGAGGATTCGCTGTAAGCTTTTCAGGATATCCTGCTTTTCCTCTTCACTGCAATCGATGCGGCACAGTTTTTGTAAATGCTCAAGTTCCTGTCTGTCAAAATTTGCCATAAGATGTACGCAGTGTATCGCTTTTGCGTTTAAGAGACAAGACTTTCCATTCTTTAGATGACAATTGAAACGATTTATACTAAAATAAAATCAGATAGATGGGGGTTGTTATATGTGTTGGTATCGTTTTCTTGCAATTTTGCTTGTTGTAATTGGGGCTTTAAACTGGGGCTTGATTGGGGTTTTTCAGCTCGATTTAATTTCGAATATTTTTGGCGGAATGGACTCCACAGGGGCGCGGGTGATTTTTGCAGTCATCGGTTTAAGCGGGATCTACTGTATTAGCTGCTTGTGTTGCACGAACTGCAAATGCGGACCCAAGTGCAAATGTGGCAAAAAGTAAATGCGCGTATACCGAAAATCGATTCTTGAAAAGGGGGCTCGTATTATTCAACACTAGCCCCCTTTTCAATCACTTCGGGTATATTAATAGATCTCTTGGGGCCTAATGTTAAACCCATTGATAGGCATATGGATGTCGCCTCGAGCAACCATCCGCTCTATTGTCAATTTAAATCCAAAATATGGCGTCTTTTATCTGGCATGGATCTACGCACTCCAAAATTACTTCTATTTTTCTAATTACTGGTCTTTTGGTTTAAGATACTCATTCTATACCATTTTAGCATTCGGTCTTGTGTTAGCTCCTTTATACGGGTTGATTTGGGTTTATTTTTCAGGATATGTCCTTCATTTGGTTGGAAGGATTTTGGGGGGCAAAGCTCCTTCGTCTCATCTAAGAGCTGCGGCAGCCTGGTCTTCCATCCCCTCGATCATCTCTTTATTCATGTGGCTTGCTTTGATGATCTCAGCATCCAATACAGTTTTTGTAAGCGGAACGGGGTCCGCTTCCGTTTTTGTCAATTTGATTTTTTTCATTCTTCGTATCTGGTCGTTTATT
>DATIHO010000137.1:0-17158 GCA_035480615.1 Chlamydiales bacterium | reverse complement strand
TGTGCCTTGCTGTTCATAAGTAGCCAAATTTAAGCTATTTAAAAAAATAGATAAGAAAATATGATCTTGCAGATTGGGTAAGATGTACTTTTCTGAAAAGAAGGGACTTTAACACTTTATTTTTGCAAGTCCCTCTAAAGGAGCGGGTTTTCGCGCGTCATTTTGGATAAAAATTTGAAATTTTTTTTCCTTTCAAAAAAATGACATTCCTTCTACCATTTACCAGTGGGAGGCATGTTTATGCAATTTGAAGCGCAGGAAAGACTTAAATCTATTGAAGAACGGCTGGATTCGATGTGGAGGTATCTTTGACCTGGCGGTCAAAGAAGAAGAAGTTCGCAAATTGGAAGAAAAGATGGCTGAACCCGACTTTTGGGATGATGGGGATGCCGCAAAAAAAGTCATCGACGCCGTCAATCAATTGAAAGCCTGGACTGTTCCTTACCATGAACTGAGGAGCCGTTTTCAAGATGTGAAGGAATTGTTGCCGGAGGCTGAATCCATTTCAGATACTGAGCTTGTAAAAGACTTGCTGAATAGTTTGCTGAGTATCGAAAGTCGTTTAAATGAGCTTGAGGTGCGCAAAATGTTAAGCAGCGAGCTCGACAATAAAGATTGCTATTTGGAAATCAATGCAGGAGCGGGGGGAACGGAATCTTGCGATTGGGCGTCTATGCTTTCCCGGATGTATCAGCGGTATGCTGCAAGGAAAGGATGGACCATCGAGGTTGTCGACCGTTTGGACGGAGATGTAGCCGGAATCAAGAGCATTACTTTTCGCTTGAGCGGCCCATTTGCATACGGTTATTGCAAGTCGGAAAAAGGGGTGCATCGCCTCGTACGGATCTCTCCATTCGATGCAAACGCAAAGCGGCATACGAGTTTTGCTTCGGTCGATGTGACTCCAATGATCGAAGATATCCAAATCGATGTCCGTGGAGAAGATCTTAAAATCGATACATTTCGAGCGTCGGGAGCCGGTGGACAGCATGTCAACAAAACCGATTCGGCAGTCCGAATGACTCATGTCCCTACGGGGATTGTCGTTTCATGCCAAAGTGAGCGCAGCCAAATTCAAAATCGGGAAACCTGTTTAAAAATATTAAAATCGAAACTGTACGAAAAAGAATTTTTAGCACGGCAGCAGCAGATATCGGAACTGGGAGGGGAAAAAAAAGAGATCGCATGGGGTCATCAGATTCGCAATTATGTTTTTCAACCTTACACTCTTGTGAAAGACACTCGCACAAAATTGGAAATTGGAAATATCCAATCTGTTATGGATGGAGAGATCGAACCGTTTGTTTCCGCGTTTCTCAAAGAATTTGGGTAAATTATGACCTCTCTTCCTGGATTCGATATCCGGTTTTCCGAGCAAAACGACCTGGAATCGCTGAACCAATGGTTTTTGATTGCGGGGACCTGCGATGATTTTCCTTTTGGTCCGGATGAAAAGGATGAGGCATTGAAAAATTGGATTGGGTTTTCGAAATTTAAAGCGAGCCTGACCGCAACATTAAATGGCTCGCCTTGCGCAATTGGAACCCTTTTTCTCATGCCCTATAAAAAAGTGGCTCATCAGTGTTCGTTTTATTTGATTGTTGATCCGAATGAAAGGAGAAAGGGGATCGGGTTTTCAATGGTGCGCAACCTTCTTCATTTGGCGAAGACCCGTTTTCGGCTCGAATGTATTCAAGTGGAAATTTTTGATCCCAGTCCTCTGCTCTCTCTTTTGCAAAAACTTAATTTTCAAGAATTTGTAAGGCAGGAAAATTTTCTTCATGTGAATGGATGCAGTCGGGCCAGAATCTTGATGGAACATTTTTTTGTATGAGTGAACAGGTTGGCATCCGCTTTTCAGAAGAGGGGGATCGAAAACATTTAATTGATTGGCTGTTGCAGCCGGGCATCCTCAAGTGGTTTCCTTTAGCCGATTTAAGGGAAATAGAGGATGCAGCCCGCATCTGGATCAGTTATTCTCAATACAACGCTACTCTGACTGCTCTTTGGGATTCGATTCCTTGCGGCATTGCCACTTTATATTTGCAACCTTATAAAAAACTCGCGCATCAATGTCTTTTCGCGATCATCGTGGATGAAAAATTCCGAGCTAAAGGGGTTGGGACGAAATTGTTGCAGGAATTGATGGTTCTTGCGAAGGAGAGATTCAAAATCGAATTTCTTCATTTGGAAGTATACGAAGGCAATCCGGCTGTCCGCCTCTATGAAAGGATGGGATTTGTCCAATACGGCGTGCAGCCCCGCTTTGTCAAAGATCATGGCACGTATTTAAGTAAAATTTTAATGCAAAAATATTTATGAAGCCGGAAGAGATTACATTTTTAAAATTGGCCCGGTTGTTTCCCGTTCCCCTGGATCTTGCCTGGCATGAAAACCGAAGTTCCTATTTTTCCTGTCGAAAAGAGAGAAGAAAAGTGCGCCTTCGCCTGCACCGTCTTTTTGTGAAAGCTCCTGGTCCGGTTTTGGAAGCTATTGTGAGCTTTGCAATGAAAGGAGATAAGAAAGCAGAAATCATTGTGCGGCAGATGGCGCATCTTTACTTTTCAAAGGTCCAAATTTCTCCGGAGCCTCTTTCGGAAAAAGGGCGCGTGTATGATTTGTTTGAAATCCAGAGCCGGATCAGGAAACAACACTTTCCGGGTTTAAATGTCGCAATCGGCTGGTCTTCCCGTTATCGGGCAGGAAGCTTCAAATGCGTGACATTTGGCAGCTACGATAGGTATTGCAATCAAATCCGCATCAATCCATTGCTTGACGATGCGGCCGTTCCCTTGTATTTTCTGGAATTTATCGTGTATCACGAGATGCTGCATGCGGTTTGCCCGCCCCGGATCGATGCGAGGGGGGCGGTTTATAGCCATACCCGTGAATTTCGTCTTCGAGAGCGCCAATTCCCACAATTTGCAAAAGCCATGGAATGGGAAAAAAATAGCTTAACTTTTTTTAAGAAAAGGGCGCGGCATGGCAGGGCATAGTAAATGGGCCAATATCAAACATCGAAAAGAGAGGGCCGATAAAAAAAAGGGGAAGATTTTTAGCCGCATCATGAAAGAGATCATTTCCGCGGTTAGACAGGCAGGGGCTGATCCGAAATCGAACTCTAAATTGCGCGCTGCAATCCAGAAGGCCAAAGATGCGAATATTCCCAGTGACAATGTTGAGCGCAATATTAAAAAAGCAGCCTCTTCGAATACCCAAGATTACATGGAAATGACCTATGAGCTTTATGGCTTTGGGGGGGTAGGGATGGTCGTCGATATCATGACTGATAACAAAAACCGGATCTCTTCGGAAATCCGGATCGCAATCAATAAATGCGGCGGCACTATCGCCACTCCCGGAGCGGTTTCCTATAATTTCGAACGCAAGGGGGTAATGCGGGTGCCGCAGTCTTTAATGCCTGAAGATGAGCTGTTTCTTCTCGCAAGCGAGAGTGGAGCAGAGGATTTTGCGCTCGAAGACGAGGTCTATGTGATCACAACTTCGGTCGAATCTTTTTACCAAGTGAAAGAAGCGATTGAAAATAAGGGCGTCAAATGCGAGGAAGCTGAGCTTGCCATGGTGCCGAAAAGCTTTGTAGAGGTATCGGATGAAGACGCCGATTCAAATATTTCACTGATTGAGTGGCTTGAGAATCTGGATGACGTCGATGCTGTCTATCACAATATGAAAGTCTAAGAAACTCTAATGTTGCGCATTGTAAGGAGCGGGTTCCCTGTTTTGCAGACCCGTTTTTTCTTGAATCAGTTTGTGAAGAAATTTTTTTAATAGCAATACGATGATGCTCATAATGATTGCGCTAATACCCAATTTGAGAAAGACCGCGCTGTAGGAGATGTTGGTAATAAGAGGGTTTGTGGCTTCAGATGAGCCGAGGGCGTCTTGAGAAAAGAAATTGGACATAGTGGCTGCAACGCCGCTGACCATGAGCCAGGCTCCCATAGCGAAGCCTTGAAGTTTGGGAGGAATGAGTTGACCGATCATGGCGTATCCAATAGGAGAGATGAATAGTTCCCCCACGCTTTGAAAAAAATAACATCCTATCACCCAGTTGATATTGGAATAGCCTTTCGCATCGGCAAAATAGATACCGAGAGGCAGAAGGAGAAAGCCGATGCCGATCAGCAACAGGGCTGTCGTGAATTGGAAAGGAAGGGATATTTTGTATCCTTTTTTTCTAAGACCTTGGTTGATGGAGGCTACGAGTGGGCCTCCCAAGATGATGATGACCGTATTGATGTTCTGCATCCATTGAGGGGGAATGGTGATGCCAAGGAATACGGGGTGGACATTGCGGTCGAAAAAGAGGGTAAGGCCCATCGGGGCCATTTGATAGAGGGTCCAAAATACGACGCTGCTCAAAGCAAGGATGAGAAACGCCCAAATTTTTTTGGAGCTTTCGACCGATTTTTGTTTCCAGGCAAGGAAGGCAAAAATCGATGCGACTAAGATGCCAGACAAGCAGATGAGGATATTCGACAAGCGGGCCGAATTGAGCAGCCATGACAAGGCAAGAATCAAAACGATAATTATGAGAGCGGCTCCAAAATTACGCGTTATCTTATTGCTGGATTGAATAAAAAGAGTGCCTTTATCTTTGAGATGTTTCCAGTTAAAGAGGGTGATAAAGAAGGAAATCAAGCTTCCTACAGCCGAGAAAAGAAAGAGGGTATGGAAATTTTGATGAAGCTGAAAGTAGCCGCTGACGGAAAATCCGATGAAAAAGCCAAGATTCATTCCACTATAATTCCAGAGAAAAGCCGATTCGCGCCGCTTATCGTGCGAGTCGAAGAGTTGAGTGAGCATGCAGTTGATGCAAATGGTATTGAGGCCGCAACCCGAAAGAAAAATCGCAACCCCCCAAATAAAAGTATATAAGCTTGAAATAGATAGAATCACCGATCCTACGGATTGCAGAAGCATGCCGACAATAAACAGACTTCGATAGCTCATGAACCGCCCGCCGATGTAGCCGCCGAGAACGTGTAGGCTGTAGTTAAAGGCGATAAAGCCGGCAGTCAAGGCGGTGGCATAATGATCTTCAAGGTGAAGCCCTTGAGTCGTGTACAGGACAAGTGTTGAATAAAGGACGCTATATCCCAATGTTGAGAACATTTGCATGAGAAGGAGGACAATGCGCGCCTTGCGAATTTCTGCTTTCATAATTTTGTTATTGCCAAAAAATTTCTGACACGTCAAAAGAAAAATTAAAAATTGTTTGAATCACTTTGGGTGTACATTAATACTCTATCCATGTTATTATACTCCCAGTATTAACATAACATTAGAGGTTTTTTATGCTTAAAGTAGAAAATTGTGTTAATTATTTTTCTGCACTCGAATTCCCAAAACGGAAAGATTTATCAAAAACGCAAGAAAAAATTTCAGCTTTTTTTCGAAACGCACAAAATGGTATTTTGAATCAATATAATTCGCTGGTCTTGAAAACAGGGCGGGTTCGTCCCTATCTTTATGGCGCAGCATCCGTTGGACTAAGCGTTGCTTTGCTTGGTCTTTTGATCTCTTCGCAAAACGCCAATGGAACTGCTGGTAAGGTTATGAACCCTTCTCGCAATCCCACGATGTCCCCCTCCTCTCTCAACTTGAAGGATCACCAGTGCTTCATCAATCCCAATCCCTTGGTTCTTGCAGAAGATTTCACGTCCGCCCCCTCGCTCAAGGTCGACGATAACAAGCACTTTATCAATACCACGTTTCTTGAAGATTTCGCGCCTTTTTCCAAATTCGGCATTCCCGAGGCTTCTACCCATGGCACATTCTTGGTTCCTGAAGGTTCCACGCCCCCTCCCAAATTCGATATTCTCGAGATTCCTGCCCATTCTAAACCCTCTCACAACATCATTCCCTTCAACGTACAAGACGTACCAGATTGGATGGTAACGGCTGTAATGGCTGCAATGCTGGGGAAGACGGTGGCGCTAACAGGTCTCCTGATGACGCGCAATTTACCTAAAGTTTCGATGTTCCAATACCTTAGCCTCCCGATGACGCCCAACTTCAATAAGCTCTTGATGCTCCTGTGCCGCACCCTTCATCAGTCATACTACGGCCCTTCTCAGTCATACCGCGATGCCCCCTCTCAGTCACACCGCGATGCCCCCTCTCAGTCATACCGCGGCGTCTTTCAGCCACGCGGCCTCTCTCAGCCCCCAGTAATTGAGAAGCCATTAGGCTGGGATTGGACTCCAGAAGCCAAAAACAACTTAATGGAAAAGCTAATGAAGAAGGATGTTGTGGAATGTTGAGCGCGCCTAAAATTAGCGTATATCGGAAGGGCTGTCGTCTGGCAGCTTTTCCGGTTTTGGCGCATAGGTTGCGATTTCACTGATTTGATTGGGTGTGGCCATTTCGTAAAAAAATGGAGAAGCCAGTTTTCCTTCCATGAGGATGGCAAGCCTTCTTTTATTTTTGCGAGATAAAAATTCAATCCCGTTTGCGCAAAATTCTTCATAGGAAAGATTGCGGATCGCAGCGATTCTTTTATCTAAAAAATGGAAATCGGCTCGATATTGGAAAGCGAGCAGGTCGAACAGGTTGCTTTTTTCTTTGAGATTGCAAATATGAAGGTTGTGCAAAGCGGCTGCGCTTTCCTGCAAGGTCATAAAACGCTCTTTTGAAATATGGGTTGAAAAATCCTCAAGAAATTCTTCAAGAAAAAGTTCATAGCGATATAGCAAATCTTCTGGTTGGTGAGAGTTGGATTGCACGACCAAAAATTGATACAGCTCCTCCTCGATCTCTTGCGCTTCTGCTGTCGCGAAATAACCGGTTTTTTGCCGCGTCCGCATCTCATTGAAAAACGCATCTTTTAGAGCGATGGAGAGGATCTCCTGGCTTGCCCTTTTGGCGAGAGTAAAAGGTCCGAGGTCGATAGCAAGAAGGGCCGCGTTTCCCTGAGCCTTTATTGTTTGTTTGATGGAGTAAGGGTTCGTTGGAAGGTGGGCCACTTTTGTCACGGGATGGTCTTGTTTCAGGAAGGGAGTTTTGCCGATCACATGGATCACATCCAGCCAGACTGATTCGGCATCTTTTACAGTGAGGTTTCCTGAAAACAGCGCTTCTATATAGGTTTTTTCCAGTACATTTTTTTGAAAGGCGAGGTAATCTTCATATTGAATGGTTTTGAGGGCGGCTAATTTCTCGCGTTTTGATATTTTATCTTGAGTGATCAAAGAATCTAACAGATCTTTCGCCTGGCGGAAGCCCAAATCTTTTTGGCTGTTTGCGAAATTTTTTTCCAGGACCAGACGCTGATGCTCAAAATATTCCCGAGATGGAGATTCCAAAGGAAGTTGATGGAGAATCTCCTGGAGAAGAATGGGCGCTTTTTCGCTAAATCCATCAATTTTTATGTGAATGCGGGAGCGTTCCGGCTGAATGGAAGCTTTGAGATTGGTATCCAGAGCGGCAGATAAAATAGGATGAAGCCGGTCTGTTAAATGGGCGCAAAAAAGGGCGCTTAATACTTGAGATTTGGAAGAGGGATTCAATTCGGGAGAAAGAATATGGATCCGGATTGCGGCTTCGGGGGTGTTGAATTCCGGAAACTGGGCAAAATAGGCGCAGCCATGTTCATTTTGGGAAAGAAGCAACGGCAGTTTTGTATTGGGAGTCTCTGCAACGAGCTCCAATTGAGTGGGGACAAAAGGGTTTGGCTCGGGAAGACGGATTTGAGATATGGGCGTGGCATTTTCCCACGCATGCATCCATTCTTGCGGAATGGGACGCATTGCGTATTCGGCGCCCAGCCATTTTTCCTGGCGATCGGGAGACACGCCGGTCAAAGCAGGCGCTCCGAGGACAAGAAAAACGCATCGGTCAGGCGTTAAAAAAGAGGCCGCTTCTACAATCATTTTCGGAGAATACACAGAACCGAGAAGCTGATTTTTGGGATAGGTTTCCAGCGGCTCATTCAGCAAATTCAAGCCCAGTTGCGTAACCAAAGAAAACGCTTCCTCGCGGCTTTGGTACTGATAGTTGATTTGGCTTAAATGATTTTTTTCCTGAAAAAGATAATGAGGGACGCCGGTCGTTTGGATCAAAGAAAGAGCCTGGAAAACTTTTAAACAAATTTGATCGATTTTCTTGATCCCAATTTCTGTCAATTCCATCGAAATTTCAAAAAACTTATGCTGCATTCCTCCGATGTCGTCGACATTTACAGTAAGTCTGTCAATGAGCTGCTCCTCCTTTAACATTTCGTACAAATTGTGTTTTTGGCCGCGGTTGAGAGTATAAGCGAGGAGGCTGGCTGATTGCGTTGAGTCAATGGATAGCGCCGGGGGTAGTTCCCAAAGCATAATGAGCGATTGCTTATCCTGGATGGGTTGGATATAGGTGATTGACCCTCTTTGTTCGCGCGATGTGAGGGGGAGGGAGGGGTCGATGGCCGACGGGGGAGAAGAGACGGGAACCTCGTTGAATGTCAAAACGGCCAGCTCTTTTAAGGTTTCCATTTTTAAAGAGGAATAAAGGACCGCCCGCATCCGATCGGCGCTGTAATGTTCTCGATGCCATTTTTGAAGGGCGCTTTGGGGAATATGCGACAAAGTCTCTGAATTGCCGCAGCTAAACATCCGGTTCGGATGGACCGGATTGCCCAATTCTTTAAAAATCATGGAGAGCCGCCATCCATCATTTTCCATATTTTTTGCAAATTCCTGATCCACTGCGTGCATCTCTCTCGAAATATTGGATGGTTTGAAAAGGGGATCGACAAAAAAATGGACAAACTGATCGAGCAGTCGAGGAAAACTTTCCGAATTGGAGGAAAACATGTACACCGTTTTATCGGATGCGGTGAGAGCGTTCGTCATCCCTCCCTGGTCCGCGACTTTTGCCATGAATTCATTTTCATCCGGATATTTTCGCGTCCCCATGAAAAGCATATGTTCGCAAAAGTGAGCCATCCCGGGAAATTCCGTAGGATCGTTCCACGATCCCGCGTGAATCGCTACAGCGGCTGCCGAATTGTCAGCCTTCGGATCCGAGATTAAAAGAAGCTCCAATCCGTTATTTAGACGCATTTTCAGAGTTTTTCTTTCCGAAAAATCAGGATTGAGCAGGGGCAGTTCAGAGCGGTCGCTGATTTCGGAAAATTTATACCCAAAGTGATTCAAAATTGCTCCAAGAACGATGGCGATAAATGCAAGTTTCATGGTGTTCCCATTTTTTGATACATTCTATTTACAATCGCCCATATTTCGCGAGCGCGGTTTTCTCTTTTTTGCACCCGATTGCCCCCTGTAGAGCGGGAAAAACTTTCCATATCGAATGGAGGCGCAAAACTTAAGAAAACAGGAGTTCGCTTAGCGATCCGCGCTTCTCCAAGTTCCTTTTGGACGGTTTCAGGAGGAGGAAACAGATCGAAAGTCGACAGGGCAAAAGGAAGAAACCGGGTAGGAGTTTTTGCTTTTTTCGCCATGAGATAAAACATTTCGATGCTGGCCGGGTCGAAAGGAGCCACTTCAACGATTCCCTGTTCATTGCGCCGGTCTCGTCCCCCACTTGGAGCCACATAAATCATACGCCCCCCCTGTTGAAGAAGGCGTCCCATTTGCTGCATGGTATTATTATTGTGCAGTTGTTTTTTTGTTTTTAACTCCTGCGGATGGTCGATATATCGTTTTGAAAAAATGCAAAGCAGATCGCATCCCATGCTAAACGGGATCGCCAAAGGATCCGTGACGACCCTTTCTCCTGCTACGTAAATGATTTTTTCCGCTATATCAGGATGGGTTTTTTCCAAAAGAATTGAAATGACTTGCGGATCCGGCTCTGTTTGATGGTTGGCTAAAAGGATGGCATTTTCTCCTTGTTGCAAAGCATTGGCGGCATCATCAAGATGCTCGATTCCAAAAACTTTGGAATGAGGCAAGTCGATCAACGGACTGATAAAATCCATGGAAAACCGGTAATAATCAATTGGATGGCGCACTTTTTTGTGATACGGCTCAAAAGTATAGGGAGACTTGAATTGCATGTGCGTCAATTGTAAAAAAAGGAGCAAATTCGGAATGGCTTCATCGAAAAGAGAACCAAGCGCTTGTCTATAGCATGCGACAAATTGTATGATAATAGAGTGATATTTATGAGGGATCTGCTCTTTCAGGTCTTCGAGCGCATCGGTTAAAAGAATTTCATGCGTCGATTTTTTGGCCATTGAGCGTCGAATAAAAAAGGTAATCGTTTAAATGAAGAGTGTCGTTGATTCCAAATTCCAGATGGGCATTTGAGACGCCGGCGATTTTTGTGTAGAAGTCTTTATCCATATGATCGAGATAACGGTTCAATTCGGGATGCGTGACCAGTTTCAGGGCAAATTGGTTTTGGCAAAGGACCAGTTTTTTCAAAGAACGCTCGATTTCCACGGAAACGCTTTCATGGTTTTTAACAAGGCCGCTTCCCATACAATAAGGGCAGCTTGTATGGATGGTTTGAGAAAGCGATTCGCGGCTCCTTTGCCGAGTCATTTCAATCAGGCCGAATTCGCTCATTCCAAGAATGGTGCATTTTGCCGAATCATCTTTCATACACTCTTTGAGTTTTTCCAAAACCCGTTTCTGATTTTTCCGGAAACGCATATCAATGAAATCGCAAATAATGAGCCCGCCGATATTGCGGATGCGTAACTGCCTTGCGATCTCTTCCGCAGCCTCCAAATTGATCCGGACGAGAGTCTCCTCCACATCACCGCCCGTTGGATTTAAAGAGCTGCGGCCTGAGTTGACGTCGATAGTATGCATCGCTTCAGTTCGTTCAAAAAAAAGGTATCCTCCTGAACCCAGCCAAATCTTGCGTCTGACCGCGCGGTCGATTTCCCGCTCGACATTGAACCGTTCGAATATAGGGGTCTTATCGCGATAAAATTCGATCTTTAAAGGATGTTCCGCCGCATATTTCTGATAAATATGTTTGCAACGCTGGTAAGTGGAATAATCGTCGATGAGCAATCGATCAAATTTTTTATCCACGCATTGGATGACGGCCCGCTTAATCAAGTCCGATTCTTCATAAAGAAGAGCCGGGCCGCTGGATTTGTGGAATTTGTCCACGATTGCCTGCCAGGCATGGAGAAGGTCGGTCGCTTCTTCGATCAGCATATCTGTTGTGGCGTTAGCGCTTGCAGTGCGGCAGATCAGTCCCATTTCCTGAGGCATTTCAAATGAGAGGATTAATTTTTTTAGCCTCTCCCTTGCTTCATCCTCAATTTTACGGGAAACTCCTCGGTGAGGATTATTGGGAAGCATGACCAAATAGCGGCCGGCAATGGAGATATTCGAGGTGAGCCGGGCTCCTTTTGTGCCGATCGGCTCTTTGACAACCTGGACCAATACCGGTTGATCGGTTTTCAAGAGCTGGGCGATGTCTTTCGCTTTTGGTGTGGGGCTTATTTTCGAAATATCGTAGCTCAGATCGAAATCCATCTCGAACATCTCTTCAAATTTTTTCGTGTTTTCCAGGATATCGCTGATATGGATGAACCCATTTTCTCCTTCATTAATGTCAATAAAGGCGGATTGGATGTTGTGAAGGATATTGGTCACTCTTCCGCGATAGATATTGCCGGTAATTTGACGGGACTTTTTTCGGTCAATGACTAAGTCGTAAAGCAGACCATGTTTTAAATAAGCGTAGCGGACTTCTTTTGATTCCACATTGAGTAAAATTTCATGCATAAATGGCTGGGTCCTTTATACCCAAAGTGATTCAAAAGTTGGCCTTTGGGCGGGTTCAAAGCGCCGAAAATCGATGCTTGAAAAGGGGGCTAGTATTTGAAGAATACTAGCCCCCTTTTCAAGAATCGATTTTCGGCAGCTTTCAATCCCGCCCAAAGGCCAACTTTTGCATCACTTTGGGTATAGACAAGATGATAACCGAATCGAGCCTTCTTTTTCCAGTTTTTACAAATACCCATGGTATATATCTAAAAAATGGGTCATGGCGAATTCCACAGCTCCCCTGATTCCATTTGAAAACGCTTGCGGGGTTGAATAACCATGGCATTTAATGACCAGTTTTTTCACTCCGCAAAGAAGAGCTCCCGGGTATTCCGCATAGTGGAGATGATGTTGAAAATCTTCGAGCTGAAGCTTTTGTAGCGTCTCTTGGGATATATGAGCGTGCAGGCGATCGAGAACAAGGCTTGCGATCCCTTCAGCGGTTTTTAAAAAAATATTTCCCGTAAATCCATCGGCAAGCAAAACATCAACCTCTCCGTCAAATACCGATTTTCCTTCGATGTTGCCCGCAAAGGAGGGGCATTTGATCAGTTCTTGATAAGCGAGGCGCACTTCTGATGTCCCTTTGGAAGCTTCTGAACCGATGTTTAAAATGCCGATCCTGGGATTTTCAATGCCGCGGGCTTTTTGATACGCGACTCCCAAGCGGGCATATTGTACAAGCTGAGCGGCTTTTGCTTGAAGATTTGCCCCCACGTCCAAGACGGCGACAGGCCTTTTTTTTGTCGGCATGAGAGCCAAAAGAGCGGGGCGTTGAATGCCAGGAAATGTGCCAAGCATTATTTTTGCCGCACTGACGAGCGCTCCCGTATTGCCGGCTGAGACAAAAGCATCGAGCTCTCCATTTTTGAGGTGCTTCAAACCCACGCAAAGAGAAGAGTGTTTTTTTTTGCGCAAAGCAGAAAGAGGATGTTCCGCCATTCCAATTTCCTGCAAGGCGGAATAAAACCCCAGTCCTAAGGATTTTGCCTGTTCTTCATAATGAGGGAGGCCGACGGCAATGAGTCGTGCCATTGATGGCAATAAGGGTATAAGCAATGCGGCATGAGCCAAAAGCGCTTCCGGAGAGTTGTCGCTCCCCATGAGATCAATGCCGATGTTATATCGAACGTGTTTTGAATGATGAAGTGGGGGCACTAAGTGCTCGCTTCACTCGCTTCAATGACCCGTTTGCCATAATGTCCGCAAGAAGGACACATGCGATGAGAAAGGCGCTGCTTGCCGCAATTCGAACAGGCGGAAAGATTTTTCGGTGTTTTCGCATGATGCGAACGGCGAGAATTTTTTTTCGCGTTCGATACACGGTTGCGTGGGACTGCCATATTTTGATTCTCCTAAAATTTTTATAAATTTTCCAAGTCAGCGAAAGGAAAATGGATTTTTGTTTCTTTCTCCCTATTTTGCGGGGGGCGTAAATAAGGCGCAAGCGCATCGCGCTCAGGGCACTTTCCATGACAGCATTCAAAATAACGGGGAAGCTCGATGAGAAGCGCTTCCTTCAATGGGAGGCTGAAGTCGAATACCGCTTCGGGGATTACAGCAAGTTCTTCGCTGTGATAAAAAGGACCTGTTTTCAATTCAATATCAAACATTTCATTGCATATTGCGCAAGGGACGCTAGCTTTTGTCCGGGCGTTAAGATGGATCACTAAATGCTGCTCGGCTAAATATGCCTCTCCTGTCACTTCGACAGGAGAGCGGAACTGGAGCTCTTTTTCATGAATCTCAAGAAAGGAGGGGTCGAAGGATTCTTCAATCTTCTGAACACAGCCGTTTCCAAGACGATCAATCCAAATTTTAAATGCTTCTTGCATAAAGGCAAGTTTATTCGAAAAGCCGTTAAAAAGCTACTCATAAACAGTCTCTAAAATCGCTTGCGCAGCTTCGCGGCTCGCTTGCCTTTCACCAAAAGCGTTTCGCAATTCCCGGCACCCTGATCTGATCTCCTCTCTCACCTTTGCGTCAAACCAAAGTTTTTGCGCCCAAAAATTCAGGGCTTGCAGATGCAAGTTTGGGCCAAATAGCTCGGGAAAGATTTGTTTAGATAAAATAATATTTACAATGCAGTAAAAAGGAAGGTTAATTCGAAAAATTTTTTGCGCTAAAAAAAGATCAATGGGATGAATCGCGAAATTGACGATAGTTGGGACTGTATGAAGGGCTAATTCAAGAGTAATGGTTCCGGAAGTGGCGATAGCGACTTTCGTTTGCTTCATGAATTCATAATTTTGTTCAAATGGATAAAAAGTAATTTCGGTATCGATGGATTGGGCGCGCATCAAAGGTTCAAGATTTTTATCAGCGACTGATACGGCGATTTCCAGTGTGTGATCGAGCGCCGCCAATTTTTTTGCTGCGGCCAATTGGAGAGGAAAATTGCGAAGGACTTCAGCCTGCCGGCTTCCCGGAAATAAACCAAGTATTTTTTTCTTTTCCGAGGAAGCGGGCGGCGGAGGGATTTGGGCAATCAGCGGATGGCCTACATATGCAACAGGGAGATGTGTGGAGGAAAAATATTTTTTTTCAAAAGGGAAAAGAGTCAAGAGCAAATCGAGGGTTTTAGCCATTTTGGGGATTCTTTTTTTTCCCCAAGCCCAGATAGTTGGACAAATATAATGAATCAATTGGCCCCGGTATCCTTTTTTACGCAAAGATGTTTCAAGACGCAAGTTGAACCCGGGATAATCAATGCAAACAACAGCTTTTGGATTTAAGGAGAGAATGGCTCGGCGGATTACAAAAAACTGCTGCGCAATACGTGGAAGCGCTGCTACTACATCGATGAATCCCATCACCTGAAGACGTTCCATTGGAAAAAGCACTTGAATAGGTAGGCTCCTCATCCTGGGGCCGCCAACCGCTGCGATTTTTAGATTGGGCCGAAGACGGAGAAGTTCTTCAATCAAAGCGGCCCCATGCACATCCCCGCTTGATTCCGCAGCTAAAATGAAAAGCATACATTATGTATTAGGTTTGTAAAGATTGTGCCATCCAATCAGCTCCTTGCTGGAAGATCTCTGGGGAGGTCCCATGCCCATCTCTGCCAATGGATGGAGAGATAAAACATTCCACTTGTGGAACCCTGACCTTTTGTTCATGGGCAGCTTCTACTATAGACATCGCGAAATCGAAGCAGGCTCTCGTTCCGACGCGCGTATCGCGATTGCCAATGTAAAAACGGCAGTGCCGTTTTGCTAAAGAGGCGCTCAAAATTTTTGTATCAAGATTTGCGACAGCGGGGTGAGTTTTTAAGAAGGAAAATTCTTTCAACAGGGAAAGGGAGGTCAAGGGGGAGAAACCCAAAAGATATTTGAAACGGCTATCGCGAGCGGCTGCATGCGCAGCGATAAACCCTCCGCGAGACAACCCTCCAATGCCCATCTTTTCAGGGTCTACAAAACGCTCCCGGATCGCGAATTCGACGGCAAGAGAGACGGAATGTAAAAACTTTTCAATCCAATCGGTCTCTTTCTGGAAATCTTCAGCCCAAAGATTCATGGCATTTTCCGCGGGCAGCTCGGCTTCGTGTCCGGGTAAAGTTAAGGAAAAAATACGGATCATTTTTCCCTGGATAAATTGCACCGGCTGATTAAAAGGGTCCAGACATAAGGAATCAGGTCCTGAAAGGGCGAAATAAAAAAACGAGGGGAGAGGACCGTGATCCAAAGCGGGTCCTACATGGAAAAGAGGCAGGTCGGAAGTCACAGCCAAAGAGGCAATTTTATTTCTCATATTTTTTTTTCTGTACTCCGTTTTCGACGGGTTCGAGATGATTCGGTTCTCTCTCTTTCCGCTATTTGAGGTTCTTCTTCGAGGTGAAAAGCGGCCTCTGTCCAAAGAGTGTAGTGGGAGAGAAGTTCTGACCGCACGGAAGATCGGATTTTCAAAAGCTTTAGAGCTAAGGGAGTGAGCGCGTCTGCGAGGAGGCGAGGTTTATGAATTTTTCTTCCATCGAGGGGGATAAATCGGTATTGAGATACGAGAATAAACGCTATCATTGCCCTGAGACGCCTTGGCATTTTAAAAAAAGGGGAAAAAACGCAGTCAATTACATGGAAAGCGGAGGCACTAATTTGACCTAAATGCAAGAAACGTTCTTCTGTTTTAGAGCGGTCATGCACATATTGATCGAATAAAGGAAAGATCAATGCGCTTAATAAAAGAGAGCGGTCCGGCGGTTTTTCGCTTTTCTGGATCTCGACATCTATTGCAGCCAGTAATTGGAGCGTATGGGAGTCTTGATCTTTATTTTCGAGAAAAAAAGAGAGTTCAGGAAGAAGAGCAGTTAAAATTCCATATTGTTGAAGAAGATGGAAAAACGATTTGGACGCTCCTGATTCAAGCATCCGAAGGAGTTCTTCCAGGACGCGAACGGAGGAACTTTTGATAATTTCCTTGCGACAGGCCAAGAGAGCTTCGAAAGTGGAAGGATCGATTTCAAATTGAAGGCGAGCGCAGAATTTAATCAGGCGGATCATCCGGACTGGATCTTGATTGAATCGGGCTTGAGGCTGGCCAATTGTTCTTAAAACCCTTTTTTCCAAATCCGGATACCCATCCACATAATCGATCACAATTTCTTGATGGGGATCATAAAATAAGCCATTGATCGTAAAATCGCGTCTGAGGACATCTTCTTCTTCAGAGCCCCATTGATTGTCTCGGACAATCAGTTCGGAAGATTCAATATCTCCTTTGCGAAATGTGGAGACTTCAATGATTTTACGGCCAAAACGGACATGGGCAAGGCGGAATCTACGGCCAATAAGAATTGCGCTGCGAAACAGGCTGCGAATTTCATCGGGGCTTGCCGAGGTGGAAACATCAAAATCTTTTGGTTGCACATTCAAAAGCAGATCGCGTACTCCGCCTCCGACTATGTAAGCTTTATGGCCGAATTGACGTAATTTATCTATGATATAAAAAGCGTGCTTTTTCTTTCTTACAGTTAGCGCATTTTCCCGGTTTCGGGGTCTTGAGATAACAGTTGGCGCAGAGCCAAATATTAGCGTTGCCCGGATCTCTGTGCCATTATACTGTTGTTGTTGCACCGCAATCTAAACGAGGGCATTTGCGTATATTCGGGTCCAAAAGCGATGACGAAGCGGCACCATCTTCTTGCGTTGCATCGGAAGAGTTATAAGATTCAGAGGCAGGTGGAAGCTCCAAAAGCGATGACGAAGCGGCACCATCTTCTTGCGCCCCAAAGAGAGATGAAGAATGAAAAAGCTGCAGGGGAGGTAGAGGCTCAGGGGGGGGAGTAAGGTTAAAAAGGTTAAAGGGAGTCGGGTTAGGGGAAGGCGAGGAACATGAAGAGTTAAAAAGCATTGCAAAGGCGACCTCTTCTGCTGGATTGTATGATTCTGCTGGATTGT
>DATIHO010000136.1:0-8112 GCA_035480615.1 Chlamydiales bacterium | reverse complement strand
AATTTAAGAAGTCCGATATTCAATTTGAAGGGCTTGCGTCTGTTTTGTCTGATCATCTGGGTGTAGCGCAGCTTGGCTAGCGCGTTTGCATGGGGTGCAAGAGGTCGGAGGTTCAAATCCTCTCACCCAGATTCTTTTTTTACTTACTAAGTCCGCTAAAGAGCTGGAGCGCTTGGCGAGGGGAAACTCTCTTTCTGGAATCGGGCGTCAACATACGATCAATTAAATCGACCTGGGGCTTAGGAACATTCGCCTTTTCCAATGCAGGCCTTGACCAGTGATCTGCTAAAGCGCAAATCGTTTGCACTTGATCTTTCTTGCTTTGCTTAAGCCAAGATGGCCTTTTTTTAGTGCAAAGATGTACAAATACAAGGCCCAGCATCCAGACATCCAGCTTGCATGTAAGAGGCTTCCCTTGATGATACTCTGGAGGAGCTAATTCAGTATTCGCATGGGGAGACAAGGACGGGTTAGCAAATGCAATAAATGAGCCAAAATCGGAGATCACTCCCTTAATTTTTCCTGAAGGACGACGACTCACGAGAATGTTCGGCAGGCGAATATCAAAGTGAATTCCTTCATCCGAAATTTTTACTAATCCCTTGAGTAACTGTCCAATCAGGTCTTGCTGATCTTGTGGAGAAAGAGAATCTCTCTTGAGAAACTGATAGAGATCTTGTTGATGGTGTTCTTGAAAGACTAGGAAAGTAGGAAGACCACACTCAGAAAAAGTGCCTTGGCAGTATGTGCGAATAATTCCTTCATTTCCACCTAAGGAGCTCAATGCCCCCATTTCATTTTGGGCAGCCAGTTTGTCATACTCACCGAGGAGTTTTCGAACTCCTTTTGCCACAGTCCGCTGATGGTTAAGCCAGATAGCGGATTCAAAGGAACGAGTAGCTCCTTTCCCCACCCGACTGTTCGGCAAATCGAGAAAAATATCCCCCTGAGGGGAAATAGAGCCCCCGGAAACCGGAAGTTTGTTATGCCTCATAGAGAAACAAAAAAACTGTCGAGTAGGAACAAATACGCAAATGGATGCGATCTGCAGGGCAAGTTCCTCCCAGCGCGAAAGATCTCCCGGTCTTCCAGTTTCCTGGAACGATTTTTCCACCTCACATAATGAGCGAAAATCGCGAAGGATCTGATCGTATTTTTCAAAAAATCCATCCCCCTTTCTACAACCAAAACGGCTGATTTCTCCAGAGAACTGATAGTCGTCATGATTGACATAAACAAGCCTAGCAAGATCCACAAACACGGAAACAGCTTTATTGGTATGGGTATCGATAACGGCAATCTCTTTTTCTTGCACTGGGAAAGGAGACGCAGATTCGTTATATCGAACCCAATGAACATCTGGCCAATTTATAGGCTTGAAAAGAGGCGGCAATTCTTTCGACTTATTAATAACACCATTCTCATCTTCGAGAACAATGCTTCTAATTGGATTAAAAACAACTTCCACCGACACAAAACAAACCTATTAAAAATTTAATCGTAGGCGAATACTATATTACAACTATTGTTATTCTTCAACCCATCACATAGGAAGGCCGAAATATCGGCAGTTCCCAGGACAAGGAAGTGAGTCGGTTACAAAATGTAACCGACTGAAATGGGAAGCCGCTGATGGCAAAAATACCTCACGGATGTTGCTATTAACCCAACAGGCAAATAAGAGACAAGATGCGCCAGCGAGGCAAAGCGAAATGGAAGGGGCGTTAGCCCCGGTCTGACCGAGGATCACCATTGCCAAAGGCAAGGGCGACGAGGAAGATCCATTTCGCGAAGCCGCAGTCAGCAGATTGTCTCTTATTTGCCTAGCGGGTTAATAATGCCGAAGTTATATTGCGATTCAAATGTAATAGTATTCTATTTCCTCGTTCTTTTTGGGGCCGATAACCCGCCAAGAGAGGCGAATATGATGCCGATCCCAAGAAACTTGAGCTAGGTAGACGTCTTCCTCGCACAGATGGGAGTCGACAGAGGCGAGGAGATGTGTGCCGGTGGGGGCTAAATGGAAGAGAAACACCGGGTTGGTGGGACCCAAGCGTAAATGCTCTAGTGAGATCATGCCTGCGCTCCGGTCCAGCGTCCACCGAAAGGTATTGCTAAATGTCATGTTTTGGCTTTGCCACGAGCCTCTCTCATGAAAAGTCAAAACAAGGTCGCTGTTGAGCGCCACGAGCACGCTTCCCTTTCCGCTTCCATTCCATCCCGCCTCATCTCTGGACCGAGTCCTGGCGTTTAAGGTAAATTCCTTAACGACCTTTAAACGCTCCCAAAAACCGAATAATAGAGGGTCTTGCGTCCGCTTCTCGAGAGCTTCTTGTTGAACTAGAGAGTAGAGTTTTTTGTCTTGAGGCGAGAGCAGTGTATAAGTCTTTTTTAAAAGCTGCTCTAGCTCGGCAAGTATTGGGTAGGCAGGGTTGAGTTGATAGATTTTTGTCTTCCCCTCACAATAGCTAGAGATCACTTTCCCCTTCTCTAGGCGAGCTAGGGCGTTTTGCAGGGATGTCAGAGGAGTTCTTAAGAGTCTTTGCAGTTGAGCCCCGTAACACTTGCTATTTACAAATAGAAACAGCAGTATTTTTTGCACATTTTTATTTCCGCAGAGTCCTTCTAACACAAAATCAACCTAATTGTTAGTTTATAACACCCACTTTTCCCAAATCTCGCCGCTTTTGACGGCCGATTATAGCATAGGTTTCTGGTTTTTATAAACCTGTTTTTAGTTTTTATTTGGTTTTTTGCGGTTGAAAACCAAGGAGATAAGCCCTTATTCTCGATCCAAATTTGGAGGATTATATGGACTGTAGATCCGATTGGACCAAGGAGGAAATCCGCGCCATCCACGATAGCCCTCTTTTGGATCTCATCCACCGCGCCGGGTCGGTCACTCGCGTCTATCATCCTACCAATCAGGTGCAAGTTTGCTCCTTAATCTCGATCAAAACAGGTGGATGTCCCGAAGATTGCAAGTATTGCCCTCAGTCCGCCAGGTATCAGACAAATGTAGGCGCAACGCCTTTGATGCAAGAACAAGAAATCATCGAATTGGCTCAAAAAGCAATTGCAAATAGGGCAACTAGAGTGTGTTTAGGGGCTGCCTGGCGATCTGTGCGGGACAGCGCGCAATTCGATCTTGTGTTGAGGGCGATCCGGCAGATCACCGATATGGGAGTGGAGGTTTGCTGCACTTTAGGAATGCTCACAGAACCGCAAGCCCAAAGGCTAAAAGACGCGGGGCTTTATGCCTACAACCACAATCTCGATACTTCTCCAGAGTTTTATTCTTCCATTACGACGACCCGCCGCTATGAAGATCGGCTGAAGACTCTAGATGCGGTAGAGAAGACGGGAATCAGCGTCTGTTGCGGAGGGATTATCGGCATGGGGGAAAGCATTGAGGATCGCATCGGTCTCATCTATATGCTCGCGCGCCGCAATCCTCACCCCGAGTCAGTTCCGATCAATCTCTTAATTCCTGTGCAGGGAACTCCTCTGCAAGAACGACCATCCGTTCCCATTTGGGACATGATCCGGATGATTGCAACAGCGCGAATTACTATGCCGAAAGCAATGGTTCGTCTTTCTGCTGGGAGACTTGAGCGGTCATTGGAAGAACAGGCTCTCTGTTTTTTGGCAGGAGCCAATTCGATTTTTTCTGGGGAAAAGCTGCTGACCTGTCCGAACCCCGATTTCGATGAGGATGAAAAGATGTTGAACCTTTTTGGTTTAGCTCAGCGCCCAGCTTTCTTGGATGCGCGCCTTCAGAAAAGAAAAGATCAGGGGCTTCTCCGGACTCTCCAGTCAACCGCTGGACTGATCGATCTTACCTCCAATGATTATTTTGGGTTTGCCAAAGATTGTGAGGAGATCAAAGGTTCAGGAGCGACTGGATCGCGTCTTCTCACTGGGAATTACCCTCTTTATGAAGCACTAGAAGCGCGAATTGCAAGATTTCATCGAGCTGAGAGTTGCTTGATCCACAACAGTGGGTACACAGCCAATCTCGGCCTTCTTTCTGCCTTGGGAACAGATGCAGTGACTTTTCTCTATGACCTTGAAATTCACGCCTCCATGATCGACGGGATCCATCTATCCAATGCAAAACATCTCCCTTTTAGACACAACGATCTCGATTCTTTAGAGAGAAGGCTAAAAAAAGTCTCCCTACCTGCCTTCGTGTTGGTCGAATCGATCTATTCGATGAGCGGTGATTTTGCTCCGCTTGCAGAAATCGCCGTTCTTTGCGCTAAGTATGGGGCGCATCTAATCGTAGACGAGGCCCACGCGACGGGGATTTGTGGGTTGAATGGCGAAGGGTTGGTTGCAGAACTGGGACTAGAGTCACAGGTGTTTGCCCGAGTGCACACGTTTAGTAAAGCACTAGGCGCTCATGGGGCGTGCGTAGTTGGGAGCCATACACTCAAGGAGTATTTGCTCAACTTTTCAAGACCCTTGATTTATACAACGGCTCTGCCTCCTACTACACTCAATTCGATCGAATCAAAATATGAAAAACTCAAGAGAGAAGCTCAGGTTCAACAGCAGCGCTTGAAGAGCTTAATAACCTACTTCTGCGAGAAAACGGGTGTCGAAAATACGCAGAGCCCGATTCAACCAATAACCATCCCTGACGTTGAGAAACTCCGTTCTTTATCGCAAAAACTGAAAGCAAAAGGTCTTGATATTCGGGCCATCGTAGCTCCAACAGTCCCTCGGGGAAGGGAGTGTTTGCGGGTCGTTCTGCATAGTTTCAATCGAGAGGAAGAGATCGACCAATTAGTAGAGGTTCTATCCTGATCATTGTCGCTGGAATCAATACCGAAGTGGGCAAGACGGTCGTATCGACTATCTTAGTGGAGGCTTTAGGTGGCTGCTACTGGAAACCAGTCCAATGTGGACTGCCAGGCGATCCAGCTTGGGTTCAAGAACGCCTATCGTCTCCCTCTCGCTGTTATCCTTCCGCTTTTTCTCTTGGCACTCCGTGCTCTCCCCACTTGGCAGCTAGGAAAGAGGGGGTGCGGATCTTTGCTAGCCATTTGATCCCTCCCGCCTGTTCTCTTCCCCTCATCATCGAAGGAACTGGCGGGCTTCTGTCCCCACTGAACGACACAGAAACTTGGGCAGATGCAGCGGCCCATTGGAAGGCTCGCTGGGTATTGGTTCATCGCCATTACCTCGGCAGCTTGAATCATTTTGCCCTTACCATCGAATCGATGAGAAATCGGAAGCTTCCTCTTTTGGGAGTGATTTTCAATGGAAAAGGGGATTTGGAAACAGAAGAGATGCTGTTGAAAAAAGCGGAAACACGCTGTTTAGGAAGGTTGGCATGGCAAGAGCAATTGACACCGAAAACTGTCCAGGAGATCGCAAAAGAATGGAGACCTTCTCTACTCACAGCTCTTGGGTTTTAAGAGACCAGGCGTGCATCTGGCACCCATTTACACAAGAGCAGACAGCGGCACCTCCGATCCCCATTGTCAAAGGAAAAGGGGCCTATCTCTACTCTGCAATGGGGGATGCTTATCTGGATGCAATTTCGTCTTGGTGGGTCAATTTGCATGGACACACTCATCCCCACATCGCTTCGATGATCCGAGCCCAAGCAGAGCAATTGGAACACGTCTTATTTTCTGGATTCACCCATCCCCAAGCAATCGTTTTGGCCGAGAGACTGCTGGAGATTCTGCCTACGGGGTACGCCCGAGTCTTTTACTCTGACAATGGATCGACGGCTGTCGAGACAGCATTGAAAATGGCTTTTCAAGCAAAAGGAAAAAAGCTTCTCTCATTCGAAGGGGGATACCATGGAGACACCTTTGGGGCCATGTCGGCGGGGGGAAAATCGTTCTGTAACCGTCCTTTTTGGCCATACCTCTTTGAGATCGATTCCATTCCTCCCCCTCTGTTTGGAAAAGAAGACCTGTCATGGGAGGCATTTGAGAAGGCTATCCGCTCAGATACAATAGGAGCTTTTATTTTCGAGCCGCTCATCCAGGGCTGGGGAGGAATGATGCGCCTTCATTCTGGGAAAGTTCTCAATCAAATGATTCAAAGGTGTCAGGAAAAAGGGATCCTTACGATTGCCGATGAGGTCATGACCGGATTTGGTAGAACGGGGCCTCTTTTTGCTTGTAACAGCCTTCAAACCGCTCCTGACATAATCTGTCTTTCAAAAGGGATCACAGGTGGATTTCTCCCTCTTGGAGCCACCATCACCAAAGAGGCTCTTTTCGAGTCATTTCTGGGTCCCGATCTTTCGACAGCACTGCTCCATGGGCATACCTATACCGCCAATCCACTGGCGTGCGCGGCAGCGAATGCAAGCCTCGATCTTCTCCTACAGCCAGAATGCACTCACGCAAGGAGAAGGATTGAAGAAAGTCACACGCTTTTTCAACAGAAATGGAGAGGCCATCCGAAACTTGTACGATGCGATTGTGTAGGCACTATTTTGGTTCTCGAGTACAAAGTAGGAGAAAGTTCCTACTACAATCCTCTCCGAGATCGCCTCATTGAATTTTTTCTTCAGAGAGGCATTCTGATCCGTCCCTTTGGCAATGTTCTCTATCTGATTCCCCCTTATTGCATCACCCCAGAGGAACTCCAGAAGATTTATACTGCGATTGGCATCACTTTGGAGGAATGGTCATGGTAATCGGTTTTGTTTCGTTTGAAAAAGAGATCAGAGAATTGCTTCACCTGATTGTCAAAAATCCCCCTCTGCACGGACGTTGGATCAACACTCTATCCTATCTTGAGAATTGCGGCGCGCGGATGATTGCGGCCTGCGAGCATCCAACCCTCGTACGGGAGGAGATGTTGAAACATGCCGCCGAGGAATTCCGCCACGCCCTCTATCTCAAGAAACAACTCGCTAAAATTGGAGAGTCGTATGAGGACTATCAGCGCTCCCATCTTTTGGGAGCGTGGTCGGGGTATCACTATCTAAACAAGCTGAACGTCCAAGCTTCCCGCTACCTCCAATCGCTCAAGTTGACAAGATCCCAAACAAAGCAACTTGCCTATCTTTTAGTGACCTATGCGATTGAATTGCGCGCAGGAGAACTCTATCCGATTTATCAATCGGCTTTAAAACACTCTCAATCAAAAGTACAGGTTCAGTCGATCCTTCTCGAAGAAAAGGAGCACTTGCGAGAGATGGAAGAGGAACTGAACCTCATTCCAGCCTCTCCTGTTTATATCGAGACCATCTGTAAACTTGAGGCTATTTTATTTGGCAAGTGGCTTAAAGCCTGCCAAGCAGATGTCGATGAAATGATCTACGAAGATAAATCGGAACTATTTGGAGGATTTTGAGGTAGCAATCCAGAGTCTTTATCATTCAAGAGCAGCTTGGGTTTGGACGTTTTGAGGCGTTTTTCTACTTTTTTGATGTGTTCAGCGGGCGGGATGTTTTCGGGTGGAGTTCCTCCAATCTTGGCAATAGCCGCGCGAACTTCTTTGCCTACTGCTTCGTGAGCTTCGATGGCATCTCTTTGGTTCTTGATACCTTCGCGTTTGAGTTTCTCTCGCGCCTGAGTCATCCGAAATTGATTAGCCGCCAACTCAGTTCTATCCATCCGATCCATCAGCTGCTCTTTGGAATCAATCCCTTTGCGGGCTTTGATCGCATCAGAACCGAGTCCTCCATAAAGACCCTTGTAACCCGCATCATGAAAGATGCCGAACATCTTATTTTGAACGCCTGCATCCCTGGCTGCTCCAGAGAGCGCTTTGAAATCTTGGGAGGCTTGCTTCCGTAACTCTAATCGTTCTAGGTCAGCGGCAATTGCATCGGAAATCTCTTGTCGTCGCGTTTGTATGGCAAAGTACTTCTGGGCTTGCGCGATTTCAGGCTTTCTAGGGTCTCCGTTTTGAGCGATCAGATAACACGCAAAACGGGAAAGATGATAATCCTCAACGACTTGAGTCCTTCCTTTCCCACTCGTTATTGGGTTGCCGGCGCCGGCAAAGTGATGCTTTGGGTCATTCCCTGACTGCTTGCACGATTCGATGGCCTTTTCTATCGCGTTCTCAAAACGCCGCCATTGGGAATATCCCAGAGAAACCTGTAGATCCCTCGCACTCCAATACTCC
>DATIHO010000135.1:0-23742 GCA_035480615.1 Chlamydiales bacterium | reverse complement strand
TCGGTTTGTTTTTGGGGGGTAATATCGACAAAATGTATATTACCCCCCAAAAACAAACCGAAAATCGGCTCAAAAGAACCCCAAAATCGACAGAAGCGAAATCCGTTAACAGTCTCAAATGAACGCGCTCATGAACAGGAGTTATAAGATAAGATGAAAGTTTTAAAATTTGGAGGAGCCAGCGTTTCAGAGCCGGACAGTTTTCTGCGCATCGCCGATCTCATTATAGAAAAAACTCAAAGCGGCTGTAAAATCGCGGTTGTCATCAGCGCGATGGGAAATACGACGGACCAACTTTTTCAGCTGGCGGCTAAAATCCACGCGAACCCGCCTCGCCGAGAGCTCGACATGCTTGTATCGGCGGGGGAAAGAATGAGTATCGCTCTTCTTGCCATGGCTTTAGCTGCGAAAGGGGTGGAAGCGGTCAGTTTTACAGGCAGCCAATCTGGCATTATTACAACCGATTGCCATTCCGATGCAAAAATCATTGATGTACGCCCTTTTCGGATCTTTTCTGTTTTAGAAAAAGGGCAAATCCCAATTGTCGCAGGATTTCAGGGAGTGAGCCGTAAAGGGGAAATTACAACGCTTGGCCGAGGGGGGTCCGACACATCTGCTGTTGCTTTAGCTGTCGCTTTAGGAAGCTCCGATGTTGAATTTTATAAAGACGTCCCCGGAATTTTTGAAATCGATCCTAAAAAAGACTTGAGCGCGCGCCACATTCCTGAAATTTCTTACGGGCAGGCTTTTGCAATGGCTGAAAAAGGGGCGAAAATCCTTCATCCCCGCTCGATTGCTTTAGCTGAAAAAAATGGGATACAACTCACGATCTACTCCTTTAAAGAGCCGGGAAAAACTGTCGTAGGCAACGCAAACAAAGTGGAGCCATTAAAATATGAAACGGAAGAGTAAAAGGAATGCTGGCGCAACAACTGGAATTTGATTTTGCATTCGGGTGTGCATCCATCGAAGCGGAATATTACCGGGATGGAGCACAGGATTTGATCCAAAGGCTCGTCCCTCCCGATCTTTTGGAGGCGAAAGGAATCAGCCTGGCTTCTCAAAGGGTCCGGTTTGCCGATTTGCTTCCCATGATCTCCTGGTCCGACTTTTCCAAAGCCCCTTCCAGCATATCTGTTTTGCTTCTTTGCAAATATCGGTTGAATGCCTGTCACTTTTTTTATGATATGATCAGCCGTTGGCTGCTCCCTCAAAAACGGGTCAATGTCGAGCTTTTTTTTGCCTCCGACGTTCGCCTTCCCCATCTTTCGGACGAGCTTTTGAGCGTAGCTGAAATTGTCATTTATTTAAAAAGCGCACAAGACGTAGAAGAGGCGAAACGCCAGTCGAAAGCGATTGAAACGGAGATCCGGCTTGGTGTAGTTTCCAATTACCATGCGCGCCGTATTCTGGAGTTCAAGGGGCTGTCTACAGATGGAAAGACAGCAATGATTCAGGAAAAGATCGGGTCGTTGATCCAAAGCCATTCAAAAGATTTCGACCGCGGCATTTTTATGCAAATGCAGCAATTTTTGGTGACCTGTCACCCTGAATTTAAAAATGCGCGCGATTATCATCATATCAGCCGGATTATTTCCAACCTTTATTCATTAAGGAAGCTTTTAAAGCAAAATATAAAAGCCGCCGGAGCCAAAAGGCATGTTAGCCTTAAATTCTTAAGGACCCGCATTGCAGGTTCTAAAAATGCTGCGGAAAAACCGGTTCTTGGAATTTTGGCAGGCTTGAACTTTTTAAACGACCAAGAGCGTTTTGAGATGCAACATTTGGTGTCGGCCATCAAAAAACATCTGCCCGATGTATCATTGGTTGCGGATTCTCCTTTTATGGAAAAAGAAGAGATGATCCAGGTTCTTTATTTGGAAATCGAGAAACAGGGGGGCGAGTTTACTCTAGAGGAGATTCAGCGTCTTCGCACTGTGCTGCCTGAACAAATCAAATCGGGTATTGAACGCCTGGCTCATCCGATTTTCATGCCGCGTAATGAAGAAGAGGTCTTACGCAATATCATGACCCTTTCCCGCCAGCTCCGTTTTGTGAATGACATGCCTCAAGCGATTCTGTCGTTTGATGCGCAAAAAGGAGATGAACTCTGTTTTACCATCATTTTAGCCCGGACCATCATGGAAGGAGATCCGGCAATCCAGGATCTTTTCGCCTCCTCCTCTTCAGGCATCCGTTTTTTCATAGATCGGGTAAGACGCGTTGGGCAGCTTAGGCGTAAATACATTAAAGAAGCGGTCGTCCTGCGCGCTGCTTTTCCTTGCTTGAGATTTTTACGTGCCGATCGGTCTATAGATTTTTATAAAGCGCGTGAATTTGTTCTGAATTCCGTATCGGATGTAATCGGCGAAGTGCGCGATTTCAATGGAGGGATGATTCATAAGCAAAATGAGCTGCTTTCACAGCTGAAAGCTTCTATCGGAAAATTAAATGAACCGCAGAATCTATTGATTGAAAAGTTTTTCTATTCTTTAATGCCAATGGAAATGCGATCGGTGCTTGAGCTGGAACCTTTAAGGCAGTTCGCTCTCTTGCTACTCCAGTCTAAAAAAACCGATCTTCTTCAAAAAAAGCAGGATATCAAAAAAGCGATGGTTGTCACGCCGCTTTATGACAATGCCATGAAAAAACGGCTAACGGACAATCTGGAAAAGCTGTCCATGCCCATCTATCAACTGATTTCATTTCAACTCGACGATGGGGATGCGGCCTTTACCGGTTCCCTTTTGCTTTCGGAAGAGAAAGCCGTGCAAAATCAATTTCTTTCCCTTTTTGATTGCTAATTCCGTCCCTTTCTGGATACGATGGTTCTGAGTGTCTTCAGATCTTATGGAAAACGGAACAATCCAGATTTACCCTTCTGTTTTATCGAGCGATTTCGGTTATTTGGCGGATGAGGCGCGACGCATCGAACAGGCTGGCGCAGACGGCATTCATATCGACATCATGGATGGTCATTTCGTCCCTAATTTGACGTTAGGTCCAAGGGCTGTTGGCGCTATCAATCGTGCGAGCCGGCTGTTTCTCGATGTTCATCTGATGATTTATAATCCATTTGATTATATCGAAATATTTGCCGGCGAAGGGGCAGACCAGCTCACCTTCCACTTTGAAGCAACGGAAGATGTCGAAGATACTCTCGATTTTATCCGTAAATGTGGAAAAAAAGCAGGTCTTGCTTTTCGGCCGGAGACCTCTTTTGCGATGGTTGAAAAATATCTTGCTCTCTGTGATATGGTTCTTTTGATGACGGTAAGCCCCGGCTTTGGCGGACAAAAATTCATGCCGCAAGTGCTGGAAAAGATTCGGCTCGCGCGGCAGTATTGCAATCGGAATGCAATCCGGGAAGGGGGCGGCTTGATAAAAAATGGACAAAAACCTGGTCCTTTTCAGATTCAAGTGGATGGCGGCATTCAGCCTGAAACGGCAAAATCATGCATTGAGGCGGGGGCGAATATTTTAGTGAGCGGCAATTTCCTTTTTCAACAACCTTCTCTTGCCAAGGGGATTCAATCGCTGAGGCATTGCTTATGAACCGTTCTGCTTTAAAAAAAGTAGTGGTGATTGGAGGCGGAACCGGGAATTTCGTTATTTTGAGCGGGCTGAAAAAATATCCGCTCGATCTTACGGCCATTGTTTCGATGGCCGACGATGGGGGAAGCACAGGCATTTTGCGAGACGAGTTGGGGGTTTTGCCGCCAGGCGACGTGCGGCAATGTCTGGTAGCCCTTTCCAATTCCAGCCGGCTCATGCGCTCTCTCATGAATTATCGTTTTGAAAACGGTGGTCTTGAGGGCCATTCCTTTGGCAATCTTCTCCTTTCAGCTTTGGAAAAAGTCACGGGAAGTTTTGAAAAAGCCGTAGAAGAGGCGGGAAAAATTCTTTACATTCAAGGAAAAGTCATTCCGGTTACAACGCATCAAACCCGCTTGAAAATGGTGTTGAGCGATGGGAAAATTTTAGAAGGGGAAAAAGAGATTTATCTGTCCCAGGAAATAGAACAGGGCTATCGCACCATTTATCTCGAGCCGTTTCCCAAGGTCAATCCGCATGTCGTTCAAGAGATTGATAGCGCTGATTTGGTAGTGATTGGCCCTGGCGGACTGCACACTTCCCTGATTCCGAATCTTTTGGTGGAGGGCGTTTGCGAGGCGGTCTGTCAAAGCGGGGCTAAAAAAATCTTTGTTGTGAATTTAATGAATCGAAAAGGGCAAACGACCTACTTTAAAGCGAGTGATTATTTAAATGAGCTGGTGCGGGTTTTAAGAAATGATCCCTTTGATTATATATTAGTCAATAGTCAAAAGCCTCCCAAAACTTTGATTGACGTCTATGCGGCAGAAGGGAATTTAGTGGAAAACGACCTCAGAGATGAGAGGGTGATTTGTGCTGACATGTTGGGAGGCCTGGAAGGGAAGAAGAAGCAAGACTTGATGAGGCGGAGTTTAATTCGGCATGATTCTAAAAAGTTGGCCCAGGAGTTGATGAAAATTGTTGATCATCTTTGATCTTGATGATACCTTGCTCGATACTTCCGGCGCTGTTACTCCTTTTAAAATGAGAGCGTGCCTGAAGCGCATGATTGAAAACGGCGCTCGCATTCCCGATATGGAGCAGGCCTATGATGATTTAATGGCATTGAACCAAAATAGTGTCCGTTCCAGTGATGCGGTCCTTTTCTTCGCGTCAAAGTTGGGTTGCTCTTCAGCTAACGTCCTGGAAGAATTATCAGCGCCTCTTCCAGATGGATTTCTGATTCCGACAACTCCTGACGCACAAGAAATTTTAACATATTTTCAATCCAAATTTATTCTGACCCTCGTCACCGGAGGGCATGCTCCATTTCAAATGGAAAAAATGAAAAAAGCTGGCCTTGATTGCTCTGTTTTTAGTAGAATAGCTATCCCGGAAGATTCGATAAAGAAACCTTTTTATGAGAATTTTTTACATGAATTTTCTATGACGCCTCAGCAAATTTGGGTGTGCGGAGATAGGGTAGCCATGGATCTCGTTCCTGCATATGAGCTTGGGTTTAAAACAATCCATATGAGGTGGGGTCGAGGAAAAATGGGCAGCAGTCCGGATTGGGTGGACTATTCGATCTCCTCGTTAGTGGAATTAAAAGGAATTATAAGATGACAACAGCGAATCAAATCACGCCCGGCATGACTCTCAATATCGATGGGAAAATTTTTCGGGTCGAATCGAGCGTTAAAGTAACGGTCGCTAAAGGCACGCCTTTCATAAAGACGAAACTCCGCAATTTGATTACGGAAGAAATATTGGAGAGGAATTTTAAGCTTGACCAGATGATCCAGGAAGTTTCTCTGATTGAACGGACGCTTGAATTTCTCTATCCCGAAGGCGAGGAATATCTTTTTCTTGATATTGGTAATTTGGAACAGGTTCATGTCTCGGCGAATGTCTTAGGTGATAAAGTCCACTATCTTAAGGAAGGGATAGAAGTAAAAGCAATGTTTTATGGCGATACTATTTTTAGCGTTGAATTGCCCCAATTTCTTGAAATCATGGTCGTTAAAACGGAGGCGATTCCCCTGGGGAGCACTTCGAAAAAGGGGGTGCTTGAAACAGGTGCGGAAATCGCAGTCCCTTCTTTCATTGAAAGCGGGGATGTAGTCAAAGTCAATATGCACGAAGGCGGCGTGTATGTCCAAAGAGTATAATGATATTGAACAGATTAAAGAATTGATCGGTTATTTAGAGGAGAGCAATCTCAGTAAGATTATTTTTAAAAAAGGGGATATGGAGATCCGTCTGGAAAAAGAAGCCGTCCCACTAAAATATCCGGCGCCTCGAACGATAGGAGAAACGGAAGCTCCTTTCCAATCAGAATTTTCCTTACAAGGGGAGCGGGGGGGAAGCCATCGCGCAGAGCCTGCGAAAGAAGTCAGCGGTACTTTTGTTACCTCTCCCATGGTGGGAACGTTTTATGCATCGCCAGGGCCGCATCAGCCTCATTTTGTGAAAATCGGCGATAGAGTGGATGAACATACGATTGTTTGCATTATCGAAGCGATGAAAGTCATGAATGAAGTCAAAGCCGGAGCAAGTGGCACAATTGTTGAAGTTCTCGCTGACAATGCTCAGCCTGTTGAATTTGGTACGCGTCTTTTTCGAGTTCAATGATGCAAAAAGTATTGATTGCCAATCGAGGAGAGATCGCAGTCCGGATTATTCGGGCATGTGCGGATTTGGGACTCTCCACGGTTGCCGTGTATTCTGAAGCGGATGCGGAAGCGCTTCATGTTCACATAGCGGATGAAGCGATTTGCATTGGCGAAGCTCCCGCTTTAAAATCTTATTTAAAAGTATCAAATCTTATCGCGGCTTGTGAAATTACGGGAGCAGACGCCGTTCATCCCGGCTATGGGTTTTTAAGCGAAAATTCCAATTTCGCATCCATTTGTGAGAGCAGCGGATTAAACTTCATTGGTCCTCCATCAAAAGCCATCTCTTTGCTTGGAGATAAAGCGGCCGCCAAGGCGACAGCAAAAAGTGTGAAATGCCCTGTCATTCCAGGATCAGATGGAATTGTATCAGATGTGGAAACAGGTCTAAAAGAGGCCAGGCGGCTTGGTTTTCCTATTTTTATTAAAGCTGTTGCCGGAGGCGGAGGCAAGGGGATTCGGATTGCTTATAGTGAAGAGGACTTTATCAAAAAGTTTATTGCTGCCCGTACCGAAGCTGATGCGAGCTTCAATAATCCAGACGTTTATCTTGAAAAGATGATCGCAAATCCAAGGCATGTGGAAGTGCAGGTTTTGGGTGATAAAATGGGGAACTATGTCTATTTGGGGGAAAGGGATTGCACGATTCAAAGACGGCGCCAAAAACTGATTGAAGAAACGCCGAGCCCGAAAATTGATGATTCTTTGCGAAAAAAAATGGGAAAATGCGCTGTTGAAATTGTGCGCGCTGCCAAATATTATTCTGCCGGAACTGTGGAGTTTCTTTTGGATGAGAAGGGAGATTTTTATTTTATGGAAGTCAATACCCGGATTCAAGTGGAGCACACGATTACAGAAGAGCTGACAGGAATCGATCTGTTGCAACAACAAATTCGGATTGCTCGGGGAGAAAAACTTCTTTTCAAACAAAAAGAGATCCTGTTTCAGGGCCATGTAATGGAATTTCGGGTCAATGCGGAAGATCCGGCTCGCAATTTTGCTCCATCGCCCGGGCAGCTTGAACATTATGTTCCGCCAGGTGGGCCGCATGTGCGTGTTGATAGCGCCTGTTATAGCGGCTACCGCATCCCTCCCAATTACGATTCGATGATTGCCAAATTGATTGTCAAAGGGAAAAATCGCGAAGAAGCTATTGCCCATGCAAAACGGGCGCTTCGGGAATTTCATATCGCAGGTGTCCATTCCACGATTCCCTTTCATCAATATATGTTGAATGATCAACGATTTTTAACTCATGAATATACAATAAATTATATTGATCAACTCATCACGGAAGGATGCACGTTCGTTTGAAGGGGATTCTTTTAGCTGGCGGCCATGGAAGCCGTCTTTATCCTGTCACTCTTGCTATCTGTAAACAGCTTCTTCCTATTTTCGATAAGCCAATGATTTATTATCCCCTTTCTGTGTTGATGATGGCAGGGATTCGAGAAATTTTGATTATTTCCACTCCGGACGATACATCCCGTTTTGAAAAGCTTTTTGGGGATGGATCTTCTTTAGGATTGCAACTTGTTTATGCCGTACAGCCTTATCCGGGAGGGTTAGCGCAAGCATTCATAATGGGCGCTTCATTTATTCAAAATAACCCCATTTGCCTTGTTTTGGGCGATAATATTTTTTATGGACACGATTTTCCTAAATTACTGCAAGAAGGAACTGCCCTTGAGACAGGTGGAATGATTTTTGCCTATCATGTGAAAGATCCGCATCGATATGGGGTCGTGCAGTTTGATGAAAAAATGCAGGCCATTGACATTGAAGAAAAGCCGATTGTCCCTAAATCTTCTTATGCGATCCCGGGGCTTTATTTTTATGGGCCCGAGGTGGTGGAAGTTGCTAAAGATTTAAAACCATCCAGTCGAGGTGAAGTAGAAATCACGGATATACATCGCAACTTTTTACAAAGAAAACAATTGAAGGTGCAGCTTATGGGCAGAGGGCTGGCCTGGCTTGATACAGGAACTTTTGATGCTTTTCAAAAAGCCTCTCTTTTTGTGCAATCGATTCAGGAGCGCCAGGGGATTAAAATTTCTTGTATCGAGGAGATTGCATATCGAAAAGGGTATATTGGGAAAGATCAGCTTCTCTTATTGGCAAAGCGGTACTCTAAAAGCGAATATGGAGACTATTTACGCAATGTCGCTGTCTCATTTGGAGGCCATTTGGACGTTCATGTTCTATCTAATTTTAATCTATAATAGATAATAAAATTTCATTGTTTTTATTTAATATAAAGTGTAAAATATATTAATAATAAATACGGAGATATTATTATGTCATATAATGTAATTACACATTTAAATAATTTTTGCCAAGCACCTCATTCATGGAACATCATCCCCTGTTCCTGGCTTGATGTCAAAACAAATGAAATTGCTACTAACACCTTTAATGAGTTTAAATTAGAGGATTATGTACCTCTTTCAATACCCATGGATCAAGAAGAGTCCCCTGGCCAAACGCCCGGAAAGCTTCAGTCGCAAAGCGATTTTGCAAACCCAGAGCTAAAATCTTCTCCCGATGCAAGAGAGACCATCTTTAAGCAATTCTTACAGGAAAATCAACAGGAAATCTCGGATCTTATTGAATACACTGAACAGGTTGTTCCCAAAAAAATGCCATGTAGTTACGACACATTCTGGAGACAGGACGATCGTGATTTACGAAGAAACGAATTTAAAGCATGGAAATTATTAGGATGTGGTGTGTCCAAATGCACATTTTCCCACCCGGAATTGCCCGAGTATGTCGTAAAAATTCCACGTAATCACAAAACCTCATTCTGGAAATATGATGATAGTGATTTACGAATTCACGCTAGAAGTATGCAAGAGGCAAAAAAGATCATCGAAGAACATAATTATCAACACCTTGTCATTCCCGAAGTTCATTTAATGGAGACAGAGCAAAAGAAGCCACTGGTCATTGAAGAACGATTGAATGGTGCACCGTCAAAAGAAATTCCAGAAAATCTTGCAAAGGACGCCGCAAAGGACGAATTCAGGCATTTCGTTAAAGAAGCCGGGATATGCGATATATTCATTGACCACAATATATACGGCGACCACAATGCAAACTTTCTACAAGGTTCAGATAAAGATCCAAAAATTGGCCTCTACGATCTGGATTGCCAAGATACATCCCGTTTGAAGATGGAATTTCTGATATTTTTGATATTGGATGAGTTCGAGGAAGCCATCGATGCTGCAAAGGTCGCATTCGCAAGCGAAAGAGGCGCGATCCGTGGCGAAGCGATAATGCTATTCGAGGGGCTCTTCGAACTGGGCCAGGGGTTTGAAGCAGCAATCGACCTCGCGAAAGCACAAATCGGCAATCCGGACAGGTGGAAACGGGACGATGGACTCAAATTATTCAAAGCACTGTTGAAACATGGACGAGGTTTCCAAGAAGCTCGGGAAGTGGCCAGAGCTTACATTGTAAACCCAGACGCGGGGATCAAAGCGACTGCAACGTCATTATTGATGGAGATCGTGAATTTATCGCGGTGAATGCTTCCTTTCACGAAATTTGACATAAACCTATCAAATCGGTTATTTTACCTATTAAATAGGTAGATCTATGCTGGAGTATCTTTTTGCCAATAAGAATGTCGAAAAAGTTCTGATGTACTTATACCTACATAGCAAAGCCAACGCAACTGAACTCAGCCGCTCCTTTGATTCAGCTCTTGATCCCATTCAAAAGACATTGCGGAAATTGGAAGAAGGGGGTCTTTTAGCGAGCTTCCTTGAGGGGAGAACACGGGTATTTCAATGGAATCCCCGTTATCCCTTCCTAGGAGAGATTCAGGCTCTTGCAAAAAAAGCCTATAGCTTCTTGCCGCCAGACATTCAGGAGGCTCGGTACCAATCGACTAAAAGGAAACGTCCTCGTAAAACGGGCAAGCCGTTATAAGAATTAAAGTGATTCAAAGGATAAAAATTCTTGCATTCATTTCAAAAAATTTTTACATACAAGATAAAAGACCTGAGTGATGGGTTTATTCAGCAGTGGATTCAAGTAAAAACCAAGGATTGATATGGTGAAGAAAAAGAAAACAACGAAAACAAAAACAAAACCAAAGACCAAAACAAAAAGAAAATCTGGATTGACTCAGATCACGTATTCCTTATCTCCTCATCTTCAGGCGATTGTAGGGGCAAAAAAAATGACTCGTCCCCAAGTTGTGAAAAAAATCTGGGTTTATATTAAGGCAAAGAAATGTCAGGATGCTAAAAACAGAAGGCTGATTAATCCGGATGAGAAACTTGCCGCGGTTTTAGGGAAAAAACCGATCGATATGTTGAAAATGGCAGGAGCTCTTAGCAAGCATATTTACAAAGATTAGACCTCTGGAGGCAGTTCGTAAAATTCAGGTTAATAACCTGAGTCCCGGCTTCATTTCGTAGAGCCTTGCCGCATCTTTCGGGCACTTTTCGAAGATTTTGACGAGCCCATAGGTGCTTTCTAGCTATTGGGCTCGTCAAAATCTTCAAAAATTGCCTCGAAATCTGCGACAATTCTCTATAAACTGAACCCAAAACTCAGGTAAATAGTTTTTTGAAGGGTTTCTTGGTTTTCCGTTTCAAAGCGATGCGAGCGGTTGCCCCATATGCCACTTCGTGCAAATTCTCAATTGCTATGAAGGCACTTGGGTCTTCTCGAAGGACAATCTCCTTCAGATCTCCTAAATCCAGTCTTTCTACAATAATGAAAAGGATGTCTCTGTCTTCTCCAGAATAGCCTCCTTTTCCTTTAATAAAAGTCAATCCGAGGCCCAGTTCATGGGTGATAATTTTACTCAATTTTTCAGGCTTGGAGCACATAATGAGGACCGATTTCAACTCTTCCAGCCCCGCGATAACGACATCCATCATTTTAAAAGCGACCACATAGGTCATTAAGGATCTCAAAGCGATATGCCAATCACTGAAAATCCAGCCGTATGCGCCAAAAACAAGAATGTTGATAGCAAAAATCACCTGACCAACTGTAAATCCTTTTTTTCTATTGATGAGAATCGCCAAAATTTCAGTGCCGTCAATACAGCCGCTATATCGGATCACTAATCCGCCTCCAGCTCCAAGAATTGCACCGCCTATGACTATTGCTTCGAGATAATCTGATGCGAAAGGGGGTAATTTGTTGAGTACGAAGAGAAAGGAAATAAACAACAGATTGGCAGTCAGCATATGAATGACGAAAGAGCGTCGAATATAGCGCCATGCAAGATAGATAAATGGGATGCTGAGAATAATGAAAAAATAGGAAACGTAGGCGTTTCCATAAAGGCGTCCAAGAATCAGAGAAATACCGACAATGCCGCCATCGATCAATTCATTTGGAATGAGAAATGCTCGGAGAGCCAGCGCGGCTAAAAAAGAGCCGACAGCGATCCCGAAGAAACTGCCCAGTTCATGGAGCAATTTTTTTTTTATAGAATGTGCCTGCACCATTGTTTCCAAACAACCAATATACGCGGGAGACGGGGCTCGAACCCGCAACTTCCGCCGTGACAGGGCGGTGCTCTAACCAATTGAACTACTCCCGCTCAGGAGTTTTTGGGCGCAACAGGACTCGAACCTATGACCACCTGTGTGTAAGACAGGCGCTCTACCAACTGAGCTATACGCCCAAAAATGAACTGTTATGTTATCTTGGATCAAGATTTAAGTGCAAGAAGAGAGAAGAGTGGGGTATACCGAAACAACCTGAAGAATCGGGAATCGCGATGAAATATTTCTTTGTTTTAGTTTTATTGGTTCTAGAGAGTTGCGCTCCTGCCAGTTTATCTGAATTACAATGTGAAGCAGAAGCGGAAATCAAAAAACTGACCGGAGAGCTAAGAAAATTGGAAAGCATGGAAGACATTCAAAATGCATCCAAAAGATTGAAAACGCGGTTCAACCGAATTGCTGAATTATTGATCGAAGCGCGGAATTTTCCTGAAGAAAATTCACCGGAGAGGCTGTCTTTGGGAGAAGAGTTATTTGCAGAGCTGGCGCGGATCTATGAGATTCCAGGTGCTCGCTCGGTGATTGAAAATGTGCAAAGCGAAGCTGTCCGACGTCTTGATCGATAATGTGGGCTAACTAATTGTATTAAGTTTTTCCTGAATCCTCTCTTTGTGCGTGAGAAAAACTTCAAAATGGGTCAATTGACCAATTTGAAGAGGGACCGCTGTGATATAGCCTTGTTCTAAAAGTGTTACATCGCTATCGGGTTCCTCCTCGAAAGAACGCCAGCGGCCGCCTAACCAATAATAAGGAAGGCCTTCAGGATGGATGCGGCGGTCCGGATCTTCAACCCAATGGCCTTTTCCCTGTTTTGCCAGCCGGATTCCTTTAATTTTTTTTTCACAATGATAAGGAAAATTTACATTTAAGATGGTTTCAGGAGGGAGTGGATCATTGATAAAATGATCGATTAAGGCAAGAATATACTGCTTGGTGACATTTACGGAAGGGGTTGTTTCGTAATCTGAAAAAGAAAAAGCGATTCCCTGGATTCCTTTCATGGCTCCCTCAATTACACCTCCAATTGTACCACTGTAAAGAGCGGTCCGGCCTGAATTCGACCCTCGATTGATTCCCGATATCACGAGATCAGGTTTACGTTTTAACAAAACGGCCAGGGCCATTTTCACACAGTCTGCTGGGGTTCCGGTCAGGCTCCATGCCGAAGTATTATTTTCCCAATTGACTGGATGGACTTTTAAGGGTTTTCCCCAGGTAATTGAAAGGCCGCATCCCGATTTTTCAATCAGGGGGGCTACAATCGCGACATCAGCATATTCATGGACTGCTTGCCATAGATGTTTAATTCCAGGTGCATGAATTCCATCATCATTTGTGAGGAGAAGAAAAGGGCGTGTCATTAAACCTCAAAAAATAAATATGAGAGGTGGTTTGCCACCCCCTGTTGCAATCCCAGGCTTTGAAGAACCGGGAGTTCACCGAAAGAACAATCGATGATTCTCATAGACTTTATAGCAATCAGGAGAAAATTTCAAGATTCGGCTGCAACGCTTGGTTGCGTGAGATAAGAAACAATGAGAATCGTAGCGCTGCCAAGGATAAAGCCGGCCACTGTCGAACCCATGTGGAAAGGTTCCTTGAAAAGAGGCCAGATTGCTGCAGTCAGGCCGCCGATTAAAATGCCGCTGAACGCTCCATACCGATTGAGATTTTTTAGATAAAGAGAAAGAAGAAGCAATGGGCCAAAAGAAGCTCCCAATCCGGACCAGGCATATAACACAAGCTGAAAAATAGTCGTAAATTTGAAAGAGGCGATTGCAAATCCAAACAGTGCGATCAACAGAATGCTTGCGCGTGTCACCCAGAGCAACTCTAGAGAGGAGGCTTCTTTTCTGAAGAGTCTTTTATAAAGATCTTCAGCCATGTTTGATGCGACGACCAGAATTTGGGCTGCCATTACATTTGTAGTTGCGGCAAGAATCGCGCAAAGCACCAATCCGGCGAAAAAAGGAGCGAAAGAGGATTTGACAATGTCGAGGATGACCTGTTGCGATTCTTTTGACTCTTGAGGAAGCATATAAATTCCAATCAGCCCAATCCAGGTGGCGGATAAGAGGGCGACAGATTGCCAGCTGATTCCAAGCCATTTAGCCTTTCCTATATCGCTCACGCGGCGAATGCCCATGAATTTTGTAATGATGTGCGGTTGGCCGAAATACCCCAGGCCCCATCCTGCAGTGATCATGAGAATTTGCCATAATGTTGTCGCTTTAAAATCTGGAAATAGCGCAGTGGAAACTCCTTTTACAGAAACGGCATGCATAACAGGAGCCGTTCCTCCAAAGCTCACAAGCAGATAGAGAGGGATAAAGACAATGATTCCTAAAAGAAAAAAGCCTTGAAATAAATCAATCCAGGCAACCGTTTTGTATCCACCCATAAAAACGTAAGCAACGACAATCAATAAACCCACAGAAATACCCAGTAAATAACTCAATCCAAATAGGGATTCTACAAGAATTCCAAGAGCAGTGAGTCCGGAAGTGATATAAAAAGTATAAAATAAGATTGACATGATCGTAGATACAATGCGAATGGCGCCGCTTGTATCTCCGAAACGAGTCTCAAAATAAGAATTGAGTGTTAAACTGCCTAACTGTTCTGTAATGGAGCGAATGCGGGGCGCAATGAATTGCCAATTTAGAAACATAAAGGAGGTTAAGCCGATGGCTGCCCAAGCGTAGAAAACGCCTTGTTTGAAAATTTCTGAAGGGTAGGCTAAAAAGAGCCAGCTGCTCATGTCGCTTGCATGAGCCGAAAGGGCGGTCAGCCAAAAATTTAAAGACCGATTGCCAATAATGAAATCGGAATCAGATTGTTGCTTTTTGTAAGAAAGAAAAGCGATGAAAAGAATCGTGGTGAAATACCCGATAAAAGTTGCAAGTTCTATAAAAGAATGGGACTTTACTATGGAAAATTGCATAAAATAAATTTATCGAAACATGTAAATGATTTCAATCACCTCGTCGCTTTATCGGATCCATATAACAGCCCTGCGCGGGCCAGATTGCCTCTTGCATGAGGAAAATGTTCTTCAATCTGCTGGATCAAAAAATCTACTGTTTTCCTTTTGGAATTTTGTCCTACAGGGCATTGACAGGTAATTCTGGCGAACCCATATTCTTTGGCGAATCTCCGCAGCATTTCTTCCGCTACATAAATAAGAGGACGGATAATGGTTACACCATATTCGCGCATAAAGATCTTAGGTAGATTGGCGGCAAATTCTGCTTTGTGGAATAAATTGAGTAAAAGTGTTTGAGCGCTGTCGTCTCGATGATGGCCAAAAGCCACTACATAAGCGCCTGCTGCTTTAGCTGCTTCGAAGATCAAGCGTCTCCTTTCGCGCGAACATCGGTAACATTCGAGGCCGTCTAATTTTTGAGTGGATTCGCGCTGAATGAAGGGGATGTCCAATTCAGAACAAATTGTAGAGAGATAGTCAGCGCCGATGCCGGCGCCACATGTAAATTCGCCATCGACGTGGATGGCGTAAAGATCAAAGAGAGGAAACCCCCGCCCGCGGATCGCGTGGAGTAAATAGAGAAGACTTAAGCTGTCTTTTCCTCCACTTAGGGCAATGGCGACTTTTTTGACGGTTTGATCCAAGAGGGAAAAGTCGAATAAGGCTTTGCGGACCAGGCTTTCCAATTCTTTTCCAGAGCCTGTCCACGGGGGCCTGGCAATCGGGGCTTTCGTCTCCATAGCGCTAATAACCATTTATCGGTATAACTATACTACGCTAGGAAATCATCTTTTCGCAACCCATTTTTCAAGGTTTTGATTGCAATTTGTCATTTTTATTGTTATAATTGTTGTCACTTATGAAAAAAACAGGAAGAAACGATCCTTGTCCTTGCGGGTCGGGGAAAAAATTTAAAAAATGTTGTGAGGTACAGATGTCTCGCACAAAGATTAAAGCACACGTTGTGGGTCCGCAAAGCGGATCGCTCATTCAAAAAACTCGAAAATTGAGTTCTATTTTTCAATCACATTTAGATAAGGCTCCCAAGAAGCCATTGTCTGAAGATGTCAATAAGGATTCAAACGAATCTTGAGGAGAATCTGATGATTGTGGTAGAATCAACGCTATTTTGCTGGTGTAGCTCAATGGTAGAGCGCCCGACTTGTAATCGGATGGTTGAGGGTTCAAGTCCTTTCGCCAGCATCATTTAAAACGTTTGGTGAAATCGCTTTTCGAGGGGGTGTCGCATAGCGGCAATTGCAGGGGACTGTAAATCCCCCGACTTCGGTCTTCGTTGGTTCGAGTCCAATCGCCCCCATTTCTCATAGAGAAAATGACCTCTAAAGCCACCCGAAATTCCCCCAGAAAAAGTGACCTGAAAATGCTCCGTGGGGGAGCTATGGGGGAGTAAAAGATCGCAAATCACAGCAAAAAGCAGCAAATCTCCTTCCACTTTTTCGCAATTTACCAAGGGAGTCAATTGTGACTTTTACTGAAGGCGTTCCCGCATCCTCCTATTTAACCGATCTTGCAGGACAGTCTAAAAATTGTATCCCCCGCAGCATCGAGGAACTTTTTGACCGCATTTTTAACGATCTCTCGGTTGAAGAATCTCATCGGAAGGTTGAACTTGCTAAATCGAACTTGAAAGCCTTGAAGGATTATCCTAAAGAGAGCCTCTCGGCCGATCAAAAATTATCTTGCCAGATTGCTTCATTGCAGTTGAATAGAATTATAGAGAGAGAAGATGGCGTGGCTTTATCAAATAAGGATGTTTATTACGTCTATCTCTTGAAAGAACATACGACTCTAGATCTCTTTCCAGAAAAAGTCCATGAAACAGGGTGTCAAGAAGTGGAGCGCATTGAGAAGAAAATTATCGAGTTATTGAAGCAACAAGGACTGTGGAATCAGGAAGTCTCAATCGGAGCGCATCTTAAACAACTGAATAAGCCTGGATTCATTACGGAAAGACAGCTGTTCCTTATTTTGGATCGAGCAGAAAAAAAATTAGGGCCCCTTTTTTCCGCTAAGCCAAAAACACTTCCTAATATTCAACTGGGTTGGTACCCAGAGGCAAAGTGGGGTGTTGGTTACCAGCCTCCTGATATAGACGGGTCTCGTCCTGGCACTATCTGTGTGAACGCCGATCCTCAGTGGCTCCTTTCATCTCAAATAGAGACGGCTGCCGTTCATGAAGGGATACCCGGGCATCATTACCAGAGAAGCTTGCAAATGGAGTCCGGCAACCATAAATTACGAAAATCGTTTGAGTATGCAGCTTATGTTGAAGGTTGGGCACTCTATGCCGAAATGCTTGCCTACGAAGAAGGATTTTACTCATCTCCTTTCTATCAGATTGTACATCTGCAATCTGAATTGTGGCGCGCAGCCAGGCTTGTGATCGATACAGGAATTCATTGGAAACGATGGTCTCGCGAAGAGGCTATTGCTTATATGGCCCATGTTACGGGACTACCAGATCCGATTGTGATTGCGGATATCGAGAAATGTTTCGATACCCCTGGAAAAGCCTGTGCTTATAAAATCGGGCAGATGAAAATCCTTGAGATCCGTGAAGAAGAAAAGAAGCGTTTGGGAGATCAGTTTGACTTGAAAGAATTTCATGGCCGTATATTAAACCGAGGGGTAATTCCTCTTTCGATGCTTTAATTGGCTGCTCATTTTTCTTTGAGCTTTCTCCAGTCAAAAGTTCTGAATGGGTCCAGTCGCCCCCATTTTCCACAGACAAAACGGACTTAGAAACCGACCTTAAATTCTCCCAAAAAAGTGACCAAAAAATGGATCATTGGGGAGTGGTGGGGAGTAAAAGATCGCAAATCACAGCAAAAAGCAGCAATCTACAGACGTATTCCTTAAATGAGTGGTGGGGGTGGAGGTTGGACCGTTTGAGTATGAAGCTCCCCCGTGTTCCCCCACGAAGTTAGACCATGTTTGGCTATTAGGAGGGCGGCTGTTTCTTGAGCGCCTTGTTGACGTTGTACCGTAGCGTTTTCAGACGTCTCGTTGCGCTTTCGTTTTTTGAGCCAGGCTTTATCTCAGCGATCGCCAAATACTCATCTACCAGATTGTGAATGGCCTGATGTTCTTTCTTCTTTAGATGAGTGATTGTGATGGCTTGGAAGCCATTTTTGTGAAAATATGTCGTTATCTCTGCAATTATCTCTGGACCGTCTAGAGGGCGCCCTCTTTGGGGGATTAAGAACCCTTCGACGGAATGGTGAATGCCAATGTTGTTTTCCCAAAACCATAAAACCAGATCATAGGGACGTAAAAAATAAGTAGAACCTTCTAGGCGGGCTCCAATTTTGTTGCCACGGATAGCCTCTTTGATGGATTGATAGATGACCCATTCATTTTTCAGCTTTTCGTACGCATCCAAATTGTTCGGGACTTGATCAAGCCAGGGTCCTGGAAAAAATCCTTTTAGTAGAAGCACCCCCTCCGACAACCCAATGGAGGGCTTATTGAATATCTCGGCTAGGTCGCCTCGGTATGGTCTGATTTTATCAATAAAATCTTCATCCGAAACGTTGGACAAAATGAGGGCTTGGAATGCTTGCCGGGCGTGTTCTGAAGAGGTCAAGATGTTCCTCCAAAGACCTTTTCGGTCATCCGCTCTAAAACCTTTGTTGTATGACTTTCGGCGAGATGACTGTAGCGGCGGACCATAGACAAACTTTTATGGCCTAAAATTTCGGCTATTTCGACAAGAGATGCTCCTGACATCGCGAGTTCGCTGGCTGCGCTGTGCCTCAAACTATGAAAGACGAAGTCCTCGATTTGTGCCTTTTTTAGTGCTGTTTCCCATGCCGTGCGGATATTTAAAGGCTTGTTAAAGTCTTTTCTGGATGGGAATACTAGAGGAGAGAGAAAGGTGCGTTTTGCGGCATGATCGCTAAGTAAGGTGTATGCTGTGTTAGTAACCCCGACGCTGCGAGTCTCCCCGTTCTTGGTTTCGCGGAAGACAAGTTTTCTTTGATCCAGTCCTACGTCTACCCATCGCAAATTGAGGAGCTCGCCCAAACGAGCGCCTGTGCTTAGTCCCAGAACAACGATGAGAAGAAGATCCGGGCATGAGCTCTCCTTGCATGCCTGTAGGAGCCTTGTCCGCTCGTCTGGCGAAAGGAATCTTAATCTCCCGCGTGGTTCTCTGGGGCGTGTTACTTTCGACATTGGGTTGATCTCGATCCATTCCCATTCTCTTGCGGCAACGCTCAAGCAGTGAGAAAATGCTGCACAATAGCGCGTGATCGTGCCAGGCCCTCTCTTCGATTTTTCGCCGGTTGCGAGCAGGTCCATTTGTTCCCGCAAGAGGGCCGGAGTGACATCGACGAGGAATTTGTGCCCTATCTGCTGCTTCCACCATGTGAGCTGTGCGGTCTGTTTGCGCGTGCTTTTAGGCTTGCGGGGCATGATTGTCTCCAAATAGCGGTCGATCATCTGCGCAACGGTATGTTTTCTCGCTTCGTATGTTTTGAAGAACTGTCCTTCTTTGATTTCGGTTTCAGTTTTTTTTGCCCAAGCTTCGGCTAAGCGTTTATTTGGAAATGTCTCATTTATTGACGCTTGCCCTTTGATGCGAATTTGCGCGCGATAAGATACCGTGCCGTCTTTTGCTGTTCGTTTTTCTATGAATGCCATCTGTTGCTCCTAAAAAGGGCAATATTTTACAGCAAACGATCTAAAACAGCAACAGGGGATTTCTAATCCCGTGATATGTCTTTCCAATTCTCTTAGAAATAGAGCGTTGTGAATTGAAGTTGCTGTCGTGGGGTTATTGTGGGGGATTAGCAAAATTGTTTGACATTTGTGGGCGCAACCAACGAACCGAAAATCACCGAATACTGTTTGTTATTCGGTTCGCTCTCTATGAGAAAACAAAACCGAAAATATGAAATAAATAGCAATTTAAAGTTCTGAGTTAATTTCTACATACTTCATATAATCAGGCATGAAAAGACAAAACACAACTGTTCGAGGTTGCAAATGACAATTAGCCAAAACTCTCCCACATCAGAGATGCCACGGTTTACAGACGTTAGCGGTGTACCTAGCATTCTTTCTTGTTTGAAACCATCAGCCGTTCGATGGCTGATTTATAAAGATCCTGAGTTTAGTCGCAAGTGCGTATTTCGCTTGGGCAGGAAAATTTTGATCGGGGTTCCCGAGCTGTTCGCATTCATCGAAGGTCGCCGCGCAAAATAAGGGAAAAGATGAACCAAGCGAAAACACCGCCTAATTCCAAAGAATCAGAAATGATGGTCCTCGGCTGTATGCTGACGAGCATCAATGGTCTCAAGGTCGCCGCTGATGCTCTTATCGATGAAAATTTCTTTTACGCCGAGCATCAGATCGTTTTTTCCACCCTCAGGGCTGCTTACCGTTCCGACAAGCCAGCGGATATCCATCTCATTGGCGAGGAACTAAAGCGGAAAAACAAGCTCGATGCCATTGGCGGAATCGGATATCTCACCGCATTAGCTCAATACGCTGGCACTTCCGCATACATCGAAGAATATGTCAAGCAAGTGCAAGAGCTGTCGCAGGCGCGTCAAACGGTCGATCTATCACAGAGGATCATTCAAAACGCTTTAGAGCGACCTCAAGACATACCTGTAATTTTGTCGAGAACGATCGAAGATTTTAAACGTATTGCCGAAGCTTCTTCAGGATCTCATGAGGGCACTTTTATTGGTGAAATTTTGTCTGGGAAAAAGTCGAAAATTTCCTCAACGCCATTAATGGATCGAATCGAAGAAAGGAAAGCACATGTCGATGAAACGGGCGAGCCTTATATTAACGGCCTTCCTACGGGATTTGAGGATCTGGACAATCTTGCGACCATTTTAATCGATACCAATCTGGTAATCATAGGCGCTAGACCTGCCATGGGCAAAACCGCTTTAGCGCTAAGCATCACTTCGAACGTATCGCAAATGCAAGGGCGTTCTGTTGCAATTATTTCTTTGGAAATGGGAGCAGACCAGATTACGGAGAGATTTTTGTCTCTGAGAACCAGCATTTCCGGCGAAAATATTCAGAGAGGAATCTTGTCCAATGTGGATATAAGCAAACTTCGAGAAGCCGATCAGCAGCTAAGAAAAGAGAAGATCCTTCTTTACGATGAACAATGTCATACGATCGAGCAGGCTGTCTCCTTGTCTCGAAAAGCAAAAGGAAAGCACGACATTAGATTGCTGGTCATTGACTACCTTCAATTGCTGGGAAGTCAAAAATCGTCCGATGGCCGCCAATATGAAGTCGCGGATATTTCTCGAAAACTCAAGCTTTTAGCACAAGAGTTAAGCATTCCGATTATTTGTTTATCTCAACTTTCTCGGAAGGTAGAGGAGCGGCAAGACCACCGCCCCCTGCTGAGCGATCTGAGGGACAGCGGCCAAGTCGAGCAGGATGCAGATGTAGTATTGTTTCTTTACCGCCGGAACTATTACGACAAGTATGACTCACCGCATAAAGCAGATCTGATTCTCGCCAAAAATCGCCATGGGCCAATCGGAGACGTACTCTTACATTTCGATAAAGAATGTGGAGTGTTTTCAGACATGGGATTGGAACAGTTTAGAAAGGATTTTAAACTTTAAAAACATATGAATCATCAATATTCAATCACAATACCCCCAATTCATGAATTTCAGAATGCCCCAGATATTCTCATTCGCGATACAAGAACAGGGGAGGTCGTGGAAGTGCTGGAAATGGCCTCAGTTTTTGAATTGTGCGAAGACGTTTGTCTGAAAATCAGAGCAAAGGAACTGAAAGAATGGGAAAAAGAAACGGCTGATGCGAAAACCCTAAATAAAGAACAACATGAAACGCTGAAAGCGGCATTAGAGAAAATCGGCCAAAGACCCCTCTCCAGAAAAGAAATTGTCACTCTAATTGAAGAAGTTCGTAAGCCTCTAAAAACCAAAACATTTAGACAATCCCGGGAACTGATAGATAATAAACTAGACCGAGGAGCAGAACCTGATCGAGCACAGATCATTGATCCGTTTGATTCGAATAAATTGAAGACAGTGAAAGAACTGCTATCAGAAAAACCAATCATAAGGGGCCTTAATTTAGATCAATCTGAAGACCGAATTGTTCATACGCTTACCTTGCTATTGAGTCGAAAAAGCGAAAGCAGAAATCAAGATTCTAGCGATTATTATATGGGGAATTACGAGAAAGGTTCTCTTTCCATAAATCAAATAGAGATGGAAACGGCGCGGATCATCGTTTCGCCTCATGAATTTTATTCAACGTATTATGGAAGAGATAATTACAACTCAGATCACATCAAATTTATCCTAAATAAACTCAAAAGTTTTGCAAAGAAAATGTACTTAACTACATGGAATTTTCCGGTAAATGGAAAACAAAAAAGGTATAATAAGCTAAGAACTTACTGCCCGCTTTTCAATATCGTTATTCTCAACTTAGATTTGTCTGAAAGCGAATGTCAAGACATAGATAGCAATAATGATCTTCTCGAAGGAAGAAAATGCCAATTTTTGTTTAAGTTTCAGCCGCAATTTACGAATAATATTCGAGAGCGATACGTTGAATTCCCAGAAGACATTTATTTTAGAATTTCTGATGCCATAGGCAAAGATCGATTCAGCCAATCCGTTAATCTCATGAGAGATTTTCTTTTCAGAGAAAAGCAGTCCAAAAGATATGAATTTCTCAGGGACAAGGACACCGTCATCGATATACTTAAGTTGGACGAGTTCCGACGAGATGGACGAAAGAAAAAAGTGGATGAAATAATCAACGAATGCAGTGCCATTTTCCTGAAAATTGGGCTTCTACTTGAATGGGAAGCGATGCAAGGGAAGAACGATCAAGACCAATATCGGATACAAATTAACCGTGATTTCAAATAATTTTTTTCCGCCAGAACGTGCAGAGACTTCCGCCAGAACGTGCAGAAAAACGCCCATTCTTCCGCCAGAACGTGCAGAGACTTCCGCCAGAACGTGTAGAACTCTCATAGACAAAAGTAGGGAGATAACTATTAATGCTTTAATAGCTATTAATAGAGGCTGTGCCGTCCTTCGCTTTGGCTACGGCCGGACATCCGTATTTTGCTTAAGAGGGGAGTTGTGTTAACTCCAAGGTTTTATCAGCTTAAGGCCATCGATATGATCACCCAGCGTTTTTCGACTGGTGTGACTCGCTCCCTCTTAAGCCTCGCAACCGGCCTCGGAAAAACGATCTGCTTCGGTCTCTTGGCTAAAAAACTCAACACCCGAACGCTTATCATCGCACATCGCGACGAGCTGCTTGTTCAAGCGGCTTCGAAGGTCAAGCTGGTTTGGCCGGATAGTGATATCGGCTTCGTCAAGGCTGAACTCGATGAGATGGAGAACCAGGTCGTCATTGCCAGCATTCAAACAGCCTGTAAGCCGAATCGTCTCGCTCGTTTGAAGGAACAGGGGTTCGGGTTATGCGTTGTCGATGAAGCGCATCATGCCACAGCTCATAGCTACAAATCGGTTTTGCATGAGCTTGGATTCTTGGGGTGCGATCCTAACAAGCTTCTTTTAGGCTGTACTGCAACACCGCGACGAGCTGACGGAATGGGCCTCGACGAGATTTTTCAAGAAATCCCATTTCACATGGGCATCAAGGAAGGTATTGAGCAAGGCTTTCTCAGTCCCCTCATCGGCCGGCAAATTCTTTCGCGCATCGATTTGAAGAGCGTCAGTAGCAGCCACGGCGATTTCATTGCATCCGAGCTTTCGCAGGCGATCAATACTTCCTCGCGCAATTCTTTGATAGTTGAGTCATTCAAAAACCACGCCAGCGATCGAAAAAAGGCTCTGGCGTTCGCTCAATGCTGTCAATTTAAGGTTTTAGTACGCAATAGGTCGTGATATCTTCTTGTCCTAAACAACTTAGGAAAGAATATGGAGACCTCTCAAAAAGTTCTAAGGCAAGCAGTCTTGATTCTCAAAAATCCAAACTTCATCGC
>DATIHO010000134.1:0-24388 GCA_035480615.1 Chlamydiales bacterium | reverse complement strand
AAAAACTCATCCACCTTGGAGACAGTGCGATTAAAGACCTGAACAGTATAACCGCGGTCCGCCATATTGAGGACCAAATTTTGGCCCATCACCGCAAGTCCAATGAGTCCGATATCCGCCTGCATAAGAAAACACCTTTTTCTCTTGAGAGTAAGCGATTCCATAGTTAAAATAAAGCGCCTATGTTCTCGTAGCTCAGTGGATAGAGCGGTCGCCTCCTAAGCGACAGGTCGCTGGTTCAACTCCAGCCGAGAACGAATACAGTCTCTGAAGGAGTAGATAGGATGATTCGGTTTGTGTTTTTATTATTCACCACAGTACTTATGAGCGAAGTACTGCAGCGGGAAGGATTTGGATGGTTGGAGCAAATCAATGGCCAACAAATTTTGCATATTGAAGGAACTCCCTATGAGTTAGGGTATCAACATGGGCGTCTGTTGAAAGATCAGGTCGCTTATAATATCCATCACTTTATTGATAAGCTGTCCTCGGATCAGACGCCTCCTGTAGTGCAGGCATTCATGCAAGCGATGCCTGAAGTGGTGCCTTGCATTCCAGATTCCCTGATCCAGGAGATGCAAGGCATAGCGGATGGGGCTGAAGTTCCTTATGAAAAAATTCTATTATTAAATCTGTTCCCTGAAATGTTTCATTGCTCTGCTATAACCGTGCATGGAAAAGCTTCGGAAAATGGGACGCTCTATCATGCGCGCGTCCTCGATTATGCGATTGGCGGAGGCCTGCAGAATACCGCTGTCGCAGCTATTGTAAAACCAGATCGGGGATATTCCTTTCTCAATGTGACTTACGCCGGTTTTATCGGTTCCGTTACAGGGATGAATGACCAGCAAATCGCGCTCGGCGAGATTGGCGGAAAAGGCTATGGTTCCTGGAAAGGTTTGCCAATGTCATTTTTACTACGCCTGGTTTTAGAAAATACAGCATCTTTGGATGAGATTATCTCTTTGCTTCATACAACTCCCAGAACCTGTGAATACCACTATATTTTTTCAGATGGAAAGACAAGCCGCGCAATCGCCGTCTATGCGACAGCGGATCAGTTGCATGTGATTCCGGAAGGCGCCGCTTCCCAATTTTTCCAGGCACAGCCCGCTCCATTGAAAAATCCTCCTCAAGATTGCCTGATCTTAACCAGATGGGATCATCATGACACGCTTCTCTCCTCTATCGAAGCCGATTATGGCAAAATGAATGTCCCTAAAATCCAAGAAGCGATTCGACAAATAGCCCATCCTTCAAACCTTCATAACGCCATTTTTTCTCCCGCAACACTCGAAGCCTGGATTTCACATGCGGGACCAGATGGCGAACCGGCCTGCAACCAACCTTATCATCGAATTTGTCTTGAAACGGCAGTCTCCACAAAGTGAGGTTTGGGTATATCATTTAATTTTCACAAAAAAAACATTGATTGAAAAAATCAGCCGATATTCGATATGTAACAAATAGACCTCTTTCGAAACTAAGAGGTCTATACCCAAAATGATTCAAGAATCGATTTTCGGCAGCTTTCAATCCCGCCTAAAGGCCGATTCTTGAATCATTTTGGGTATACCTCAAGTTTATGAGCACTTGTTGTTGAATTTCTATTGAAATACACAGATCTCAAATGTTATAAACCATAGAGGGACATTATCTATGCAAAAACGGCTTTTGAATCACTTCGGTATATTTCGATTCGCCTCGCTACTGTTGCTTTTTGCGCTTGCATCCTGCGAAAACAGTCAAACCATTATCAATAATATCTCTGAAAAAGAAGCGAATGAAATCGTCGTTTATCTTGCATCGAAAGGAGTCGAAGCGCAAAAAGTCATTGCACCTGCTACAGGAGTAGGAGCAGCGACCGCATCCACAAACCAGTACATGATCACTGTTGAGGCAGATAGAGCTCTAGATGCGATGGCGATTTTAAATAAAGTGGGCTTGCCGAGAAGGCAGGGGACCACCCTCCTCGAGCTTTTCGCAAAATCGGGACTCATGTCATCGACCATGGAAGAAACGGTCCGTTATCAGGCAGGGCTTGCTGAAGAGCTGAAAAACACCATCCGAAAAATCGATGGAGTCATCGATGCCGACGTCCAAATTTCTTTTCCTGGCATTGCTGCTGGAGGCGCTGCTCCGGCAGCGCCTGGAGCGCCGCAGCAGAAAATCACTGCGGCAGTGTACGTAAAACATCAAGGAATTCTGGAAGATCCCAATAGCCACATCGAAATCAAAATCAAACGGCTCATGTCCGGAAGCGTGAGCGGATTGAGCTACGATGACGTAGCCGTCATTTCCGATCGTTCCAGATTCGCCGACATCACGCTGACTGCCGAGGGACAGCCGATTGGCCCAAAAGCGACGCAAACTTATGTCAAAATTTGGGGACTTGTCATGACACAAAGCTCAAGCGCCCACTTTCGATGGATTTTTCTCGCTTTCACCATACTGCTTCTGTTATCCCTTTCTCTTTGCGGATGGCTTGTTTACAAATTGTTCCCTCACTTCACCATCCCTTTTTTAAAAAAGGCGAGGCCCAAATCTGAACTTCCTGAAATTCCTCCTAACCCATGATATCTCATGATCAATTCCAGCGAATGGGTCTTAAAGGCCATTTTAAACGGTTGTCCGGCTTCTTCCCGAGATGTCCTGAAACGTTTTTTATCACAAGACGAACGATCCCGTTTGGAGGCAATGCCCTCTACGGAAGTAAATACCGATTTGGAAGAAGCCTCTATTTTAGAACGTGTACATTGGTCATGGCTGCTTCCTATTTTAAAAACGAAACCTTTGAAAGAACAAAAACTTTTTTTAAGCGCGTTAGATCGTTTTTCCAATGAAAACTTATGTCGTGAATTGAAAATCAGAACACCTCCCGCAAAAGAAAAAAGTAAAATTGTACAGGAATTTATTTTGCAAACCCTTACTGAAAATCTGGTTGGAGCAACCATTCCTCTCCTCCCTATCTATTTTCTCCCCCCTACTCCCCTATCGCCCCTGCTCTATTTGGGCAAACAAGAACTCATCGAGCTTATCGATACCCTCTCTTTGACCGATCTCGCAATAGAACTCAGGCAAATTGTAGAGACAAAAATTCTGAAAAAAATCTACAGTTTTCTATCTGAAGAGGAGACACGGATTTTGAAAAAAGCGGTTGCGTTCAATCAAAACATGATTCGGGCAACTCCCCTTGATCTAAAAAAATGGGATGGCGCTGAAAAATCGCTTCGCATTTCTTTGCATAAAAGGGGTCTGGCCCGTCTTGGCGCCGCCCTATCCCTGCAACACCACGATTTTATTTGGTATATTTGTCATCAGCTCGATATTGGAAGAGGAACTGCACTTTTAAAACTGGTATCTATGGACATTCCAGGCTCGCTCTGTCAAGATTGTATGCGTCAAATTGAGGCATTACTAAAGGAAGCGGCATGAAACTGTTTACACTGATCTCCGGGCAAGACGTACGGATTGCCCCGGGGCAAAAAAGAATTCCCGCACTGGAATTTTCCACAATTCAGGATGCTGCTGAAATTTTAGAAAAGGTGGAAGAAGAAACAAAAGAATTCAAGCAAAAAACAGAACTTGAAGCGGAAGAGGAAAAGAAGAGAGGGCATGAAGAGGGATTTCAAGAGGGTTTGGAATCGTTCAATAAACATCTTTTTGCGCTCGACGAAGAGTTGAAAGAGCTGCGGATAGAGATCCAAAAAAAACTGCTCCCTTTAACTTTATCCGCAGCGCGAAAAATCTTGGGAGAAGAATTAAAACTCCATCCGGAAAGAATTGTAGATATTGTTCTCAATTCCTTAAAACCTGTCACTCAACACAAAAAGATTATCATTTATGCAAATAAATCCGACCTCGAAATGTTGGAAAAAGAAAAACCAAGAATAAAAGAAATTTTTGAACATCTTCAAAGTTTCTCCATCCAGGAGCGCGACGATATCGAACCCGGAGGCTGCATGATCGAGACTGAAGCCGGCATTATCAACGCACAACTGGAAAACCAATGGCGGGCACTCGAATCGGCGTTCTCTTCTTTTATGGGAAAACCATCATGATCAACTGGTGTATCTATATTGCTTTCCTGTTTTCCTGGACCCCTCTTTTGGCACAAAATCCTGCGCAAACCCAGGCAGGGCAAGCCGTCGCCGAGGCCGTGCACGCGGACAGTGAAGGGAATATCAATCCTTCCCTGGTCACCAAACTGGCTGTCTTGGCCGGCCTGTCGCTCCTCCCCTTTGCAATCATGCTGCTCACCTCTTTTATGAAGATCGTCGTTGTCCTTTCCATGTTTCGCCAGGCGCTCGGCGTGCAACAGACGCCCCCTAACCAGGTCTTAAATGGAATCGCCCTTTTGATTACGATCTATGTGATGTTTCCCACTGGAGTCGCTATGTACGACGCCGCCCAGGGAGTCATTCAGAAAGCGGGACCGGTTCCCGTGATGTCAAGCGCCTCCGCATTTTTTGTCGTCAATGTCGTCGATAAAGCGAAAGAGCCGCTGCGTGAATTTTTAGAAAGAAACAGCAATGGAAAACACATTCAGGGCTTTTATCAACTCGCTTACCGAATTTTTCCTGAACCCTACAAAAACCAGCTAAAAGATAACGACTTTATCATTATTATCCCGTCTTTTATTACTAGCCAATTAAAAAGCGCTTTTGAAATCGCCGTTTTGATTTATCTCCCCTTTTTCGTCATTGACATGGTCGTCTCCAACATTCTTCTCGCCATGGGAATGATGATGCTCTCTCCTCTCACGATTGCCCTGCCAATCAAACTTCTTCTTTTGGTGATTGTGGATGGTTGGACGGTATTGATCCAGGGACTTGCAATGTCGTTTAGGTAAAAAATGTTTCAGAATGAAATTTTTCAGCTTAGTTATCAAGCACTGATGCTCATCCTCATCCTCTCTGGGCCGCCGATTATTATCAGTATGATTTTAGGGTTGATTGTAGCTATTTTCCAAGCAGCTACACAAATTCAAGAACAGACTCTCTCTTTTACGGTCAAATTATTCGCGGTCATTTTCACGATTATTTTTTTAGGGGGATGGTTGGGAGCGCAGGTCATGCAGTTCACCCAGTCGATTCTGACCAGCATCCCCCGCTGGGCCATTGCTTCATGAATTCATTTTCTGCGACAGAAAGTTATCTCTCGATGATTCTTTCCCTTCCCAATTTGCAGCCTGCCACAGCGCTTTCCGTATTTTTTTTAACTTTAGGCAGGCTTTTGCCCATAGTAAGCTTAGCCCCTTTTCTTGGGTCAAGAAACGTCCCTGCTCCGATACGGATCGGATTTAGTCTGGCGCTGCTTGCCGTCTTCATTCCTCAAAATATTTTAGTCGTGCGCCATGACATCCCTTTTGATATTGCATTTATCGGATATCTTCTCAAAGAGTTGATCATCGGTTTTGCCCTTGGATTTCTTGCGACAATCCCTTTTTTAATTGCCCAGATGGCAGGAAGCCTCATCGATTTCCAACGGGGCGCTTCTTCGCTTCAAGTATCGGATCCAACGACCCAAACGCAAACAGGGCCCATCGGCATCCTTTGCAATTTCGTTTTAATCGCGATTTTTTTTTCATTGGACGGCCCTTTTTTTTATTTCAATGGGATAGCAGATTCTTATACGCTGATCCCCGTCGACCAGGTCATCAATCCATCGATCATCGACTTGCATAATTCATTTTGGACCATGATCTTTGGCCTCACGGCTTTGACAATGAAAATCGCCACGCAGCTCGCGGCTCCCGCGCTGATCGGAATTTTGCTGACCGATCTTTTCCTTGGAATCGCAAACCGCCTGGCTCCTCAAGTACAAATCGTCTTTTTAGGGATCGCTCTGAAATCCTGGGTCGGCATTGCTCTTTTAACAGCAGCCTGGGGACTGATGATCCAGGTGATGGGAAAGGAATCGATCAACTGGTTTCAAACGTTGAATCAAATGATCGAGTTTTTCGGAAAATCCTATGTGAGACATACGGGTTAGAGCTTGGGTGAATAGATGCGCATCGTACAACTTACAGCGGAATTCGCTCCCATCGTCAAAGCGGGAGGGCTGGCGGAGGTCGTTTTAGGGCTCTCCAGAGAGCTCATACGAATCGGCCATCAAGTCGATGTCATCCTTCCCAAATACGATTTTATCGAATTCAAGGACCTCTCAGAAGTAGATATGGAAATTCCGGACTTTAAATGCTCTGAAAAGAGCCAGCCGCATGGCAACGTGATGTGGTCGGCAAAATGCGAAGGAATTCCCCTCCATCTTCTCGATGCGCGTCATCCGGCAGGCTATTTTCATCGCAAAAAAATTTATGGGTGCGAAGACGATACGGCCCGGTTCCTGTATTTCTCAAAAGCGGCTATCGAATATTTAAAACTTCAAAAATCACCCATAGACGTTCTTCATCTTCACGATTGGCACGTCGCGGCCGCAGCGGTTTTTGCGCGCGATCTTTATCAGCTTCCCATCCGTTCCATCATCCTCACAATCCACAACGGCGCTTACCAGGGAAAATGCGCAGTGTGGGATCTTGATTATATTGGACTATCGTCCAAAATCTATTGCACAAAGGAAAAATTGCAAGATAATGAAAATGCGAAACTCGCCAATATTTTGAAAGGAGGAATTATCTATTCCGATGCAATCGTCGCTGTCTCTCCAACATATGCAAAAGAAATTTTAACCCCTGAAGTAGGATACGGTCTCGAAGCGACATTGATCAGGGAAAAGGCAAAATTAACCGGCATCTTGAATGGCCTCGATTTAAAATTTTGGGATCCTGGAAAAGATGAATGTCTTGCAGCCCGTTACCAAGCGAGAGATTCTCTGGAAACGATTCTAAAGGCAAAAGAAAAAAATCGGGCGGCGTTGGAAAGCCGGTTGAATATTCTTGTTCAAAATCGACCTTGGGTTGGAGCCATCGTCCGCCTGGTCTCCCAAAAAGGGCCAAAGCTGATCGAGGTTGCCATTGAAAGAACTCTCCAACTGAAGGGGACTTTTATTCTTTTAGGATCCATGCCAAATCAACAAACGAAGATCCATTTTGAAGCTTTGCGAAAAAAATACACAGGCCAGCCAGCCTATTTTCATTTTGAACATAATGAAGTTCTGGCCCACCAGCTTTATTCCGCTCTCGATTTGCTTCTCCTTCCCTCTCTATACGAGCCATGCGGGCTTGCACAGATGATCGCGATGCGCTACGGAACCGTTCCCATCGCCCGGGCAACTGGGGGTCATAAAGATACGATCTTCGATTGCGAAGACCTGAAAATTCCGGTAAAAAAACACAATGGATTTCTATTTTCCGACTTTACAGATGAATCTGTGACTGAAACCCTGAAACGGGCATTTCATATTTTTAAGAAAAACCCTGCTTTAATGCATGCATTGATTAAAAATGGAATGGCGATCGATTGGAGCTGGGCACAATCAGTGCAAAAATATCTTCTGGTTTATACCAATCGCAACAAATAACTTGAAAAGGGGGTTGTTATGAAACGGATTTTTTTCCATTATCTATTTTTTTTGGTGATTTTGCTTATCGAGAAACCCGAAGCATACGCGAGAATGTTCAATGAGGATCCAAAGATACAAGGAGTGATCGCTCAGTGCAATGAGATTGGAGTCATCAAATGGGGCGATTTTACCCTTAAAGATGGGAGTAAAGCACCTTATTACATTGATCTGAGACGTGCGATTTCTTGTCCTGCATTGCTTCAGAAAATCAGTGAACTTATGGGGGAAAAAATCAACCTGGCATCTTACGATTCTATTTGCGGAGTGCCTTATGCCGCTTTATCATTGGCGACAGCCATCTCGCTCCAATGCAACAAACCATTGCTCATGGCGCGCAAAGAAAAGAAAGATCATGGCACGAAACAAATGGTTGAGGGGATCTATCAATCCGGTAACCGCGTCCTGATCGTTGAAGACGTAATCAATTCAGGAACAAGCATTATGGAAACGGCAGCGACCTTGAGAAACGAAGGCCTGATCGTACAGGATGCGATTGTGTTTCTTGATCGCGAACAAGGGGGAATTTCTTATCTTAAAGAGCAGGGGATCAATGTCCATTCCGTATTTAAAATTTCTGAATTATTTTCCTATTTAGACCGAAACAACCTGAAGAATCGGGAATTTGACAAGGAAGCGGCGAGAGTTTTTGCGTCTGGAGCGAGCGAAGACAAAAAAAATGCTGCCAAGCCGACGTCGTCAAAAACCGATTCTTCGGGTTGTTTCGGTATAACCTATGCTGAACGGGCTGAAATAACCAACCACCCTCTAAATCGGGATCTTTTATTATTAATGGAAAGAAAACAAACAAATCTGGCGGTAGCAGCTGATATCCCTCAAAAACAAGCATTTCTTGATTTTGCTGATGCGATTGGCCCTTACATCTGCATCTTAAAAATGCATGCCGATATCATTGAAGACTTCGATGACATGTTCATTCAACGTCTTCGCGCCCTTTCTAATAAACACTCGTTTTTTCTTTTTGAAGACCGCAAGTTTGCCGATATTGGCAATACTGTCATCATGCAATATGAAAAAGGGGTTCATAAGATCGCTTCGTGGGCGCATATGATCAATGCCCATGTGCTTCCAGGACCCACCATAGTGCAAGCTCTAAAAAAATCAGGAGAAACTCACCATGCCGGACTGATTCTTATTGCTCAACTGAGTTCTTTAGGAGCCTACACCGATGAGACTTATGCAAAAAACAATCTGGATCTAGCATGTAACAACACCGATTTTGTCATGGGTTTTATTGCCAGGAAACGACTTCTTGAATATCCAGATTTCCTCTATTTTACTCCTGGCGTCAGTTTAAGTTCTGCGAATGATCTACTGGGACAACAATATCTCACTCCTCGTGAAGCTATTTTGAATAATGGCTCTGATATTATCATCGTCGGGAGAGGAATCTATGAATCTGATAATATTCAAAAAACGGCAAAGCAATACCAACGCGAAGGGTGGAATGCCTATCTCGAGCGAGTCAAATCAAGTCTGTTTACAAAAACAAAGTCCGATCAATAAACCGCCTATGCCTGCATGATAGACGCAAGCTAGTGGCGTATCTAACCAAAAAAGCTGAACTAATATCCAGATGCCGAATACGCAATTGGCATAATGGACAAAGCGGATGAGTTTCGACATGGCAATCACAGAAACGACAATGCTCAAAGCTCCGGCGATCGGATCTACATCCGATACCACTTGATTCATCGAGAAAAAAGCGGGAGCGGCCATTAAAGAGACGCCGAGCAGGATCGAAACGAGCAAATTCCAGGGCGCTGAGACATTTGAAGCCGCAGATTTCCAAAGGAGGCGCCAAGAACTGTCAAGTGCTGGCGTGGTGGTATCAGCGCTCGCCATTTCACATGCTCCTCCTCGAAAAAGAAGGGCAATCAAAGGTTTTTCTTTGGAGCGAAATAAAAATGAAAGCGTTGCCGCCACTTCGCTGATTGCAAAAGGAATGCCGACCAGCATGCAAAGAGCAGTCAATAAACAAAAAGCGCACCATGTTTTGACCGCGATGGGTTGCAAAATGATTAATACGACACTCACTAAACTTACAGGGATTACAAGGACTCCAAAAATTAACACAGCCCAAGGAGCGGTACGCCAACGACTCTCTCCTCCTAAACAAGCTGAGAAAAATTCCAGTGTATAGGCAAATGCTCCAAGGCCTGCGTCTGAGACGGGAAACGCTTTTGATACTTTGGATTCCAAAACAGCTTTGGTTCCGGGAGAAAAAAATGGATCCCAAACCGTATCGATATATCCCAATTGAAAACTTGCAAGGTAACGAGAAATCATCCAACAGACAAAAGCGAGAAAAGCGATGACAATTCGGGCTGGCCAGGCGGAAGGATTGGATGTCCATCCAGGGGGAATAGATTTTTCCAAATCAGGGCGCTCTGGCATTGGATACAGGATCAAAACAAAAAAAATCACACAAGAGCCAATGAGGGTGTCATTAAGATATGCGGCAGATTGAGGAGCCCAAAAAATCACAGGAGTCAATTGAAGCCATATGCCAATGGCTCCCATCAATCCTATCCATATCATTGCAGGTTTTTTCCGGGCAAAGGCGCCCAATGCAATCAGCAAGGCGCCTGAAATCCAATTATTAATCATTAACGGCCGGCTCTGAAAATGGAAAGTATCTGGAGCAGCTATGAGCCACAGGCCCAGGATCATAACTGCAAAAAAAACCCAAATCCTGTTCATCCGCTCAATTGATTCGTTTTGTACCATCCAGCCGGATTTTTTTTCAGCTCTTTGATTATGATCGGCAAGGTTGCTTCAAGGCTCCGTGTCGGCTCCCACCCCAAGACATTTTTGGCTTTTGAAATATCGAGTTCATAATGATCATCGGCAAAATCAATCATCCAGGGTTTAATGAAAGGTTTTGAAAATGGGAGAATCCCTAAAATGGCGGCCCCGATTTTCGCAAGCCATTTTGGAATACGCCAAGTCTTGAATTCAGTGCCTCGAATCTGACGGGAAATGATTCTTTGCATCGCGTCATAGCTTAGGGTCTTCGGCTCGCCTAATAAAAAAATTTCCTCAGCTTGCAGCTCATCTCTTTTTTGAATGACAAGCGCAATCGCATCGACCAAATCATCCATATGCAAAAAGGATGATCCGTGGTGGATATCTCCTGAAAATACACGGCTTTCCAATTGGTTTTCATAAATCCTTTGAATTTGGCGACTCACCGGAATCGAATGGCAATGGTCATCGTAAATTCCTGCAATTCTAAGAATGACCGTTTTTGTCTGTCCGCGAAGCTCATGAATTTTTTGCTCTGTGCGCACTTTGGAAAGGGGGTAATCCCATTTTGGAGCAATCGGGCTTTCTTCTGTCATCGGATGTCCCGGAGTGCACGGAGCATAAACAAGCATCGTACTTGAAAAAATGAACTGCCCGACTTCGAAATTCTGCAGATGCCTTAACAACCGCTCCGTTCCTGCAACAGTTACTTTTTCATAAAGAGGGGAATGCTTTTTCTCGAAACTGTAATAAGCCGCCAAATGGACCACTGCAACGATCTGATTTCCATACGTATCTTTGATATGGGAAAAAGCCTGAGACACGCTCTCTTCTGAAGTAAGGTCGACCGGCACCAATTCTTCATCTGCTACCGCATAAAAAGATTTTACAAGCTCAAATCCAATAATCTGAAATTGAGCATCCAGCTTGCGTACCAGATTCAAACCGATCCTGCCGCAGCTTCCCGTAATAAGCACAACCCCGTCTTTCATCTTCCCCTCTTAACGAATTCAGGATTCCAGAGCTTTTTTGATATAAATCCTATTTGCAACAATGTAATCTCCAAGAGAGATTACTGTATAAAGAGCTGCGATAGATACCAGAAATAAACTCACCTGGCGTAAAAGATCAAGAGTAATCAACTCGGCCGTATAAAAAATCATTAAAAAAAGAATCATAAATGCTACAACAGCTTGCATGACCGCTTTGATTTTGCCGCTAAAGCGGGCGGCTAACGCTACTCCCCGCAGGGCGCAAACGGTCCTAAGAGTGCTGATAAACAAATCTCGATACAGAAAGACGAAAACAAGCAGAAGAGGCAAGCCGATTATTCCTTGCGTGAACGTAAGAAATAATGAAATATGGGTGATACTGTCTGCCATGGGGTCAAGGACTTTTCCCAAATCGGTGACTTGATTTTTTCGCCTTGCCAAAAAGCCGTCAAAAAGATCGGAACATTCACAAATCACCAAAAGGCCAAGAAGCAGATAAGGGAGCCAAGTCAGAGGAATGCCCAGCCAGCGGTATTCCAAATAAATGACCGGAAAAAGGGGGCTGATGAAAATCCGAAGCAATGTAAAAAAATGAGCGATGTTCATTTGCTTTAAGGATCCAAATGCATTGGAATTGACACCGTTCTTTGCATGTGTTGAATGATATAGCCCCATGCAAACAATGTCAAAAAGTATGTTGAGAATTGTTTTGAACGGAAGGCGGACGAACAAAAATTTCCGCACCTGCCAACCTGAATAAACCCATTATTCAGGTTAATAAGCTCGCTCTTCGTGAATGTCGCCTCTAAGTCCATGCATGGTGGCATTAGGCTGATAGCAAGGGGCCCATCCGAAACATCCCTCTTCTCTAGTACCGCCATACATGGCTATTTCAATAAATGTCTTTCCATAGACGCAGTTGTCAAAATATGCCCAATCGGGTATAATCGAGACTCGAACAGAAAAATCACGGACGAATTGAAAAAAGTTATCTGGATTGGGCGCAGCAAGGCCGACCTTAAAGAGTTCCCTGATAGGGTGCAGCGGTCTATAGGATTTGCCCTAAAAAACGTCCAACAACAAATAACTCCCCCGTCCTCCAAAGTCTTAAAGGGCTTTGGAAGCGCGAAAGTCCGAGAGATTATAGAAAATGACTCGAGCGGAACATATCGAATGGTGTATACGGTAGAATTTAGGGACTACGTGGCAGTGCTCCACGCCTTCCAAAAGAAATCGAAAAGCGGCATCTCCACCCCGTCCCAAGAAATCGAATTAGTAAAAAAGCGGCTAGCAGAAGCAAAGGCATACATCAAGGATCAAGAATGAAAAAGAAAAAACACTACGATGTGGAAGAAAGTTCAGGCAACGTTTTTGCCGACCTCGGCCTCGCTAATCCAGAAGAAGCGCTTGCTAAAGCCCAGCTTGCTATAGAAATTTCCAAAATCATCAAGAAGCGTAAATTCACTCAAGCCCGCGTCGCCAAAATCCTCAAGATCGCCCAACCAAAGGTCTCTCTCCTCCTCCGCGGTTACCTCAAGAGCTTCTCTCTCGAAAGGCTTCTTCGCTTCCTTAATGCCCTTGGCCAAGACATCTATATTTCTATCGTGGCCTCACATTCAGGTCATGGCTCGACCATGATTGGCGACTCGCCTTCTAATTGCAGAATTGCGGCCTTAGGCAAATAGTGCCGATTTTCCGGCTTTCTAAAAAAATAAACCCAAATTTGTAAAAGAGTGTATCTCAATTAATCAAAAAAATTCATATATTTAAATCCGGCTTTTAAGCATTTGCCTATTTTCAATGCTGGAAATTTTATCCATTTTAGGGCGTAACTGCTGCGGTATGTGTACAATAAAGCGAGAGAATTGAAGAGGAATGGAACACACATAGTCATTTAAGTGGTGATAAGTACCTATACCAATGGGAGTCGATAGAGAAAGTCGATGTGCTATGGAGGCTACGTGTGCAAGACCAAGATCACTTTCAAAACTGCTACTTAAAACTAAAGAAATACCTCTTTTCCTTGTCCATTCATGTAGAGAAAGACAGCCCAATATCCCGCCCTGGATCGTTGGTTTATAAATGAGAGCCTTTAGAGTTGGGAATGATTCCAGCTGTGCCAAGGATAGGTCTTGAGGAAATGATTCATCAACCGCGAGAGGATGTGGAAATTGTGCTAAATCATTGGGGTTCTGGAAGGGTTCTTCCACGTAATCAAAAGTGTCTATACCGAAACAACCTGAAGAATCGGGAATTTGACAAGGAGGCGGCGCAGTTTTTTGCGTCTGGAGCGAGCGACCATTGCCTATGGCAAGGCGCGAGCGAAGACAAAAAAAATGCTGCCAAGCCGACGTCGTCAAAAACCGATTCTTCAGGTTGTTTCGGTATAAAGGGAACTGGGAAAAAAACAAGAGAGAATCCGCGGTTTTCCATGCTCGGTTTACATCGATTCGTAAACGAAATTTGTCTTTCAACTCATTGATCACAAACGCAGCTTCCTCAAAAGTGAGGTTGCTGACTTTTAGTTTAGCTGAAATATATCCCTCTTCATGCCTAAGTTTGGCTTGTTCAAAAATTTCCTGAGGCGATCCCATCAAAAGAGCGCTAGTTGAGACGGTATATTCAGAAAGGGGCTTCAGTATTGAAAAAAGAGCGGATTCTAATCCAAATGATACAGCAGGCAATAATCTAAGTTTTGCGAGTTCTTTTAAGCAGCTGCGAGCTGTCCAATCAATTTTGATGATTTCCTCTTGTTTTTGATGGAGTTGCTGCAAGGAATCTTCTAATGTTTCTTTGCTCCTAGGGAGAGGCGCTATCTCTCCCCAGCCATCATTTCCTTTTTCATCAGTAATATTGAGCAAAATACCGGAACGCATTTGACCATTTGTAAGAGGGACTTCGTAAGAATAAAGAGACAATGTCTGTATTTTCACGCGTACTCCTGTGATTTGTTGATTATTTCATCCACTATGTGGGCTTGCTATTGCATGGATTCGAGGCATTTGGAAACGAACCCCCCCTTCTTCATCAATCATTTGTGGTTCAAGTTCATACATACGTTGAACAAGATCAGTAAAAAAAGTTCGACTGAGAGAAAAAGGAATATTCCAATTTGCAGTTACAGTCCCAACCATCCATACAATGAATTCGTCTAAGTCATAAAAAGCATTTTCTGTATTAATTATTTCCAAAGATAAGATGTCATAACCTGCCTCTTTTAGGAAATAGGAACAGCCATCTAAAGTGCGCATTGTTGGGTTTTCATTCCCAACGGTTTTGCTCCATGGCGCTTCGATGTTGTATTTAGAAAAAATTTCATTCGCTGCCCTATAAAGTACAGAATTTGTTCCTGTGGGTATGACTAACTGGAGCTTACCTGTAAGCTTTAGCCTTGATTTCAGGTTCTTTAAAGTATCCAGAGGATTGGCGACAAGATGGAAAACTGAAAAAGAGCAGATAACATCATATAGGGGAGCTTCAGGGAAATCGGAGAAGGTTAAAGAGTCGCTCTTTTTGAACTCTAAATTAGGATAAGCATAATGAGGAAATTTAATTTGTGCTAAATGAAGCATCTCTGTTGAAAGGTCTATTCCTATTATGCTACCGTTAGGAACCAAATGAGACATCTCAGCGGTAATTTTCCCATCTCCGCAACCAAAATCTAAAATATTTTCATCTCCCTTGAAGGGTGATTTACCCAGAAGTTCCCAAGCCCATTGACGTTGTGTTTCAGAATAATGAAAATACAGATGAGTCAAAGGCTCACAGTTCCATCCATTGTGGATGTCATTAAATGACCAATTGGGGACATCCGCAGAGAAAAGAAGGGATGCAGAAGTAATAAGGTTAAATAGAATTATTTTTACTGTTCTTTTCATGTTAGATTCCTCTCATTCTGATTTAGGTAAACGGCTTCAATTTCAATTCGATTAAATCGAGCCTCCACCACTCCATTGACATTCACTGCCTCGGGATACAACCTAAGATACTCATCGATCATCTCATTATAAAACTCTCGAGCCATATCTGCAGGAACTGCTGGTGTAAATGTGCCTAAAAGAAAATCCAGGAATTCTTTGCGATCTATAAATGGATCTAGAGTCTGAACTTTCTCGATCCTCTGAGGATAAAAATTATTTTCTTTTAGCATTCTCGTGCATTCATCAATCGTTAGAAACTTTCTAGGGGGAATATTTTGCCAATAGCTTGCCCATTTTGGCGATGTTTGGACAGTTTGACGCGCCTGTTGCCAAGCTGGATTGTCCAATGCAGGAATCATTATCCATAACTTGCCATTCGGTTTTAAGAGTTTGGCTATATTCTCAAAAGCTTGAAGTTGATCTGAGCAATGCTGTAGAGCGCAATTAGAAATTATTATATCGAATAATTCGGAAATATTTGGATTTAAAAAACCACCTTGTGCGAATGCTAGATTTGGGTATTCTTGGGGACAATATTGTTTGATTGCCCAATCGAGCATTGGTACTGAAGGATCAATCCCGACAGCAGTGCCTTGAGGAACAAACTTGCATATATCGGCAGTTATTTTACCATCGCCACACCCAATATCTAAAATATGCTCGTCACCTTTTAGTTGTTGCAGATTTGATGCCAAAAACGCCCAAGCCCATCGTCTTTGTAAATCTGAGTTATGAAAGTACGCTGGAACAAGCCTGGAATCCCAATACGTATCATCGGCAGTGAGATGGGTTAGGGCGAATAAATGAAGAATATACAAAGAAAATACTAACTTTTTAGTCATATGCTCAGCCTTTCATAAAGTTGGATCTTAGCAAGCTGTCAACTTTCTTCCATCTACGTTCCCTGCGATTAGGTTTCGGAGTATAGAGGAATTTTGGAATAAAGAGAAGGTCGAATCAGGTAAAGATGCTTTTTTACGTTTGACAAGCCAGCAATCGCTGTATTAAAATTCACTGGCAAACTTAACGGAGAGTTTCCAATGATGAGATGTCGTTGTTTTTTGCTTGCCTCATTCCTGCTTGGAGTAGTCTTTTGTCCTGGTATAGCAAGAGCTGCAGATAGTGAAACCATTTTGTACCTTGACTCAGGAGACACCATGAACATTCCAATGAAAACAATTGGTTTATTAGGCGGCACAGGTTGGTCATCAACTATTGGGTATTATACCCTCTTAAATCAGTTGATGCATACACGGCTTGGCGGACATCACAGCGCCAAGATTCTGCTAAAAAGCATTGATTACCACTATCTTTTGAGTAGTTATGGCAATGACCAGAAAGCTTCTCAGCTCTTGGAGGAAGAGTTGGCTGGTTTGATGGCCCTGAAACCTGATTGTATCATCATTTGCTGTAATACCTTACATAAATACTATGACATGATCAAAGATAAACTTCACTCTTCCATTCCAGTAATGCATGCGGTTGATCTGGTTGCACAGCACGCCAAAGATCATGACTATAGAAAAGTACTTCTTCTTGCTACTAAATTTACGATGGAAGATGGCTTTTTTGCCAAAAAGCTTGAAAATGCTGGTATAGAGGTAGTAATTCCTACTCAAGAAGAGCGTAATATTTTGCAGGATATTCATGATCAATTAATGATAAATAATGTTACTCCTGAAGCTCGAGAGTATTGTCGAATGTTGATTTTTCAGCATCATGATTTAGATGCCGTTGTTCTTGGGTGCACAGAATATCCTTTAGTTGTAGATGAGACAAATTCTGTTTTACCGATCATCGACCCTGTTTGTCTTCAAACATCTTTTGCTGTTGACTATGCTTTATCTAAACAAAAAGTTTGAACATATTTATCCCGACGAGCTTTGTGCTCGCGCTCAACAACTTGATGCAAGTTGCTGTCGCGCTCCGCACTTTGCTCGTCGGGCAAATCTGGGTTCAAATACTTGAACGAATTTACGCAATCAGACACTAGCGTGTCAATACTATCCAGTAACTTCTTGAATCCATAATCCTCGTCATAACCACCCACCCTGTCCATCCAATCCAGACTGTTATCTTTTCGGGCGATATAGCCATCGATGCTGGCAGCAATATAGATGGAAATCCTCGGTCTTTCTTTGTTGGTCATATTGCCTTTTGCTGTGATTTGCGATCTTTACTCTTCCACAGCTTCCCCACGAAGCATTTTTTTGACTGATTTTTATGGGGGAATTTGGACTTATTTCTGAGGGTAATTTTGTCTATGAGATTTGGGGGCGATTGGACTCGAACCAACGAAGACCGAAGTCGGGGGATTTACAGTCAGATCGGAAACAAGCGAAGGCAACATGCACCAAATAATAGCAACAACTGGGTTAAATGCTTAGAACTTTTTTTGGTGTCGCCACGAGCGGCTGCCTGTTGGCTTGTTTGACGACCGAGTGTGCCAAAAATGTGCCAAAATTTAGCAGGGCTGGAATTTTCAAGCATAGGGGCAGCATTGCTGTTTGCTAAGAAATTAATTTGATGGCATTGAATAAGCCTGATCCGCACGATTTGGTTTGTCAGGATAACGCAATTGAAGAATACCATGACTAACCATAGGCGTCAGAAAACGAGAACTCAAACTGTCAGGGTTTCTATCCAACAGCTCACTTAATTGTCTTCTCGTCAGCCAGCGCCCTCGACAAAGACTTACAATAATTTGCTCCATTTCTCGCGAAGACATCCGCTTATTTTGCCTAGATGATTCCGCAACCACTAAGAGAGCATCCCATTGATCTAGAGATACTTCTCCTCTATGTAGGGAGTGAGAATTTCCTTTATGTATAGACCCCCTATTGATATGTATAGAGCTCTCTTCCATATGTATAGAGGGAGGCTCGCAAGGCAGGCAATATCGCGTCCAACGTCCCTGTCCATCTTGAGCCAAAACGCCCTGACTAACAAGATTTTGAAGAAGTTTGGTCACATCTGCAGCATGAATATTGGCAATTTGACGCAACCTGGCATTGTCTACGTACCCTTCCACGTCCGCGGTCACTAAGGCTTGAATTTCGGACGGATCAAATTTTGAAAATTTCGTTCCGAAGCGCTTTTGCAGTCTTGCAAGCGATTCATCAGGGATCAAACTCAGCATTGGTAATATCCATAACACACGATCGGGTTGCACCTGCTCCCTAATCGCCGGAAAGCGCCAATGCTGAGATCTCCATCCCATCCGTATTTTGTCTACACCCGACCCAGCCTTTTCGGCTGCACCAATCATAGAAAACATTGTTTGCAATGATTTATTCCGACATTCACTAATGTTACTATTTAACAGTTGTTCGAACGATATCAATAACAATCCAGGGTTCGAAAATTCAAAACGATCCTGATATTTTTCGATGACAACACCGCCTTGCCCCTGATAATCAGCATGGATCAATGCATTTACCAGGGCTTCTCTGATAGCGACATGAACAACGGTTTCCCCTTTGCGAAAGAATTCACCGTCCAATTGAAAGGGGAGCTTTAAGTCCGCGGATAATTTCTGAATAACTCGCACATAAAATTGATAGAGATTTCCTGACCAAGTTCCGTCTAGCGTTAAACGATCCGTCCAACGCACCGCGGGATCGTTGGAAAGTTTTTCGCGAAAATCAATGTGGTATTGTGGGAGCGCTTCACGAAGAGCCTCCTCCCGGCCAAACATGAGCAATCCAGCCACAGTGATGCCCTCCATACCACTGGACCGACATGAACGCCACCCGTTCAGTTTCATCAGCAATCCCTTGTCATCTTCGTCCAGCCATGGATGCGTAGGCTTGTGAGAGGCAAACCGTTGACGATATTGTTGTAAACTAAAGAGATCAAGATCGTTCATTTTGAAATGCTCTAAGATGCGACTATCAGCGGGATCTTGAGAGCGATCCGCCAACATTCGTCCAATCTCTTGATCTGTACAGTGATAATCTCCATCGCAATTTCGACGATAGGTCCCAGTCAATGGATTTTGTCCAATGAATACCGGACCTTGGTGACGAGTAGCGCGAGGAACACGAATTGCAAGTATCATCCCTTTTGGGTGAGAAACCTCTTGCACATCACCGCTATCAAGGTGATTGATGCTTACCCTTCCTTTATTATTGATCGTATCCCAGAAATTTTTTTTTATCGTTTCAATATCTTTAATTCCGCTAACCGCGCCATCGTTCTCAACGCCAAGCAGAATAACACCGCCCCGCGTGTTAGCCATTGCACTGTAGGTCTCCCATAGACTTCCTGGAAGTCCGCCTTTTGCCGACTTAAACTCCAAATCATCGCTCTCACTCCAACTCAAGCGGGCAAGAATGTCTAAAGGATTAAGAGTTTTCTGAGAAACACACGCCATACAGAGTAAAAAAAATACCCTCTACTTCAGTCAAAAGTCAATTGCAAAATAGGTAGAGGATCACGAGCGCATTCAGCCACATCACTGAATTGCTTCAGTTTCGTTTGGGTAAGTGCGTAAAATTTGCGTAACTGAGGTGCCTAGGAGGCACCTTTTTCAATCTGATTTTGGGTGATTTTGTCTATGGAATTCATTTTTGTCTATGAGAAATGGGGGCGATTGGACTCGAACCAACGAAGACCGAAGTCGGGGGATTTACAGTCAGACTGAATTCACAGTGGGCTATAATCATTAACAAGCAACCAATTGACAATGAATATGTTGCCTCAGACTATTGATTGGTCTTGCTTGGTGGTTTGTAGTGGTTTCTAGTGAAATAGTGGACCAACAGTGGACCACCGTTAACTTCCTCTTGCGCACTCTTAAAAAATTTACCTGTTCAGCTACTTTGTGCCAAATTCCAGAAATAAAGGCAGTGCAATCAATACAATCGCAGCGGCTAGTGGATGAACCCCACTTGCTGAGAGAACTACAAAATCATGCTTATCATCTTTTGGATGGGCAAGCATGGCATTTGCCGCATAAACGGCATGTTGAAAAAAATCCATTCTTCCATATGCGATTAAATAACAGGAGAGTTCTTGAAACTTGGCTCGCACGGCCATTCCTGCAATCATCGCAATCGTTGACACCAGGAGAGTAGTAGCAGGCCCTGAAACTGCAACAAGAGTCAAAGACCGATGTTTCCCCAGCTTGCTGCCAAAATCAGTTAGTTCCGCAGTCGCATATTCTGTTCTCGTCGCACCATACGGAAAGAGCGTTATTTTCGGTTTGGCATTTTTAAAAACGGCATTCGCAGCCCAAGCATGTCCTCCTTCATGAAGTAATCTCTGCGCATGTACGCCGGTGAAACAGGCAAATATATTTGCGCACAATGCATGAGTAGATAAAGGAATCAATCGCCCTACCAAACCGTTGGCTCCCCTTGGTGGAGTATTGTATGCGCGGTATCTTAGAAAACTGTTAGATACGGTTTGCATAAGCGCAGACCCAAAAAGGACTCCTCCTGCTTTGGGAGAACTGGTAAATCTGTGAAAACCTGAATCAATAAGCAGCGAACAGCCAAGTTCCGTTAAGCATCGACCAACAATTTCTATAGCCATATCAAACAGAGCATCTAATCTTTAAAAAATTTCGACCATCTTGCTGGGACAATAGGACAAGCCCGATCAGGCTGTTTGAAAAATCTATGGCGAATTTTTGCTACACAGTCATAGAAAAAATCAAGAACAGGAGATGGAAAGCATCTTAAAAAATATGCTAATCCCCTCCATGGCCATCTTAAATGAGATAACACAAGCCTGACAGCGTCACCTTTGGAAAAGAGCTGATTTTCATTTTCAATGTAGGCAACAATGCTTTGTCCAAGATATTTTTCCGAATCATTAATTTCTTTAAAAGAGTGTCCGGATTGAGGAGAAAATATAAACACTTCTTCCTTCATGTTACGTAGAACAAACACCACAAACTTGTGACATAGTCCGCATGTGCCGTCATAAAAAATCCATATTTTGGATTTGTTAATTTCATCCATAATCTAATTTAATTTAGCAACACAATAAATAAAAGCTGGATATGTTGATAAGAAAGCAAAAAAGAAAGTATTCAAACCCATAAATACAGCATTGAACAGGTGAAACGAAATTCCAATTAAGCAAAAAATCACACATAAATATTCAGAAAAAAAAGCAGAAGGAAAAAACAGCTCAAACAAAAACATTGGCCAGCATAAAATAAAAGCGAGATGCTTATATTTTGTAACAATATTGAACATGCCTTCATGTCCGTATGTTTTTGTACTAAAAACAGCGTTTAAAGCATAAGTTTTGCGCCAAATTGGAGAAATAGCTTTAGCTATTCCCGAAATAAAGTAAGACAAAACAAGTTCACCACAAATAAACCACAAACATATTGATGATATTTTTGAATGCAACCCTGAAAAAGTAGCTATTGTTAATCCAAACAGTACAACCAAATTCATCTGATAGGCACCGTCCAGACCATATTGGCTACGCGTTGAGACTAATAACATGAAAACAAAAACCGAAAAGATTAAAATTGGGGAAATTACACCAAGCATTGCAGATAAAAAGAGAGCGGTCGATAAAATAAATTTCAAATATAACAAAGCAACAAAGGAACGGTCATCCAAAATGAAATCCAAAATTTCTGAAACGCAACTGTTTGCAAAAAAAGAGGATCTGTGTTTGGATATGTTCCAGCTGAGCAGGCCTGCCTTTGTATATATCGAGCGATTGACGATGTCTTCCAAAGACGAAATAATTAGCCCGATAGACAATATCATCAGAATGCACGTGTAAACGAAATCAATGTCTTTAAAATACGAAATAAATTCAGAAATCATCCTGACCTTACGGTTAATGAATGGGCGCTGGATAGAAATTCGACGTTATAATCGTACAACCTTGAGCTGCTAAGGATCATAAATTGAACTTTTTTAATGGATTTTTCACTCGCCAAAAAAGTAACGTAATTTAATATATGCAAATATGGAACTGAAATGCATATTTGTTTTTTATCGTCAGAAACGATGCTAAATCTGATTAATTCATGGACTAAATCCATTAATGACTTCAGAAATTTTTTGTCTGGATGCCATATAAAAGAAAAGCGACCTCGTTTTTCCTTTATTGGGTAAGCCTCCCGCCAATCCTGAACTTCCCCATTATCATTTATTCCTCTATAGAGCAAATGATAATCGTGCATGCCAGGCGTGGGAGCAAAAAAGCTCCATGTCGGGATAAAAGACATCACCACAGGAAAACGTTCCAACATCTTGCTTATCTGGGGTATTTCTCTCAAAAGACTGAGGGACAAAAAAAGACAAAGAAAAGCAGCGACTAAAATAACCATATTTGTTTATTGATTTTTACAGAAACCCCCGTTTCTTAAAACCGGGGTTCCCTTTTTTTTTATTATGAAAAAATCATTAGGAAATTTCTAATGCTGACCGTCTTGCATTTAGAAGGTCGTGAACGCTCAAACCGAAAACATCTTCAGATAACGGATCGCTTAACTCGTGCGATGAACTATTGCTATTGCCAGTGACGGCGGCTACCGCAGTAGCTATTACGGCTACTACAACTTGAATGCCATAAGTAACAGCAACAGTAAAGTCCGATGCATGCGACTCTCCGTAAAACATGGACAAATCTTCCTTTGTTTTCAAATGAACAGCAGCGATTTTTGGGTCATCAAAACAGCTGGCCCTGTCTTTTATTTTCGCTTCATTGATTTTTGCCGCAAGGGAACCTTCAATAAATTTTGGTGGTTGAACTAACATATGTCCTCTTGAAAATTGGTTTTTAAAAGCCAGTTATGGTAAACATTTTTCATATTTTTTATCAAGACTACGTCAGGATATATTGGTGTACATTGATGACTCTAAGTCAATTACATCAAACAACATTGTTCCACATCATCAACCCAGTGCGATGCGGGTTGCTTCGAATCTGCCTACGGCGCTACCCTCCCCCTTGCAGGTCTTGCGCCTCATTTGAAAAATGGCGCGATAAATTCGACAGACAGGAATATACTTTGAGGATTTAAAAATAGGATACCGGGAGTCTATGACCACTGACATACAATCCATGCTCGAAAAAACTATTAAAAAAAACAGAGCAGTTGGGGCTGCGGTTGGTTTCATCGAACAGGATCAGTTACATTTTTACTGCAGCGGGGAAAAATCAGCCCAGGATGATGTCCCCATTTCCATTGACACAATCTTCGAGATAGGGTCGATCACAAAAGTATTTACAACTCTATTGTTAATCGAAATGGTGCAAAAAGGAGAAGCAAACCTGGATGATCCAGTTGAAAACTTTTTTCCCTCTGTCAGAATTCCTGAGTTCAATGGAAAAAAAATTACGCTAAGACATTTAGCCACTCACCACTCTGGCCTTCCAGGCATGCCAGGCAATATAAATCCCAAAGATCTCATGAATCCTTACGCAGGTTATTCAACTGAAGACCTCTACCGCTTTCTTGGTCGTTTCACCCTAAAGAAGACTCCCGGAGAACAGTTTGTATATTCAAACTTGGGAATGGCTTTGTTAGGTCATATTTTGTGCCTGAAGATGAAAAAGAGTTATGGGCGGCTCACTTCGGATAGCATCTTGAGTCCTTTGTCGATGGTCGACACTGGCGCTGATTTAACTCCGAACATTCGATCTCGTATGAGTGTTGGCCATCATTTAGGCAAGATGGTCAAATACTGGGATGTTACAGAAGCCTTCATCGGTGCAGTTGGATTTCACTCCAGTATCAAGGATATGACCCAATTTTTGGCCGCAAATTTAGGCCTTTTAAATCCTCCTGTTGCAGATCTTTTAAGGCGATGCCACAAACATCAGTATACTTCCAATTCAACGGAAGACATTGGTTTGGGATGGATAATATCTCATATAAACGATGCTGATGTTATTTGGCATGACGGTATTACTGGAGGATTTAGAAGCTTTATAGGCTTTAACCCAAGAACTCAAAATGGAATCGTTGTCCTCTCAAATTCAACAAAAGATTGGCTCAATGAATTCTCATTTTCTATATTAGCGCCCAATAGTTAATCGAATTGAGTCCGTACAAACCTGAGATCTTAGTTGACTATATCATTGCGAACGAGAAATCGATTGTTAAATTTCATGGGAATCCCCTCACCATCATATAAAAAATCCTCACCCTTAACTACATGCATATGCAAATGCGGCTCTGATGTGTTTCCTGAATTTCCAACG
>DATIHO010000133.1:0-8748 GCA_035480615.1 Chlamydiales bacterium | reverse complement strand
GCTTTTATCATTTCAAGAGGATTATCTACGAAATAAGAAACAGCGGTTCCGATAGCAAGGGATGCTCCCAAGTCGACCAAATGTATATTACCCCCCAAAAACAAACCGAAAATCGGCTCAAAAGAACCCCAAAATCGACAGAAGCGAAATCCGTCAACAGTCTCAAAGAGACTGACTGCTCTCGAATTAAGTTTCTCTTGAAAAAAAATCGAATTTTAAGGTAAAACTACTATTTCGTTTTTATTGGTGCGCCTGTAGTTCAATGGTAGAACAGTAGCCTTCCAAGCTACGAGTGTCAGTTCGATTCTGTCCAGGCGCTTCGCTAACTTATTTTGAGAGGAAAATTTGGCTACCGCACAACAAGATACAGGAGTGACGATTAAAGAGTTGCTCGAATCAGGCGCCCATTTTGGGCACCAAACCCATCGTTGGAATCCAAAAATGAAACGTTTCATTTTTGAAGAACGGAATGGAATTTATATCATAGATCTCGCAAAAACCCTTCAACAAATTCGCTCTGCAACGGAAGTTGTGCGAGAAACTGTCGCTTCCAGAAGACCGATCCTTTTTGTGGGAACAAAAAAACAGGCGAAAGTCGTGATTAAAGAATGTGCTGAAGAATGTGGCGAATTTTTTGTGTGCGAAAGATGGCTGGGCGGGACATTAACGAATCTACAAACTATACGTCAATCGGTCAAAACGCTTGAAAGAATTGAAAAAAGAATTGCCGCAGGCGGAGAAGGACTGACTAAAAAAGAAATTTCCGAATTGTGCAAGGACCGAGCGAAACTTGACCGCAATCTATCCGGTATCCGTTCTATGCGCAAACCGCCCGGGTTGCTCATCGTTGTCGATCCAAGCAAAGAGCATATCGCAATCGCTGAAGCAAATACTCTTGGCATTCCTATTATGGCCCTGGTTGATACCAATTGCGATCCCGATCCGATCGATTATGTCATCGCATGCAATGATGATGCGTTAAAAAGTATTAAAGTAATTCTTTCCGCCCTTACTCAAGCAATCATCGATCAAAAAAATGATATGAACCTTCCCGTTGCAAAAGGGGATAAAGACACCGATATTGCAACAGATGCAGAAGAGGAAGAAGAAACCGACCTTGAAGAGCCGGAGGAATAATTTATGAGGCAAATCACTCCCGACATGGTGAAAGAGTTGCGTGAAAGAACTGGCGTTGGCGTGGGTAAATGTAAAGAGGCGCTTGTTCTTGCTGAAGGGGACATGGAAAAAGCGATAGATCATCTCCGGAAGGTTGGAATGGCTGCGGGCGTTAAAAAAGAGGGACGCGAGACTAAAGAGGGGCTGATTTTAACAGGAGAAAACAAACATGTCCTGGTGATTGCTGAAGCAAATGCAGAGACCGATTTCGTGGCGCAGAACGACCGTTTTAAACACTTTCTGCACGATGTCGTAAAACAAGCTCTGGAGACTAAACCCGTTTCTCTCGATGATTTTATACTACAGCCTTACTATAAAGATCATTCGATTACAATTGATCAATACCGAAATTTGGTGATCCAGGCGCTTGGCGAAAATATTCAGCTTCGCCGCATGGAAGCAATTCACAAGCACGCCAATAGTTCTTACGGCATCTATTCTCACATGGGCGGCAAGCTTGTGGTAATCGTAGAGATTGACGGCGCTTCCGATCAGGAAGGGATTGCGAAAGAAATCGCAATGCATGTTGCGGCTGAACATCCTGATTACCTCAAAGTGGAAGAAATCCCGCCCTATGTGTTGGCTCGAGAAGAAGAAATCGCCAGAGCCACTGTTCATGGGAAGCCCGAAAATATCATAGATAAGATCGTCGCCGGAAAAATCAAAGCGTTTACGGATCAGGCGTGCCTCCTTCACCAAAAGTACGTAAAAGACAGCTCTGTGACTGTGCAGCAATTTTTGGATGCTTGTGCGAAAAAAATTGGCAAGCCTCTTGCAATACGTTGTTTTTGGCGCTGGAAAGTGGGTCAGTAAAAGAATATGACGAAATCTCGCCTAAAGAGAATCCTACTCAAGCTTTCGGGAGAAGCTCTCATGGGAGAACAAAAATTCGGGATCGATGCTGAGGCTTGTAATAAAATCGCGGTTCAGGTTCAGGAACTATGCGCTCTGGGCGTCCAAGTAGGAGTGATGATTGGAGGCGGAAATATATTTCGGGGTTTAAAAGCTGTCGAAATGGGAATGGAGCGGACTCCTGCCGATCATATCGGGATGTTAGCTACTTTGATCAATGGCATCGCTCTGCAGCAGGCATTTGAGAGGATTCGATGTGAAAGTCGCATTATGAGCGCAATTGCTTGCGATGTGATGGCAGAGTCCTACTCCTGGAAAAATGCATTGAAATATTTGGACCAGGGCATTGTCATCATTTTTGTCGGCGGGACAGGGAATCCGTATTTTACAACTGATTCTGCGGCAGCTCTTCGAGCCTTGGAGATTCAAGCCCAAGTTTTATTAAAAGCGACAAAAGTCGACGGCATCTATGACAAAGATCCGTTAAAATACTCGAATGCGATAAAGTTTAAAAAAATCAGCTATTCTGAAGTATTGGCAAGCGGCTTACAGATTATGGATCCAACGGCGATCGCGCTTTGTAGTGAGAACCAGACTCCAATTCGTGTATTTAATGTTTTTGGAGATCATGCGTTGAAAAAAGCCGTATTTGATGAAGGGGTTGGAACACTTGTGGAGGGACAATGATTGGTATGGAAAATCAGGTGAAAGCAGCTATGCAGGCAGCTCTGGAACATTTGAAAGCGGAATTGAAAACTTTACGCACCGGACGTGCAAATAGCGCTATGCTTGACCGCGTACAAGCCGAAGTGTATGGTACATCTACGCCGATTAAAGCGCTTGGAACTATCACAGTGCCGGAAGCGAGACAAATTGTTGTCACTCCTTTTGATCCCAGCAATTTAAATGCAATTGCAAAAGGGATCGAGGCTGCCAACCTGGGCGTTCATCCGATTGTAGATGGCAGAGTCGTACGTATCCCGATTCCTCCGCCTGATGAGTCCTTAAGAAAGCAAATTGCGAAACAGTGCCGCGAATTTGGGGAAAAGTCAAAAGTAGCTATGCGCGATGTGCGTCGTAAATTCAATGAATTAGTGCGCAAGCAAAAATCAGAAGGGCAGATTCCGGAAGATCAAATGAAGAAAGACGAGAAGCGAATCCAGGAATTAACAGATAAATTTTGCAAAGATATCGATACAGCCTGCTCCGAGAAAGAAAAAGAAATCTTGACCCTTTAGAGACTGTTGTCGAATTAAGCTTCTGTCGATTTTCGATCAAAAAGCGGGGACCTGTATCGACAGAAAGTGTACAGGAGAAGCTTAATTCAACAACAGTCTCTGAATCCGGTGAGATGTTTCGTACAGTTCATCGATTGATCCAGATTTCGTTACGAAAATTGCACAAAATGAGGTTGATAGGTTAAACTCATTCCTGTTTTTAAGCAGTGGCCCCGTCGTCTAGCCCGGTCCAGGACACCGGATTTTCATTCCGATAACACGGGTTCGAATCCCGTCGGGGTCACACCGAGACTTTAGCTCAGCGGTAGAGCATCTCACTTTTAATGAGAGGGTCGATGGTTCGAATCCATCAAGTCTCATCTTTTTATCTCCTTGAAATCCATATGTCTTGTCAAGTTTTGGCTTGATCTTAACTCCCTTCGCATTCATTTTGAATGAAATTGACGGAAGAACCAAGGAATTGAAGAGCGATGGCGGTTCAGAATAGAACGGATGTCGCCAAGGAACGCCTCAGCGATAGGCGATGGCGCCTGGATCACCTCTACTACATCACCGACAAACGAGGGATAAAGTTGGTTTTCCAGAGCAATTGGGCGCAGACTCAGCTCTATAACGACCTTCACTATTACAACATCATTTTGAAAGCTAGGCAATTAGGAACTACCACATTCGTAACATTGCTGTTTTTAGATACCGCGATCTTTAATTCGGATGTGAGTTGCGGGATCGTCGCCGATACTGAAGAAAACGCGAAATACATCTTTAGGAAGATCAAGTTTGCTTACGACAATCTTCCAGAATCCTTGAAAGACCTCAGAGCAGCCCAAATAGACTCAGCCAAAGAGCTAACATTTTCAAATGGCTCTTTGATCCGTGTCGGCACAAGTTTGAGATCGGCGACCTTCCAGTACCTACTCATCTCCGAATTCGGCAAGATAGCGGCTGAGGATTTCAGGCGAGCGAATGAGATAATCACGGGAAGCTTAAACACGATTGCGGCGGGGTCGTATTGCTTCATCGAATCGACAGCCAGGGGAAGGCAAGGAGCTTTCTACGATCTGTGCGCCGAGGCCCGCAAACATCAAGACCTCAAAAAGCCCCTCACAGCAATGGATTTCCGGTTTCACTTTTTCCCTTGGTACAAGCACCCAGAATACCGCCTTGAGGAATCAGTCCATATCCCCGAGGACATGGCCAACTACTTTCAGGAATTGCGTGAGGCGCATTCGATCAGCGTCAGCCCTGCCCAGGTAGCCTGGTATGCGGCCAAGCACAAGACTCAAGGCGAGGACATGACCAGGGAGTATCCATCTACGCCTGACGAGGCATTTCTGGCTAATGTAGAGGGGAATTACTACTCAAAGCACGTCTCCAAAGCCCGCACCGAAGGTCGCATAGGCCGCGTTCCTTACGACGAAAATTTGCCCGTATTCGTAGCGATGGATTTGGGCATAGGCGACGCGACAGCGATCTGGTGGTATCAACGGCTCAGCTCAGAAATACGCTTGATCGACTACTACGAGAACAGTGGCGAACCCCTGTCGCATTACATACGCATTATCAAGACGAAGCCCTACATCCTAGATCGCGTTTTTGCTCCGCATGATGCCAGCAGCAGGGAGCTTGGGTCTGGCCTCTCAAGAACACAAATCGCGTCTAGTTTAGGCATAGAGTTCGATGTGCTGCCTAAGCTATCCATCCAAGAAGGTATCGACGCTTGTCGAAACCTATTCAATCGCTGCTGGTTTGACGAGGTCAAGTGCGAAAAGGGCATCAAGGCATTGGACAACTACCGCAAAGAATGGAACGATTCGCTAGGAGTCTTTCACGACCGTCCAAGGCACGATCATTATTCGAACGGCGCCGATGCCTTCCGGTACGTGGCGATGAGCTTAACGCAAGCCACGACCCAAGCAGAGAATGAGGCCGAATATCGAGCAGCGATCGCCGCTTTTCATGGCCATGATTCGATCGACGTGTTTAACCGAGGATTGTGGTGAAAATAAAGATCCCAGTACGGCCGTTGTATGGCAAAGGATGCGGACACAGATTCTATGATGGGCGAGCTAAAGAAAGACAATCATATCAATGGCAATTTAAAATTGGCTTGCAGGAACGGCTCTATATTCAAGTCGATTGAGTTGATCTATATCTTTCATTTGTACCATACATGCTCAAAAGGTTCTTGATTTCCGGCGATTTGGAAAAACTTAGGGCGTTTTTACCCCATGGATCTTTTGCTTCGTTGACATTAGCTCCTCTTTTCAAAAGAATCTCAACACCGGCAAATATTGAGGATATCCAATCTTCTGACAGTTTCGGGTTTTGTTGCGCTTTGCACGACTCGTATGTTTTTATAAAATTCATTAATAATGTTCTTCCATCACTTGTTTGTGAATTAATGTTTAACCCGTAATCCAAAAGAATAGATAGGGTTTTTAAGTCAGCTTGTTCATAGGGCACCCAGTACGAGAGATCAGGCACGTTTGAGATAAAAACTCCATTGATAATTTGTGGTTTTCCCGTGTTTGGGTCAGCGCCACTTTCAAGTAAGAATTGAACTGCTTGACTATGACTCAGGGCCGATGAAAGAGGGAGCAGTCTCTGTCCATTAAGAAAGTCGTAAGAAAAATTGGCGTCTGATTTGGACTGCACAAGCAGATTAAGCGCTGCAACATTTCCTAGGCGAGAGGCTGAATGAATCGGGCTACCCCATGCAACTGTCGACTCAATGCAATAATATTTATCTGCACCGCTTTCAATAAGCTGCTTGATGTTTTCAGGTTTATTTTCCAATACAGCATAGTGTAAAGGAGACGGCCGGCGTGCGACGACCCAAGGTTGATTGGGGTTGCTATTGAACGACACGTTTATTTCAGCGCCGTGCTCGATTAAGGTTTGGATGATCTGAGGTGTGCTGTGCGCCGCTGCAAAATCTAGCGCTGTCCAAGGCCCTCCTCCCCCAACGACTTGTCCATTTTGGCCTACAGAATCTGGAGGACGAGATGCTGAGTTCGGGTCGGTGCCATATTCAAGTAATAATTTTACCGCTTTTTTATCCTGACATTTGATCGCGTAATGTAAGGCTGGGAGTCCTTCTGGGTTGGTTCCATAAGAAATCATGATGTCCTGTAAATTCTGTACATCAAGCAATTTTTGCTGCAGATCAATTAATTGAGCTTTTTGCTTTTCCAGAATTTCAGAATTATCGGCTAGCTCTGCCGACATATTTTGCTTTAATTCTTCGAGTTTTATTAAGGATTCATCTGTTAATTTTTTTCGCAGTTCCTCCACTGTTTCTTTCAGCATCTTCAATTCAGCTTCTTTTTCTTCTTCGAATTTTCTTTTTGCTTCCCGGCGAAGTTGCAAGAAATTTATCTGCTCATGCATTCTTTTCCCACGTATTCCCGCCATCAAGAGATGTCCGCTGGCTTCTAGATAATTGCCTTTTTCGAACTCATCGTAAGAGTGATATAGACCGAGAAAGATTTGCATTCCTAAAGAGGCGATCGAAAGCTCTAATCCCTCGTGGAGAAACAGCATCATGTAGAGGGAGTTGTTCAAAATGCTTAGACAGGTTTCTGCGGCTTTTTGGTAATCGCCCTTTTGGACATATTCAGTCAATTTCGAAAGGTCGATAAGCAAATCTTGGCCTGTGGTAATAATCATACCAAGGGGATGTGCAAAAATTGTTCCTGCGAGAGAGATAATGGCAACGATGGTTTGCAACAATTGATAGGTGATTTCCTTTCTTTCCTCGTGCTTCATTACACTTGCTAAGCATGAAAGGCTACTGATAGTTCTCAATCCCCCCATACCAAGTGAGAGCGGGAAATCCATTGGCTTGTAAAGAGAAATAAAGGGGAGAGCAATGCCAGTGACTCGTTGCAGACGCTCTAGACCCGTTTGATCTGACCACGGTTTTGATTTAGGTACAGATCCAATATCATTGGAATATTCTCTGTGGTAGTAATCTGGTTCTGTAAAATTAAGTTTAATCATATGGTAAATTTATTTAATTAACGATCGTAAATAATATCAAATTTCGTATTTTTATGAACTTATAATATTCACATAATGTGTTGATCTCTTGTAAAATTTGCGGAAAGGAAAACCGCCTAAAAAATTTCTAAATCTAGAACGTCCAATATTCCATCTCCATTGAGATCGGATGCGTTTAAAGTGCCTCTTGAATCATGAATTTCGTAGAGCAATTTGAGATATTTACCTGCTATCAATCGGGGCAGTTCATCCTTACGATCTATCCCATACCATTCATAAATCCCTTTACCACCTTTCGAAGAATTGCATCGACGGCATGCCCAAACATGATTTTCGGCCGTATCCGGGCCATCTTTCACACGAGGAATGAGGTGATCCCAGGACAGATTTTCCTTTGAGCCGCAATATTCGCAGCAGTTATCGTACTTTGACATCTGTATTTTCAGCTCTTTCAAAGCAGTGCTCATTTTGATCTCCCCGGATGAGAGCTTTTTCATACTGGACATGATGAACCCATGACCACGAATCCCAGAGGATGACGCCATGATCTTTGCATACTGGTAAAAGATCAGATCTTTGACAGTTTTAACGGCTGAAGGAGGCACTTATCCCTTGACAGTTACGGTCAATTTTTTCGGCCGGTTCGTCTCTTGCTCAACTAGTGTAATGGTAAAAGTGGGTTGATATTCATTCACAGGGACGAAAAGCAGCTTATTGAAATGAGAATGGCGGAAAATAATCTGATCGTGTGCTACTTTTGCACTGAAATCATTATCCAAAGCTTCATTTGCTTTAGCAGATTTTACACCATCAACAATGGCTGGAATAGCTAAAGGCCATAGAAAAAGAGCCCCAACACCGTAACCGGCTGCTCTTCCAGCGGTCGACGTATGAACTTTTTCTGCTACCTCTTCTGGCGTTGCAAAAGACACACTAATTCGATTTAAAGCAAAGAGGTAATCTTTTTCGGAGCTGTTTTGAATATATATCTGAACTGGCTGATATCCTTCCGAAATTACATCCCTATCCAAATACTTTTTGCAGTCAGCCTTGTTGAAAGCCTTGGCTCCCACGGACACATCACGGCCTCCTAGACCATTCGATGGCTGAGATATGACGATTTCAGAAGCAAGGCTGCTTAGAGGTGATGCGCTGTAACTTGCGCATCCTGACAAAAAGATAACCATTACTGAAATCGCAGCAAGAGGCAGCGTGATATTTCTCATATAACTCCGTCTAAAACTTGAAAACCAGATATATTAAACAAAAAACAAAAATAAGATCAATTAAAATAAATTGCTTACTCAGAATTTTTTAATTTAAAAATGAAATGAAAATATTTAGAGGGTGTCTACAATGTGAGCTTCTGTCGATTTTTGGGTTCTTTTGAGCCGATTTTCGATTCAAATTGTGGGGGTAATATCAACTTTCGTATATGACCCCCACAATTTGAATCGAAAATCGGCCAAAATAATCCCAA
>DATIHO010000132.1:0-23278 GCA_035480615.1 Chlamydiales bacterium | reverse complement strand
TCTTTTTTCTTTCCCAACGACGGAGCGTTTGAGTAGAGACTCCCAAATATCTGGCGGCTTCTCGAATGATTAAAAACTTATTCATATTGATATAATATAATCAAGGATGAATAAGTTTCAGAAATACTGTTACAAGCCCCTTTGAATACAAGACTGTCTGCAAATTGCGATTCAAACAGGATATTAAGTAACCAGCATACGAAAAAATCTTTTGAAATTTAATTTGCAGACACTCTCTTAATCCTCTTGAGCCAGTTTTCTGAAAATGGAATGCATCCATTCAGGTACAAATCGAATATCCTTGAGCAGTTCTTGTCTTGCATCCAATGGAATAGCCCGTTTTAAATGTTCAATTCGTTCTGAAGTAATATGTTCTTTGCCTAATTCACGGAGAGCTTGAACTAGAAGCCCACTGAATCGTCCTGCCATCGCCATATTTTTGATAGTTGTTCTTCGTAGCTGGATGGTTGTCGTGCCAATTTTTACTGTTCGACTCGGCCCATCTGTTAGGAATACAACTTTGGCAGGGACCTGTTCAGATAGCCCTAGGATATTGGCTGCGTAAGCACCAGTTGGTTGAATACGTGTGCAATCCCGCCCAACCAATGCCTCTGCGATCTTTTCGGGAGATGGTAAGAGTTTTCCCAGCTTAGGGTGTTCTTTAGGAAAATCATATATTCCCCTTGCAAGGCGGCGAATGGTTCCTTTTCGAACTAGCCGATGGAGAACGATATCGATTGCTTGCCGACTACCAAAACCTAAAAAATCTGTTGGCACAAACACAGCGCCGTACCCAAGGCTATGTATAGCCTTAAGTATTTGATGGTCAATGCTATTTAGATTCTTTTGGTTGCTCTTCATGTAAGAAATAATGGCATGTTTTTCTTACAAATGCAAGGGTCATTTTTATTTTTGCTTGAGAGTTTTTATAATTAAGGCTTTGTTGGCGCTTCGGGGGGATTGTAATAGCAGCGAAGTTCTTTGATTTTGCCATTTTCCCACTCCAAGAGATCGACGCCATAGAAAAGTTTCTCGCCAAAAGCAATCCGGAATTCAAGAATCCCGACACGGCCATCCTCGTAAGCATTGACAACTTCGTAAATAACTTTTTCAGTTTCTCTAAATTGCTTTTGAAACTCCTCCACCATGTTCGCTTTTCCCCTTACTTCTCTTCCAGGATCGTAGAGGATAAAATCATCGTCTAAAAGAGAGCCGATTCCTAAAGCATCTTTATTATTAAAGAACTGAGCAAACTGAAGAGTTAAATTTTGCATTGCAGTTAATTGTAGCACCACACAACTAAAAATCAATCCCAAAAACCTGAACATCCTTATCTCCTTCATTTGTAGAAATTTCTAATACAGCAATCCAAAAAGATAGAGCGGAATAGTTCCTTTTGAACCAACGATCAGATCATCGGCCAAAATATACCCATTCTTTTCATTGCAGATCTGCCGGCGTTTTTTCGCTTTACCACCTACTTCAAAGACATAGTCATCGACTTCAAAATCTCCTACATTGCTGTAAAAAACGGCCTTCTCAACGTTTTGGATCTGATTCACGACAAAGGTTTCCCTGATTTTCCCCTTTGCTTGATCTTGAGCTAAGGGAAGATAGGCCGCATGAATCAGGTTTGTATTTTCTGGATACATCTTCACGGGATTTCTCAAAGAAGCTTGTCCAGAATTTCCTGAATATAAGAAACGGATTAATCCAGCCTGTTCCAGGTACTTTAAGTAATTGGAAACGCTCTCAAAATCCTTATCTAGCGCATTGGACAATTTGGAGGCATTGAGCTCCCCAGGCGAAGAGTTTAGAACAAACTTGTATAATTTTTCAATGACCGCCAGCGTTGAGGTTTTTAAGGAATGCAGCGTAGCAATATCTTCATAAATTGTCATTTGAACGGAATTATCCAAGGCCTGAAATTTATCCCGATCCTGCGAATATCCTTTGAAAAAGGGATAATAGCCCACTCTCAAATATTCGGCGAAATGCCGTAAGACGCCTGTAATCTGCAAACTCTGGGCAATTTGCAAATGAGAAGAGAGAATTTCTTCCAACGTGAATTTAGGAAGTGCGATCCCGTGCGATAATTGCAAATATTCTCGAAAGGAGAGTCCACACAGTCTATGGAGTATAACCCGTCTGGAAAGGTCATATTTACCTTGCACCAAATCGATCATAGAACTGCCGGAAAAGAAAACCCGGATGGAAGGAAAGGTATCAACGATATTCTTAAGTTCCTGTCTCCAATTCGGATATTTATGGATTTCATCGATGAAAAGCAGACGAGTAAGCGTCTGCTTATACAAATAATGGGCGAGATCAACCAAACTGTTTTCTAAAAAAAAGATATTATCCGCCGAAACATAGAGAGCCTCTCGCTTTTTGGCCCCAGACTCAATGGCGTGCCGAAGCAAAAAGGTCGTTTTCCCAATCCCCCTTGCACCAATGATTCCGCAGACATGTTCGGCGGCTACGAATTGATTGAATTGTTCTCTCCAGAAAAAGGGTTGGCTCTCAACCTGCTCAATGATAATGCGTTGTATTTCGAAGAGAATTTCCATGTCAATTTTATTAGGTTGTAACCTAATACTAGCGACAACTTCATTAGGCTGCAACCGAAATCCTTTGTCTTCGAGACTTCCCGCCTTTGAATCATTTTGGGTATATATCAAAATTCCACATGTGCTTATAATTACAGCCTTCTCTTATATGCGGCCATGGCGGAATTGGCAGACGCGCTAGATTCAGGTTCTAGTCGAGGCAACTCGGTGGATGTTCGAGTCATCTTGGCCGCAATATTTGTCACGAAGGAGGCGGGTTCGTGGGATAGAAAATAATCTGCTGTACCTGTTCCGCGGACACAATCACCGACCATGAAAAAGGAAAGGAAATCGGTTTATAAGTAATGAGAAGCCATCCAGGCGAAAGAACCGATATGGCCGTCACATTGGGAATCAGGCCCGGAGCAATGGGTGAAAAAGGGACATAAAATGGACCTCCTAAGGTAGTCAAAATCCAAGTTTGAGATATGTTATTCGTCCCATTAAACGCTGTGGGCGACGTGATCAGTGTATTTGCAATCGATTGAATGTCAGCTGCGCGAAGGACTGGATTGATTGTATACAGAGGCAATACATTGCTTGCGAATACCGAAGTAAATCCACGCAACGAAAAAGGAGGGCTGATCGTATTTCGATAAGCCAATGTGACAATCTGCTCGATTCCGATCACAATGTATTGGGTATTGGGAGTAATCCCAATCGCTCCATTTGGATTATACGGCACGATAAACATTGTAGAATGGGGAGCCGCTGTAAAAGTGCTTTGCTGCACGTAAGGAATCACCCCATTTACAAGACCCGGAGGATGCAGAAATGGAGGAGTTGCCATTGTCTGAATCACCACTTCTCCCGAAACAGTAGCCAAACCGAATGCCGTATTTAACACACTTACAAAATCTGCTCCCCGAATCGCAGCATCAATCGTATACAAATTCAAAGGAGCATCTGCACGAATGGCAGAACAACAACATATAAAAAACACCGCAAAATGCTTCATGAAATAGAAAGATAGCAATTTTAAAAAATTTTTTAAAGAATAACCTGCCTATCGATCGATTTTAATGAGATAATTATGTTCAATCTGGTATACTATAAATCGAAATGCAAGATGACATAAAAGAAATTCTAAATCATTTAATTTATTCTCCAAATAAAAATGAAATTGTGGTTGATTTCAACCTTGAAAAGAAAATTTTTTCCTTGCACATCCCCATTTACGTTGCCCAAAGGATCTTGCCCAATGCCATTAAAAAATATATTTCCGCCCGCATCAACCATATCTTTAAACCTCATTCGACTACTTTTCAAATTGAAGAAGATCGAAAAGTGATGCTCATGCAACAAATTCCCTTTAGATGGGGTTTTGATGTAAAAAGCCATCAAGAAATGCTTGATTTTCTTCGGTTGGCTCAACGGTGTCATCAGATGCTTTATGAAATCGCCCTTGAAGAAAAATATAAAGAAGCTCTCCACCATCTTGACTCTGATTCGTAAAGCATGACACAATTATATGCCCTATGAGCACAGCATTGCAGGCGCAAGGATCTTTTATTGCGTTAGTCACCCCTTTTGACAATCAAGGCCGAATCGATTGGAAATGTGTTGAAAAGTTGATTGCCTGGCATATCAAACAGGGAACTGATGCCCTGGTTTGCTTTGGCTCTACGGGCGAAGTAATGAGCCTCTCCGAGTTTGAAAAAAAAAAGCTGATAGCCGTTGCGGTGGAAATTGCAAACAACCAGATTCCGATCATCGCAAATACAGGAACCGCAGATACAAGACAAACTGTCCGCAGCACTGGGCAAATGATGAAATTGGGCGCCGCGGGCTGTTTGGCAGTGCCCCCTTATTACAATAAACCGACGCAACAGGGATGCATACTCCATTTTTCAGAAATTGCCAAGGTGGGCTTGCCGGTCATTATCTATAACAATCCAGGCAGGACAAGTACAAATCTTGAAGCGGAAACAGTTGCAAAAATTTCTGAAATTCCCGGAATTTTTGGATATAAAGATGCGACTGGGAATCTCCATTTAATGCGCAAGATTCAAAAACTCTCCTCCATTCCCATTTTTTTAGGAGACGATCATTTAACCTATGCGGCCCTTTTAGAAGGCGCAAAAGGAGGAATCTCAGTGGTTGGCAACCTCTTTCCAAAGGAATGGAAAAAAATGATCTCTTTAAGCTTACAAGGAAACTGGGAGGCGTCGAAAAAGATTGCGGATCGTTTTCTCCCTCTTTGTCAATCGCTATCTTTGGAACCCAATCCGCAATGCATTAAATTCGCTATGAGCTACCTTGAGCTATGCGGCCCCACTCTTCGGCTGCCTCTCATCCCCCCCACAGATCAAACACAACATCAAATCAAACAGGTTATTAATGTTACACTTCAATCCGAGAAAGCTTAACTTTTCGAGGCGTGTATTTTTTCACAAAAGGATGAACCTCATCGTTTAAAAACTCGAGGACCTGCTCCGGAGCCCTTCCAATTAAAGACCGAATGGAGAGCAAAGGCTTGATCTCTTTTTCCTGCAGTCGAAATTCCGGATCTCCGGCGATCTCTTTCATGAGCTCCTGTAATGATTTTCTTGATATTTTCCGCAACTTTTCATGCAGATCTTGACGGCTTCCTCCTTTTTTCACAGCGTGCATCAATATATTTTCCATGACAAGAAAAGGCAGCTCCCGTTGGAGTCGTTCAAGGGCGGTCTTTGGAACAGAGTGCAATTTTGCTGAAAGGTGAATGAGCAGATTTAAAAGGGAATCTACCCCTAAAAATGCCTCAGGAATAGAAAGACGCCTATTTGAAGAATCATCTAAAGATCTTTCCAGCCATTGAGTCGCCGCAGTATAGGCCGGATTTTGCGAAAGAGACATGACAAAGCGGGCAAGACCGCAAATCCTTTCCGAGTAGATCGGGTTTCTCTTGAAAGGCATAGCTGATGAGCCTACTTGGGATCTTTCAAAGGCTTCTAAAATTTCTCCATCATGAGCCAATAATCGAATGTCCGTTCCCATTTTATGAGCGCTTGCGGCAAAAGATGTAAAGGCGTTGAGGATGTTTAGATCGATTTTGCGGCTATAAGTTTGTCCTGAAATAGAAAGGATGTTTGTAAATCCGAAGTCTCTCGCAATCATTTTTTCAAGCTTAATTACCTTTGAAGAGTTCCCTTGAAACAACGTTAAAAAAGAACTTTGGGTGCCTGTCGCCCCCTTTGCCCCCAAAAAAGGAAGGGTGTCATGAAGCCGTTTCCAATCGAAAGCATCCAAAAGAAAATCCTGAAGCCAAAGGCAAACCCGTTTCCCTATTGTGGTTGGCTGCGCGCTTTGAAAATGGGTATAGCTTAAACAGGGCGTCTTTGCTTCTTTTGCAGCAAATCGAGAAAGCACCTTGAGAAAATAAACCAATTTTCCAAAAAGAAGATTGAGCGCTTCTTTACATTGAATAAGATTCGCATTATCGGTCGCGTAACAAGAGGTAGCTCCCAAATGGATGATCGGTTTTGCGTCGGGGCATACATCTCCAAAAGCATGGATATGCGCCATCACATCGTGCCGGAAACGCTTTTCATAAAAAGCGGCTCTATCAAAATCGATCTCTTCCAAATGTTTTTCCATTTGGGTGACTTGGATCCGGGTAATGGGAAGCCCTAACCGCATTTGCGCTTTTGCAAGAGAAATCCACAGTCTTCTAAAAGTAATAATTTTGTATTCTTCAGAAAAAAGATAAGACATTTCCTTACTGGCATAACGGGACGAAAAAGGACTTATATATTCATTTTCATTCACTTTTCTATCAATTGCTGAATCTGAAACAAAATATTGCGGATTTTTTCCTTGTCATTATATGAAACCTTGCAGAGAGGATTTTTGAAAGTTTCACGGGCTCTTTTTAAAAACCCAATGACATGATTGGCCAAATTGGGAAGCCTCTTGTCATCCTCCTCCAATGGAAATTCAATCCGGATCAGTTTTAAAAGCTCTTGTTTTGGTTGACCCGAATAACTCTTTACAATTTCGATTTTCCGTTCGAGAGGTCCGTTTCGGCTGGCCAAGCTGTACACTACCTGCCGCGGCATTTGATCGATAAGAGGGTGCATCGACTGAGGCAAGGAAGTATAAAACTCATAATATTGCAAAAAATTATAAGGGGTTTGCCGATTGCCATATGTTGCATAAAGCCATGCAGTGAAAGCGCCATCTTGATATTTTTTCAAAAGCTCCTGCGCTCTTTTAATCCTCTCTCCATGAAGAATGACCGCTTGATTGGCAATAGCCTTAACCTCCGATGTGATGACGGATAGAGCTAAAAAATCGGTATCAATACTGATCGATTCGTTGACTCGATGGGTGTTAAGAATAAATGCAATGGTTTCTTTTTCTTTCTCATTGAGTGCGGCGATGCGAAAAATACCGGAAAAGCTAGACAATTCCCCATTGTTTGCCCGTTCAACAAGAGCAGATACTTTATTGGTAGGAGAAGCGTTTCTCTGTTTAAAGCGCAAATGAAGAAGATCATTAAATTTTGCCATCATCATGTCCTCATAAGTATTTCCGATGTGAGAGCCATGTAGTCGATCGAGGCTCTAGATTTGGGCGACGTCTCAAAAATCGGTTTGCCATAAATGGTTGCCTCAGATACTGCGATATCGCGTCTGATTTTTGCTTGCAAGAGTTTTCCAGGAAATGTCTGTTCAATGACTTTTAAAAACGCATCATTGCTTTTCCCCCGAGGGTTCCAAAATGACAAAGCGACCCCCAGTACTTTCGTGCCGTGGCGCTCGGAAATGTTATTAATAAAAAGAGAAAGCCGCTGCAGCCCTTTGACACTGTAAAATTCAGGGGTTGCGCAAACAAGGGAAAAGTTGGAGGCGATGAGAGAGGATTCGGTGAGCCAGCAAAGAGAGGGAGGAGTATCGATCAGAACAAAGTCGTACCCTAAATCGCGCAAAATTTCTTTAAGCCTTTCATGAGAGTAACGATCCGCGGCAAGAGATCCTGAAACTTCGACCCGTTCTAGCCAGGTATCGGCCGGAATGATATGCATATTTGGGATACAGGTTGTCAAAATCACCTCCTGCAATGCTTTTTCCCCTTGTAAAACCGGCGCGATGCTGTCTTGTTCATCAGGGTCGAATCCAAGTCCTGTTGTTAAATTTGCCTGAGCGTCAAGGTCGATTAAAAGAATCCGTTTATTATGAAACATGGATAAAGCCGCGCCCAGATGGAGCAATGTGGATGTTTTTGCTGTTCCGCCTTTAAAGCTGCTGACGGAAATCACGTTCATGAAACCTCCTATGAAGACTAAACCTCTCTAGGCATGTCTAGTGTCTAGTTATGTCTAATGGAATAGGGCGAAATCAGTGCCCGCTCGTCTCGTTCTTTTACGACTTTAGCAAGAAAATCGGAAATGTCAACTTCGCCGTGTACGATATTGTCCCGCGTCCTTAAAGCCACCTTTTTGCTTTTCATTTCCTGATCGCCCACGGTCAACATGTAGTTGACTTTCAAAAGCTGGGCATTGCGGACTTTCTTGCCCATGGATTCATTGCTGTCGTCTATATCGCAGACCATCCCAAATTTTCGAAACTGCGCCGCAACAACCCTAGCATAATCGACATGCCTGTCAGCGATTGTGAGGATTTTGATTGGATAGGGACTCATCCAAAATGGGAATTTTCCTGCGAAATGTTCGATCAAAATCCCCAAAAACCGTTCGATGGATCCGAAAAGCGCCCGATGCAGCATGACAGGCCGTTTGTGCATGCCATCGCTATCGACATATTCCAACTCAAATTTTTCCGGTAGCGACATATCCAGTTGGACAGTTCCACATTGCCAATGACGTCCCAAAGCATCGCGGATGTGGATATCGATTTTTGGTCCATAAAAAGCACCATCTCCTTCATTAATCCGGTATGAATGGCCCCATTCATCAAGCGCCCCTTTCAAGCCATTTGTGGCGCGCTCCCACTCCTCATCCGTTCCAATCGTTTTTGATTTTTCCGGACGAGTGGAAAGCTCGAGGCGGTAGGGCAAGCCAAATGTCATATAAATTTTATCGGCCAGCCTTAAAATGTGTTCAATTTCACTTTGGATCTGATCGGGACGCATAAAGAGGTGCGCATCATCCTGGTGAAAGCCTCTTACGCGAAAAAGCCCATTCAACGCTCCGGACGCTTCAAACCGATGGACATGTCCAATTTCCGCCACTCTGAGAGGAAGTTCGCGATAACTGTGCACCGCGGAAAGATAGTGGAGCATGCATCCCGGGCAGTTCATCGGCTTAATCGCGAATTCTCTCTCTTCAATACTTGAGAGATACATGTTTTCTTTGTAATGGAACCAATGGCCTGACTTCTCCCACAGTTCTTTACTCATCAACATTGGGGTCTTGATTTCGACATAATCCGCTTCTTGCAATTCGCCTCTTAAAAATTCTAAAAGACGGTTCCAAACGACAAGCCCCCTCGGATGGATGAAAGGCATGCCCGGAGCTTCCTCTTTCAACGAAAAAAGATCTAAATGAGCTCCGAGAACCTTATGATCTCTTTTTTTTGCCTCCTCCAAAAGTTGGAGGTATTCTTTCAACCGTTTTTTTTCAGGAAAGGAGATCGCATAGATCCGGGTCAACATTTCCCTCTTCGCATCTCCTCGCCAATAAGCACCGGAAGTTTTGAGGATTTTAAATGCTTTAATTTTATTTAAGCTCCCCATATGCGGGCCGCGGCACAAATCTAAAAATTCCCCTTGCTTATAAGCAGAAATCGGCTCCTCTTCTTTCAATCCATTGATCAATTCGCACTTAAAAGGATTATTTGAAAAAGCCTTTAAAGCTTCGCTTTTATTTTTGAATTCCATTCTTTGAGGTTTAAAATTTTCAGACAGGATTGCAGCCACCTCTTTTTCAATTTTTGCAAAATCTTCCTCTGAAATTGTCAAATTTCCAAAGTCGTAATAAAATCCGTTTTCTATGGGAGGGCCAATCGTCGGTTGAGCAGCCGGCCAAAGACGAAGGATCGCCTGGGCCAGCACGTGCGCCGAGGTGTGCCAAAACACTTCCTTGCCTTGCGGGTGGTCAAAATCCCAAAATTTCACTTCATCCCCATTCGCAAGAGAGGCATCAAAATCGATCAATGTTCCGTTGATGCTGACCGCAACCGCTTGCTCAGGGGCTGTGAGCTGCAGCGTTTCGGCGAGTTCCCGAAGAGTCTTTTCGTGAGAAAATTCCATTATTTTGTCATTCGCTTGAATTTTCATAGTTCGGATATATTCTGACCGATTGCCGATTCAATTTTCAAGGTATAAGATCTATTCTTCGGTTTCTTCCATCAGTTTTTTCTCGAAAATAATTAAGAGCCGCTCGATATTTTTTTGCGTATCGGAGACGACGATTTTGGAAGACTTTGATTGTTTTCTTGTTAAAATTTTTTGCATGAATTCCGTGTTGCCGATTGTTTTGGCTCCTAAATAACGGGCAGTTGCAAGCAACGATCGATCATTTGTGACAACGGTAATCAAGCGCGGATTTTTTGCTGTTTCGATGTTTTCCTCGATGAACTCATCTGCACTTTGACCTTTTAACGTATAGATAATTTCTAAAGGACTTCTATACGACCTGCCACTCTCTTCTCCATGACGCACCCGCCCATCAAAAATAAGAAGACCCTTCATTTTTAACAGGGCGAACCGTTTTTGAAGAAACCGAATCATATTATGCCTTTGCTTCATTAAAGGATGGTCTGAATCAGTTAGAGTAAAAAGAAGGTTATAGCCGTCTAGGTAATAGATCTGTTGCACAATTCGGCCATCAAAAGAGAATCGATGGAGAGGAGGATCTTATCGAGCGCTTTCCTTCGATGGGAAATTCGGTTTTTTGTCGCTTCCGGCAGCTCTGCAAAACTTTTACTATAGCCATGTTTTACAAAAAGAGGGTCGTAACCAAAACCTCCGGCGCCCCGTTCCTGCAAAAGAAGCGTCCCCTCGCACGTTCCCCGAGCACATTTCTTGATTCCAGATGGCGAAGCAATCGCAATGCAGCATTCATAATAACTATTGCGATCCTCTTCAAGCAAATGCTTCATCTGATCTAAAAGTTTCTTGCGATTGTCGAAATCCGTTGCGTGATTCCCCGCAAAACGGGCTGAATAGACGCCAGGAGCTCCATTTAAAGCCGGAACGATAAGACCTGAATCATCCGCTATCACCCATCGCTGCAGCTCTTTTGCGGCATGGACCGCTTTTACAATGGCATTTTCCTCAAATGTCTGCCCTGTTTCGATAGGGGGAGTATATTGAGGAAAATCGCAAAGGCTGAGCAAATCGATCTTGATAATCGGCTTGAGCATCGTTCGCAACTCTCTCACTTTATGCATATTGGTGCTTGCGATTACAAAATCGACCGAGTTTGGCGGCATGGAGACTCGTTGTTTGAATGATTGGATCATTTTGCTCTAAAATACGTGATTTTCTTTATTCTGATCAAAATAATTGTCGATATCGGCGATTGCGAATTTTTCTCCTTGAAATTCAAATTTTTCCCCAACCACCCTCCCCCTCATAGCTTGCGCCAGTTTAGATTGAAAAGAAAGGATATGTTTTTCAGGATCTGCATCCCAGGGGCCTAAAAGGATGAAACGCAAATGCTCTCCTTTTGAATCGCGACAGTGGACAACTGAACCAATTCCCACTTCATCGGCAGGGACGTCCTCCGGGGTTAAAATACGGGCCTTTGCAATTTGATCGGATAAAAGTTTGAGTTCAGATTGAAGGCGGCTTCTCCGCTCAAGCGCGGCTTTAAATTCGGCATTTTCCCGCAAATCCCCTAACGCCCTGGCCGCTTCAATTTCCCGCGCATTATGCACCGTTTCAACTGTCGCAATTTGCTGAATTCGAACTTGAATCTTTTGATATCCTTCGGCAGTCGTCCAAATGACATCCTCATCGGCATGAACGTTCTTGTCTTTCGCTTTGCGAAGCCGCGCTAAAGAGGGATGCACCACTTCTCCCAGAGAATGCAAAATTTTAATGTCATGGTCGGTCAAGATATTGCATTTTGTCGCCAGAAGAAGATACTCTTTCGTCTCTTCCAATGTCGATTGTTTAAAAATGTCTCGAACCACTTTGTAGCGACCCGCGGTCAAAGATGAAATAATTTTTTTAGAAAGATCCCGGTATTGCGGTTTTTGTTCGATATGATCGAGCAGAATTAAAAGACTTTCAAAAAATCGATTTTGACCTTCAGGGTCTGAAAAAGGAAGCTTTGATTTTTTATCTAAAATTTTTTGAAAATACCAGACAAAGAGTTCGGGAAAAGAGAGGGGATGGATCAAAAGGGAGTTCAATTTTTGCTTTAAAGCATCTTGTGTCTCCGGGGAATCGAATTCGCTTAAAAGAAAGTCGCGAAGGAGATTTTGCTCAATTGTAAAAAGAAGCTCGAGAAAGATTTCACTCCATTCGCTTCGTAATTTGCGGATTTGCTGCAGCGCCCGTTTTTGAAAGGGAAGCACCTCAATGGATCGAATCGTCTCTGCAGGATTGTGAAGATGGGCGATGAAATCGGAAATTTCTTGAGACAGGTTTTTTGAGCCAAGATCATCCAAGAAAAAAAGAATTTGAATCTTTTGGTTTTCAGTCAATTCTTCCTGTAAAAAATTGTTCAAACGCAATTCAAGCGATGCTTTAAATTCCTGATTTTTTAAAATTTCAGGAAAATCCCGCAAAAAAGTGTAAATCATTTGAATGGTTGCATTTACTTCCCGGTTTTCCTCCAGCGCTTGATGGAAAAGTACTTCATGAGGGATCTCTTCAGCGCGGAGGATGAAAGGACTTTTGAGATCTTTGGGAAATTCGATTTTGGTATCTTTTTTCATCCTGGCTCTTGCCGTCTGCCACCACCGGTTCCAATCCTCCGCGGGAATGATCAAGTCGCAAATTTCTTCCTTCAACTCCCCGGCTGTTTTTGGACCCAGATCGCGAAGAATCAGCCGAATCAGCTCGGATGGAGTTTCCCTCGCTTCTTTTTCCAATTGATCCGGATTTCCGAAACGGCGGGAATAAAAATGTTTCAAAGAGAGGGGGATTAATGTTTTGAAGGCTTTTTCAAAGGAAAAATATTGAGCTCCTATTACATATTCGAATTCAATGGTTACTTCCTCCCGGACAAAGGAGACATCTATGATTTCTCCCGTTCCCCATCCGGCGGTATGAAAAACAAAATTCCCTTTTTTGAAATGGGTAATAAGTTCAAAGTTGCGAATGGCCGACTGAAACCGTTCTCGATTGCGCAGGCCGACCAACCGAAGCTTTTCATTCAGGAGAGGATCTCCTTCGTATTTGGTTTTTAAATATTCCGTTGCCAGATCGGCAAGCTCTTCGCTATTCGTTGTCTGCAAATCAAGGATCAGTCGAAGAGTTCGATGAATTTCTTCAGGATTCTTTAACTCTCTCCAAAGAGGTAGAATTCTTTCCACATGCAGCCCGAATGATTTCGCTAATTCGGAAGATTGTACGCTCTCAAGAACAGCGGCCATTTCAACCCCATCCGGCTGATCTCCATAGCAGTATTCTTCCCATATTTTCAAAAACCCGGGATAATCGTTATTTTGCAGTCTTTCTCGAAAGTCCTTTAAATAGGCCATGCGGTTAATTCCAAAATTCGATTCTTTCAATTGATCAAAGTCTAGTTCAAAGAAGTATATGGCGAAAGAGAAATAATCTTCAATCTATTCAACAGTTGGCCTTTGGGCGGGTTCAAAGCGCCGAAAATCGATTCTTGAAAGACCGCGAATATTGAAGAATAGGTTCAGAGGGCTGTATGATCAACGAACGTGCATAAATTCCTATTATTTTTTCTACCGATTTTACTGTTAGGCGCTGAAAATGCGAATTTCGAAAATCCTGCCTGTCAACTGTTTAAAGATCTTAAAACCGTCGAACTCATCGATCAAAAATTAAAAGATTCCCTTCCTCTCATGATCAATTATCAATTGCAAGGAGGGTATTTTACGATGCCCTCGGCGCGCACCTATAAAGCGGGAATTCTCGGGTTCGGGTATTCCTATGTTGCCCCCTATAACATTTGGAGTTTGGCCTTTAATTTTTTCGATCATATTGAAACGACCGGAAATTATTGGATCTATAGAAAATTATTGGACGGAAGCTTTGGTCATTTGGGATTTGGGGATTATGCTGAAAGGGCGGCGAATATAAAATTTGTTTTACTGAAACGGACAGACGGATTCCCTTTGTTGCCCTGCTTTGCAATTGGATGGAACGATTTTTTTGGAAGTCAGAGATTTAGATCTTTTTATATGGCTGCAACAAAAGAATTTTTAGACGCTAATCTTGAAGCTACTTTGGGCTGGGGCAACGGGCGAATCCAGGGATGTTTTGGAGGAATCGCCTGGACTCCCTGGCGTCATAGCTCCCATTTTTTAAAAGATCTTACTTTTGCTGCGGAATATGATGCGAATCATTACCGCCATCATTGGAGCGAGCACCCTAAAGGAAGAGAAGTCAAGAGCCGTGTGAATGCGGGATTTCAGCTGAAGCTCTGGGATCTCATTCGCCTTTCGGGAAGCACTCTTCGCGGCACTGATTGGGCGGCGAGCTTGTGCCTCAATTATGATATCGGATCTTCCAGCGGACTGTTTCCGAAAATCTTCGATACCGATATCTATACAGCGCCTCGTAATACAGAACCTCTCGGTCTACTGCGAACGCGCCAGGAATTGGCTCAGGAATTCGCCTTTACTTTTAAAGAGCAGGGATTTGATCTCTATGACCTTTATTTCATTCCCGGATCCAAGGACTCTTTATGGATGAAAGTGGTCAATGTCCGCTATCGCGAAGAAGAGGAAGTCCGAAGAAGAATTGAATATATTCTTGCATCCATTACCCCTTCCAATATTTCGAATCTTACCGTAGTCATCGAGGCAGATGGAGTTGCCGGCCATGAATATCGATTCCGCCTGCAGGATTTGAAACGTTATAGCGACGGCAAAATGGGAGATGGGGAGTTCGCTGTTCTCTCACCGCTTCAAGAAACCTCTTCTACTCCCAGCACTTTCGATACCGCCTTGCTTTACAAAAGGCGCAAAAGGATCTGGATGCTGACATTTCGGCCATGGACGCGGACTTTTTTTGGAAGTTCCAGAGGAAAATTCAAATATGAAGCGGGTTTTTGTTTAGGGTCCGAAGGGTATCTTTTTAATCAAATTTATTATTCGATTTATGGCAGCTATACAGCATTGGCCAGTACTCAGGATCTTCAAAGCGTCGATTTTTTAAACCCTTCCCGAATGATCAATGTCCGTACAGACAGCATGTTATATAATCAATCCAGCTCCTTTCATCTCGATCAAACGTTTTTGCAAAAAAGCGTCAACTGGGGAACAGGTTGGTTTTCCCGTTTTTCCCTGGGATATTTTGAAACGGCCTATGCAGGGGTCGGACTGGAAAATCTTTATTTTCCAGTGAATGTGAATTGGGCAATTGGTTTTGATGCGGCCACTTTGTTGAAGCGGGAATATTATGGCATGGGATTTCAAAGGAAAATTAGAAAAATAACACAAAAAGGACTCAAGCATTTTCCTTTTATAGGTCTGCAATATTTTGTCGATTTTTATTATCAATACCTTCCATTCAATATGGATTTCAAAATCAGTGCGGGTCAATTTCTCGCGCGGGATAAAGGGATCCGTTTGGAAGGGGGCAGAACCTTTCAAAGCGGGCTGCGGGTTGGCCTTTGGTGTACCTTCACCAACGCGAATGATGTTGTGAACGGGGATCGTTATTATGACAAAGGATTTTCCATCACGTTGCCTCTAGATATTTTCATGAACCAAACAAGCCGCACTCGCGTCGGTTATTCCATGTCAGCCTGGCTTCGCGATTGTGGAGGCAGGGCCGCGACCGGAAAAGCCCTCTATCCCACGCTTTATTGGGAACGCTACAATTATGCGCACTAATAACCTGGATGAAACGAGAAGAAAGCCAGCAGCTAGCCAATTTGTGATTTCAAAGTTCCTGTAGGAAAAATCAAAATACTATCGTAGACTCGTTGAAGCCAAATCAGATTGAGAGGAAGTGGGTGGAGCTTAGTCTTCAGCAGTTGCTTGAACGACTGCAAAGTTGTGATGAGTGTCAGCGCATTGAGGCAAAAGAGTCAAAATCTACTCTTGGTAATAGTGCACTCGAAACGATTTCGGCGTTTTCTAATGAACCTGATTTGGGTGGGGGATATCTTGTATTGGGTCTCAAGAAAAATGACCAAGATTCTTCTACTCGTTACAATGTTGTAGGAGTAGAAAATCCCGATAAAATCCAATGTGAGCTAGCAACTCTAGCTGCTAGTGCCTTTAACTTTCAGATCCGCCCCGAGATAAAAGTTGAATCTGTTAGTGGAAAATCCTTGATTATCGCCTTCATTGCTGAGTCCTTTTGTAGAGAAAAGCCAGTTTTCATTAAGAAGTATGGCGAAGAAAGGGGAGCGTTTCGACGCATCGGATCTTCTGATCAGCGATGTACTTCTGAAGATCTAGATCTTCTTTACCAGTTAAGAAGGCAGCGATCGTATGAGACTGAGGTTTTTCCTGAAGTTTCTTGGGAAGACATTGCTCCAGATGCTCTAGCGGATTATCGCAAGTTGCGAGCGCTCATCGATCCTACTGCTGCTGAATTGGCGCTCAATGACCGCGAGCTATTGATTTCTTTGGGACATGCAAGGAGGCTCGGGGAAAGAGTTGTGCCTACCGTTGGAGGATTGCTGCTTTTCGGTTCTAAGACTGCACTGCGAAGAACGATGCCAATGGCGGCTCGGATTGATTACATCTTAATAGAGGGAACGGAATGGGTTAAAAGTCCATTGGCTAGATATCACTCAGTAGAATACCGAGAAGCGCTTGTGACGGTGATTACACGTCTACACGCACAAATCATGAGCGATCTGCCTACTCGTTTCCAATTGAAAACAGGCGATCTTCAGCGGAGTGATGTGCCATCCGTTCCAAGGGATGTAATTCGAGAGGCTCTTGCTAATGCGCTGATGCACAGGGACTATCGTATTGAGCAGGCTGTTCAAATCATTCGGTATTCCAATCGAATAGAATTTCACAATTCTGGGTATTCTCTTAAACCATTCGATGAGCTGGGACTATCAGGTTCTCTGACCAGAAACCCTAAAATTGCTGCCGTATTTCATGATCTCAAATTTGCGGAAACAAAAGGAACAGGCATAACCACTATGAAAAAGTTGATGGATGAGGCTGGGTTGTCCACACCTCCATTGATTGAGACAGATCGCGATGGGAATAAATTCAATTTACTGTTGTTGCCCCATCATCTGTTAGATGAGAGCAATCTGAAATGGCTATCCCAATTCCATTCAATGAAATTGTCAGAAGCTGATATGAGAGCTCTAGTCTTGGCTCGCGAAGTAGGTGCTATCACTAACCAGGATTACAGACAGATCAACGGAACTCATACCCTAGCGGCTAGCAATGCACTTAGGCATCTTCGAGATCTGGGATTCCTTACAATGAAAGGAAGCGGAAGTGAAACCTATTATCAGCCAGTTCATCAAATAATAGCACAAGGCAGGTCAACCCCTTATATAAGCGGTTCTTCTGAAGAATTCCCTTCCTGTGCGAACCCCTTACATAAGGGGTTGTATGCGATACCTAAGGGGTTCCCAGATCTGCCAGATGATCTGAAGAATAGGATCATTCATTTGAAAAAGCGCTCACCAAAGGACAAGGTTGAGGAGATCATTATAAAGCTTTGTTCTTTAGGGCCTTTACAGCCTGTTCAGATAGGTAAAATTTTAGATAGAGACCCCCAATATCTGCGAATCAATTTTCTTTCAAAGATGATCAGAGCGGGTAAATTGGCTTATCAATACCCCGATAAGCCAGCTCATCCTCAGCAAGCATATAGAGCATCTGTATTGACTTGAATGTCCCATTTTGCCATCTCTTATGAAGCAACGTGGATGCGATGATCTTTCTTTTTGCTCAAATTGCCAAACAACCCCAACGATTCGATTGCCTCAAACACCCTGTAATCTTACAACTCGAATCTTTTGAATTCGTCTCTTTTCATGTCATCTCGCTTGTATTGTTTATTTTAGCCATTATCCACACCCTTTCAGCAAATCGGGTCCGCGCCTGGGCCCGCTCTTTTGAAGCATCGCAAGCGCCGAAAAGACGCGGAAAAAAATGGGAAAAAAGCCTTCTTGTCCACTTTTTTTATTTTTTATCTGAAATCGAAGTCATTTTTGCTTTTTGGGCCATTCCTCTAGTTGTTTCGATGATTTTTTTTTATGGCTGGAAAATGGGCCTTGAGTACATTAATACCCGCGATTATACAGAACCGTTATTTGTCGCTATTATCCTTTCGCTGACTGCAACCCGTCCCATTGTTCAAATTGCCGAAACCATTATCCAAGGGTGTGCAAAATGTCTTGGAAGCTCGCTTGCCGCCTGGTGGTTTGCACTTTTGACAGTGGGCCCTCTTTTAGGCTCGTTCATTACGGAAGTGGGAGCGATGACCCTCTGCGCTCTTCTTCTTTCCCGTCAATTTTATGAGTTCCATCCAAGCGAAAATTTGGCGTACGCAACAATCGCACTCCTTTTTGTCAATATTTCAGTGGGAGGAATTCTTACCGACTTTGCTTCCCCTGCCGTTTTAGTATTAGCGCATTGTTGGCATTGGACGTCTATCGATATGTTTTTGATTTTTGGATGGAAAGCGATTTGGGGGATTGTCCTTTCCAACCTCATTTATTGGCTTTTTTTTAGAAAAGAATTCAAAGCGCTCAATCAAAAAAAAAGACACCTCGCAAGCGCGCATCTACTCCATTCTTTGAAAGAAAAAGAAATGCCGATTCCAAAATGGGTAACGATTACGCATATTCTATTCATTGTCTGGATCGTAATTGTTGCTCATTACACCGCAATTTTTATTGCCAGTTATCTTTTTTTTATTGGATTTCATCAAGCGACAAGACCCCATCAATATGCAATTCGGCTTGTACAGCCAATGTTGGTAGGACTTTTCCTTGCGGGACTTGTGATTCATAGCGGCCTGCAAGCGTGGTGGGTGATCCAACTCTTTCAAGGCCTAAATGCTCTCTCCGTAATGGGAGTAGCCATCCTGTTAACCGGATTTAATGACAATGTAGCCATTTCCTATCTCAGCACTTTGATCCCAAATTGGAGCGATGCGATGAAATACGCTCTATTTACAGGCGTTATCGCAGGAGGTGGATTGACTGTCATCGCGAATGCGCCCAATCCTGCCGGCTACTCGATTTTGCAGAAACATTTTTCAGGAGGCATTAAATTCTTACGACTCTTTTTAATGGCGCTCGGACCCACGCTCCTTCTTTATCTGATCTTCTTTGTTTTCGGTCCGCTAGGAGTCTTCGGCAACAATTCCTGATTCCAATTTTTTTTCTCTGGCATTGATGAGACTATCGATATGATCTTTTGATGACAGGTATTTTTCAATCATATCCTCGAACAGCTCTTTGATCGTCGTCCTTTCCCACCAAGCCAATACCTTGAATTTCTCCAAATGATCATCGCGAATTAAAACAGTAGTGCGAGTCCACTTGGATTGGATTTTTTGTTTTTTCTTTTGCGTAGGATCAGACATAAGTATTTCCCAAGATTGTACATTTCAATGATTTTTAAGTGAAGCGAAAAACCTGTTTTGCATTTTCAGTCGAAGCATGCGCAACTTCTTCCATAGAGAGCCCTTTGACCGTTGCAATACATTGAGCAATTTCTGAAAGAAACGCGGGTTCGTTCGGCTGTCCGCGGCGGCTTTGAGGAGCGAGGAAAGGGGTGTCTGTTTCAATGAGCAGTTGGGAAAGAGGCACCATTTTTGCCACATCGCGCAGCGCTTCGCTTTTTTTAAATGTGACAATTCCACTTAAGGAAAGATACCAGCCTCTTTGCAAAACGGATTCGGCTTCCTGACAAGTTCCAGTAAAGCAGTGGAGAATTGCAGATCCTTGATATTCTTCGTCAGCGATTGAAAAAAGATCGGCAAAAGCTTCCCGGCAGTGAAAGATCACAGGAAGATCGATATCCATGGCAAGACGCAGGTATCGTTTCAGAAAGTGTCGCTGACAATTTTTGGAGGAATGGGTGTAATGGTAATCAAGGCCGGTTTCTCCAATCGCTCGCAGCGAGTTTGCACGCGCGGCGGCTTCAAAATGGAGAAAAGCCTCTTCCCCATCCGATTCAACATCGTGGGGAGGCGTGGCAGCGGCATTTTGAATAAAAGGATGCCGTGAGGTTAAGCGTAAGCCCTGGCTTAAAGATGCAAGATCCGTGCAAATGTTTAAAATATGGGAAATCCGCCCGTTTTGTGCCCGTTGGATCATCGCGTCCAAATGGGGCAGCACTTCCAAACAGGTGAGATGGGCGTGGGAATCGAACAACAAAACTTGACCTTCAGGTTCCTTTAGAATATTTTAAAGGGACGATTCAAAGCAAATATATGGTTTTAGCGTCCAGAAATCCTTTTGTCTCTTCCTACGTCCAATCAGACTGGTTTGGGAAAGGAGTATTTTTAGGGTTGTTTTTATTATCGGCCATCTCATGGTGGGTGTTGATCCATAAGATCTGGATTTTTTTTCAGCTTAAGCGCCTTTCTCGAGATTTTATGCAACAATTCTCCGAAAAAGATCCGCTGGGATTGCAATTCTTGCGTCCTTTGAAAAGGAGGCTTTTGGAGGTGCCCCATCCTTTTTTTGAAGTGTATAAAATTTTAAAACAGCATGCTTTACAAATCATCAGCAGAAATCAATTTTATTGTCCGGAAGAAAACAGTTTTTTATCTGAAGAAGATATGGGCCTGATCGAATCCAGAATGTACGCGGCCATGACTTCTCAAGCAAAAAAACTGGAAAAAAACCTGTTTATTTTGTCGACGATCGTAACGCTGGGTCCATTTTTAGGCTTGCTTGGCACAGTATGGGGCATTCTTGTAACATTTTCCGATTTTCAGGGACAAGGACTGGCGTCTGCCAATAACGCTTCCATGCTCTCAGGTTTATCTCTCGCCCTGACCACTACCGTTGTCGGCCTGCTCGTTGCCATTCCAGCTTTAGTAGGGTACAATTATTTAAAAAATTTAGGGAACGAAACCAGACGCGAGCTGGAAGATTTTTCCCATCATCTATTAACTGCATTGCAACTCCATTATAGAAAACCTCAACATGCGAAAACGGATTGTCCAAACACTTGAAGAAATCCCCGGCGAACCGCTCATCAACCTCACGCCGCTCATTGATGTCGTATTTGTCATGTTAATCAGCTTTATGTTGATTGCCCCTTTACTGGAAATCGATTCCATCGATTTGGCTCCAGGCAGGCAAACGAATCAAACAATATCTGTCTCCGCGCAAAATAGCCCATTTATCATTTATATCCGATCGGATAATTCCATTTGGCTGCAAAACCAAAAGATGAGTTTATCAGATCTCGAAAAATATCTTTTGTTGGAAAAAAAACGGCAGCCCCATGCGATCCCAAAAATGATTCCAGATGCCCGTTGCCATTTCGAAACCTATTGCCAAGTAAAAAACATCCTTGAAACTTGTGGCTTTGAGCAGGCGGATCTCATCCTCGCGCCCGCCCGGTGAGACTAGCGTGAAGCATGTAATCCTCCGGTTTTTCTCCCTTTCCCGATTTTCTCAAATCGGGTTTTTTGTAATGACTGCACATTTGGCAATCATTTTTTTTCTCTGGATGAAAAACGACGCGATTCGCTTTGAAACCATCAAACACCCTATCTCCATCAGAACTTTCGCCGAAAAAAAAGCATCGCCGCCCGCGCCTACGACTGTTTCAAAACCAAAACAGACAAAGGCTCCTCTATCTACGACCGCGCCAAAGCACAAACAGGCAGAGGCGCTGCCACGGAAAAAAAACTCCCCAAAATGCACTCCAGAATGTACTAAAGAGCGCACCCATAAAATCGACAATCACCTTTTGCAGCAAATTTCCGAAAGCCTGGAAACCATTGCGGCTCCAACACAGATGGCTCGCCAAGTGGAGATTTCATTGCCGCAATCCATTGAAATCGCCAAGATGGAAAAGTCAGATCAGCAATTTCGATACAAAGAAATGATATTAACCATTTTGCAAAATCAACTCGAACTTCCAGAATTTGGAGAAGTCATTGTAAAAATCAAAATCAATGAGAAAGGATCGGTGTTCTATTGCGAAATTTTAAAAACCCAAAGCAATAAAAATGGGGAATTTCTCAAAAAGCGATTGCAAGAGCTGACCTTTCCGTGTTTTAATGAATACGGGATGGCCTCATCTCCATTGGATTTTACAATCACTTTTTACAATGTGGAAAATCGTTAGCATTTTTTTCATCTCTTTTCTCTATAGCGAGAATCTTGAGGTCAGCCTGACCACCCGATCTCATGTAAAGCCGCTTTACATTTCTCGAGTTCATACTGACCCGCAAGAATGGGATTGGCGTTATTTTGAGGAATTAAGAGGAGTGTTAGAATTCGATCTCAACACTTCAGGTTTTGCAAATATTGCACAAATCGTGCAAGAGCTTGAAGATACGTTCGATTGGTCCGATTTGCGAACCAATTTCAAGTTGGAATTGTGGAGCCGTGAACGATTCGCGTATGTGCTTACCATTGAAGTACACTTACAACAATTGAGCGTAACGATTTTCGATATTGAGAAAGAGACCTCAAAAAGTTATCCCCTCATCGCCCTTTCAGGAAAATTGGAAACGGATCGCCGAATGATTCATCGCCTTGCGGACGTCATTCAAAAAGATTTATTCGGCGTCGAAGGGATCGCTTCGCTTCGCATTCTTTACGCGCAAAGAGAGCCTAATAAATGGACAAATGGACTTCGGTGGGTATCTGAAATTTGGATTTGCGATTCAGATGGAGCCAATGCAAGAAAGCTGACCTCCGAAAACGGATATTGTCTATCTCCCGTTTTTTTACCTAAACAGGAGACTGATCTCGAATTCATCTATGTTTTCAACGATGAAGGCCAATCGAAAATTTTTCGCTCCTGCCTTTCGCGCCCGCAAGGCAAGCCGGCTATTGTTTTGCGAGGCAATCACACCCTTCCAGCTATCTCGCAAAATGGAAACCAAATCGCTTTCATTTCGGATGCGGCTGGGCGGCCAGATCTGTTTATACAGAATCTGGATGCAAAAAGGGAGGCGATTGGGAAAGCCCGCCAACTCTATTCCTCCCCAAGGGCCACGCAAGCTTCGCCCACCTTTAGCCCTGATGGGAAAAAACTCGCTTTCGTTTCGGACAAAGATGGGCCGCCCCGTATTTACGTATTGGATATCCCGGGGAAAACCGACACAAAACGGCCCAAACCCCTGCTCTTAACGATTAAAAACCGGGAAAACACCTGTCCTGCCTGGTCTCCCGATGGAAAAAAACTCGCCTATGCAGCCAAAACAGATGGGGTTCGTCAAATTTGGATTTACGATTTCGAAACACAGGAGGAAAGACAACTTACAACTGGGCCAAAAACAAAAGAAAATCCGGTTTGGGCGCCGGATAACAATCATCTCGTCTACAACACGGAAACAAGCGAAAGCTGCGAATTGTATCTGATCAACCTTTTACAACCAGATCCTATTCGAATTTCTAAAGGCTCCGGACAAAAACGTTTTCCTTACTGGGAAACGAG
>DATIHO010000131.1:0-5691 GCA_035480615.1 Chlamydiales bacterium | reverse complement strand
CCTGCAAAGTCGGTCCACCACAGAGATAGACACCACAGAGTCTGCGAAGCGCGGCAATTTTTGGGAGCGCGAGGGCTTCCCTCGCCTCTGTGGTATCAGTCTCGGTGGTTATAATGAATTGCTGACTTTGCAGGCCTCCTAGCTGCCAGGCAGTCAAGAAGATCAATTGGATGAAGCAGTGCAAATCTTAAGTGATTGTTTGACCCAATATAATCAAAAGGGTCTTTATCCATTTGTATGAATTGCTTTAAGCAACTATTCTTAGTATTGTTGATCAATTTCTCTCATGCTTCTTTAATGGCAAATATTGTTTCATTCACACTCAATGACCTAAATCAAGGTTGGAATTCAGAGACTCTTGCCGAAATATATTTCCATCATTCTGAACTCCAACAAAAATGGTCATGGGAGTTACTGAACCAAATCACATTTTTGGGAAATGAGAAAATTCTTGATTTTGGTTGTGGGGATGGACGCATTTCAGCCGATCTTGCAAAGATTGTGAAAAATGGTTCCGTATTGGGCGTAGACATTTCTAACAATATGCTACACCTGGCCCATCGTCATTTCCCCAGCGAACGTTTCTCAAACTTAACATTTAAAAAAAGTGAATCTTTGGTATTTTGTGATGTTCAGGGAAGCAAAGAATTTGATTTGATATGCGCATTCAATGTTTTTCACTTGATTTCTGAACCAGAAAAAGTTCTTTTAAATTTAAAATCTCGCCTTAAATCCTCAGGTAGGCTCCTTTTCGTCACGCCCACAGGAAAAAACAATGTTTTTTTTCAAGCTGCAAACGAAATGTTCGCAAAATATGGCTTGTCTGCGCCCTGGAATCATTCTAAAAAGGGGCCGATTATGAGAACTCTTGAAGGCGCTGCGTTTTTTCTAAAAGAAGCAGGGTACACATTAGAGTCGCTTAAAATCATCGATCAGGACAATCTCTTTAATGATTTAGAAGATTTTATAGCTTGGATGATCGGGACGGTCACTGCTAATTGGCAGATCCCTTTTGCTTTAAGTTATCCATTCTTTTCCGATCTAGCGTCTCGAATGGTTGAACTAGAACCAACAATGCTTGATAAAGATAATCATATTCATTTTACCATGCCCCGCATTCAAGGCATTGCAAAACCTGATGTCTGAATCAAACCGATCACCTTCGCATTACGAATGCGTTTTGCTTTCATCTGTGACCTTACCTAACGATACCGAATAACAACAGAGTCAATCCACTACAGACTTCTGTCTTGTCGTCAAAACAGGTTCTGTATTGCCATGTTTTGTCTCCGATTGCAACTTTTTTGCAACTCGCTAAGAGATTCTTGCAATTCGGCAGCAAAGAGAGTATCGTAGGCCCCTTAAAGAGGTGATTATGAATCTAAAATCGCAAAATAAATCCATTGATCCTGCAACTGGCAAATTGGTCGTTTTCGAGGACAAACAGGTCCGGCGCGTGCTCCACAATGGAGAGTAGTGGTTTGTTGTTAAAGATGTTGTTGAAATTCTAACAGATACATCTAATTCCACTGATTACATCAAAAAAATGAGAGAGAGAGACTCCGCCCTTTCCGAAGGGTGGGGACAAATTGTCACCCCCCTTCCAATTAATACTTCAGGCGGCAAGCAAAGACTGAACTGTGCAAATACAGAAGGAATATTTCGGATCATCCAATCCATCCCTTCTCCTAAAGCTGAGCCCTTCAAGCTCTGGCTCGCCAAGGTGGGTTACGAGCGAATCCAGGAAATTGAGAACCCAGAGCTAGCAACCGAGCGGACGCGTGCCCTATACAAAGCCAAAGGCTACCCCGATGACTGGATTGAAAAACGGATGCGCGGCATTGCCATTCGAGAAGAATTAACTGCTGAATGGGAAAAAAGAGGGATTGAGCAAGAGAGAGATTATGCGATTCTTACAGCCGAAATTTCCAAAGCCACATTCGGAATGACTCCGTCGGATTATAAAAAGCACAAGGGATTGAAACAGGAAAATCTTAGAGACCACATGACTGATCTCGAACTTATTTTTTCCATGCTGGGAGAAGCCTCTACAAAAGAGATCGCAGTCTAATACTAAGTGGTATAAGATAAGTAACAGAGCGCAACCATTCTAGAACTTGATGCTGAACTGGAAAGAAATTGTTCAAAAATACATTATAAAACACTCTGACAAGATCAGGGCAGTTAGCCGTCCTCTTCGCGATCGGTTTCAAATTCAGTATTTTACATATCACCGCATCGATAAAACTGGCAAATATACGGTCTTAGTAGACCGACCTGATTGGGCTGAACACTATGTTGAAGAAAAGTTTTACCTCGAAGACCCCTACTTAAGGCATCCAGATCTCTACGAATCGGGATTTTGTTTCATCGAAAACCATGGCTCTGAGGAATATAAACAAAGAATCCTCAAAGATGGAAAGGAAATATTCAACTTAGATCAAGGGATAATCCTTATCCAGAAAAACACAGATTCTTCTGTGGAATTCTTCGGCTTTTCAGGAAACAAGGCAAACTGTGCTTTAGACAAGCTTTATTTGAATCATCCTTGGATGCTGAGGTCCTTTGCCGGGTACTTTAAGAAAGAACTGAAACCAATTCTTCTTCAGATGGAAGAAGAAGCAGATACTCTGCCGCATCTTAAAGGAGATGACTTTTACTCTAATCAATTAATACGACCAGACATTCATTCAGAGGAAATTTTAAATTATCTCAAAGATTTAGGCAAAGAGCCGGAAATAATTAAGATTGGGCTTTTATCCCAAAGGGAACGGCAATGCATCAAGTTGCTTCTTAAGGGAAAATCTGCCAAGGAGACTGCGAACCTTTTGAAGTTGTCCCATAGGACTATTGAGTTCTATTTTGAAAATATCAAAAACAAACTTTGCTGCACCTCTAAGCAAGAAATTTTCTCCCTCGGCAAGGACTTTGAAGAATTGGGTTTGCTTTAAGCTCATACCGTAATTACTACGGTAACGGTTATCTCTCGATATTTCTTACAATCGCTAGTTTTAACAGGAGTACGAAGATGAAAATCCTTTCACTTTTCGCAATCACACTTTATATAAATTACGCACATTCGGAGAGCCCAATGAATCAGTTTGAGACTTTAAAGCACCTAGAAAATTGTTACGATGCGATGCGCCCGGCAGCTGAGAAAAGCGAGCAAGCTTTCGCGTGGTTTTCAGATATCCCACACCCTCTCTTCAATGTCGTTATGCACTTATCTTGTAAGGATGTGGATGCAAAGATCGAGACACTCATTGAAAAAGTTCCCTTCGGAAATCCAGTTTCGTTTTGGGTACATCCAGGAAATCGTGCTGATGGACTCGTTGAAATTTTAAAAGGGAAAGGTTTTGCCCCCCTCATTACATGTCCGTTAATGGCTTGGCCTGTGCAACCTATGATAGCTCCAAAATGTGACATTCGCTCAGCCAAAAAAGATATGGACATGTTTAATCAGATCACGAGCGCTGTTTTTCATTTTGATGAAACGACGAAGCAAAGATACGCCAATATCCTCAAAACTTTCGACTCTGAAAATTATTTGCTTTTTGTAAATGACGAACCAGTCGCTGTAGGCATCCTTTTCTCGAACGGCAACATAGGAGGCATTTTCAATATAGCTGTGCTGCCAAAGCAGCAGAAAAAGGGATATGGGCGAGCGATGATGGAGTTTCTCATGCACAGGGCAAATGCACTCCATTTGAGACAGCTTGTACTTCTCAGTTCTCCTGCGGCTGAAAGGCTCTATAACAACCTGGAATTTCAGAAAGTTTTCGACATCGAGATGTATGCGCGCTAAAGCCAAAAAATCTAACTTTTCGCTTTTCTTTTTCGCTGAGAAGGTTATAATTTTTATTTATCCATGTTACTACAATCCACCCAACCCACCACAAAATGAAGAGCTCAAACCCTTTTCCTCTGAAGCAAAAGCTATTCTGGAGGGAGAAATTTATGAGCATTACAAAGGAAAGCGATATAAGGTTTTATCCGTTGGACGCAATAGTGAAACCTTGGAAGAAACCATCATATACCAAGCCCTATACGGAACTCATGATGTGTGGGTACGGCCACTGAAAATGTTTTCAGAAAACATCGTGATCAATGGGCTGCCACAACCCCGTTTTAAACGGGTTCAGTAGGGTTGTATGGAAAATGAACTTGAGCAACAATCCTCAAAAATAGCGATCTTCAAGGGGAAACAAATTCGAAAGGCCATCCATCGAGGCGAATGGTATTGTTCGATTATCGACGTCGTAACAATCTTGACAGAAAGCTCTAATCCTCGGCGATATTGGTCTGATTTAAAAACACAAATTTCTGAAAATGAAGGGTTTATTCAACTGTACGGAAAAATCGTACAGTTGAAATTACTAGCTCCCGACGGAAAAAAGCGGTCGCAAAGTAGTGAGCAAATCCAATTTTCTGGAAGTCAATTCAGTAGAGGTTGACTTAATCAATGAAAAGTAGAGACGAAACTTGGTAGCTAAAAATGGGATTTCAACTGCATGAATTTTGCCCATCTTTTGGTCCTCTTCAGTGCATTACTGACCGTTGTTGCTGCAAGTGCTTATATTCGAGATACTTTAAAAGGGAAGACCAAGCCCAATCGAGTCTCTTGGCTGCTTTGGGCTTTATTTCCTTTAATTGGGACTGCGGCTGCTTTCCAAGCAAATGCTGATATCTGGGCAACCATTCGAGTTCTCCTGGCTGGCTTTCTTCCCCTCATTATTTTTCTAACTTCTTTCTGGAACCAAAAAAGCTATTGGCGTTTGACTCTTTTCGATTGGTTCTGTGGTGCATGTGCTCTATTGGCCATTGCCGTTTGGTTTATTTTAGACTCACCAAAAATAGGCATTCTCTTTGCTGTAATAGGAGATGGCTTCGCAGCGCTTCCTACTTTCGTTAAGGCCTGGAAGTACCCCAAAACAGAAACAGGCCTTACTTATATGATCAACCTCATTGCCGTTCTTTTAGTAATCCCTTCGATCCCTACCTGGAATATTGAAAACTCGGCTTTTCAGATCTATCTACTCGCCGCAAACTTAATTCTTATCATCTCGATTTACAGAAAAAAATTTTCAGCCTCAGGCCGATAAATGCATGACTGTTTTCCCAGGAACAATTGCCGAGCCCATTTTTTCTCGGAGTTTTTCGATCTCCCGTTCTAATCCCCGCCGATCTACAAATTCGAGCAAATAGAGCGCATTTTCACTAGCTATACCAATCATTGGACCTAAGAGACTGTTAACGGATTTCGGCTTCGTCGATTTTGGGGATTATTTTGGCCGATTTTCGGTTTGTTTTTGGGGGGTAATATACATTTGGTCGACTTGGGAGCATCCCTTGCTATCGGAACCGCTGTTTCTTATTTCGTAGATAATCCTCTTGAAATGATAAAAGCATATGCATCTCGGCGTATTTTCTTTGAAGCCTGCTTTTTATTGGGGGCGTCCAAATCTTTTTACGATCACCTCCGCACAAAGAAGAAGTTACAGAATATTTTCACTAAGTACGTTAAAACCCGAATGGTTATCGATGCTTGGGTGCGACCCATAAGTTTCGCGTGCTCGACTAGTGGTCCATATGCAGGAACCCTCATCCATGAAGCAGGGCATGCCGCTGCTCAAAAATTACTATTTCAGAATTGTCATCCCGAAATAATCGTTCATGCGGACGGGTCAGGAT
>DATIHO010000130.1:0-10472 GCA_035480615.1 Chlamydiales bacterium | reverse complement strand
AAGCCAAGCAGCGCATTGATATAATTTTCGGGATCAAAAGGAGCCAGATCATCCATATTCTCTCCTAAACCCACCCATTGAATGGGGAGATTCAGCTCTTTTTGAATCGCGACAGCAACTCCCCCTTTCGCAGAACCATCCAATTTCGCCAAGACAATCCCTGTGATAGGGGTAAATTCATGAAAAACACGAGCGGCATCCAGGGCGTTCTGTCCAATTGCGGCATCCAGGACCAGTAAAGTTTCATGAGGGGCGTCGGGGATTTGTTTTTGGCAAACACGGCGGATTTTCGCAAGCTCTTGCATGAGGGCGGTCTTGGTTTGCAGACGGCCTGCGGTGTCAATCAAGACAATATCGATTTTTTTTGCTTTTGCAGAGGCAATTGCATCAAAAGCGATCGCTGATGGGTCTGCATGCGGGTTTGACTTTACGACAATAGATCCGAGCCGTTTTCCCCAAGTTTCCAATTGTTCGATTGCAGCGGCGCGAAATGTATCTCCCGCTCCAATCAGCACGCTTTTTCCCGCGGATTGAAAATAATGGGCCAGTTTTGCGAGACTGGTCGTTTTTCCAGATCCATTTACGCCAACAATCAAGATTACATGAGGTCTACTGAAAGAAGTGGGGGTAATGACAGGAGATGCTATAAATACTTTCATCAACTCATTTTTTACAACCGACAAAAGAAAATCGGGATCGGGATTTTTTGTTGCGCTGCGACGGACGAGGTCAGTAAGAGCCGCTGCCATTGAAGCGCCTAAATCAGCTTCATAAAAAAGTTTTTCCAGCTCTTCAAACATAGATTCGTCGAGAGGATTGGAAAATAGAGCGCGTATTTTTTGTCCGAGAAGAGATTTTATTTTTGAAAAAGGAGAGATGAGTTTTTTGAAAAATTTCAACATAGGATATATTGTAACAAAAACCGAATTTCCGGAGAAAGGATGAACCTGCATGAATTTCAGGCGAAAAAAATCTTAAAGCGTTTTGGCATTCCAATTCCAGAATTCGGAATCGCATCGACGGTAGAAGAAGCAAAAAAAATTGCGGATGAGCTGGATTTAAACCAGGCGGTTTTAAAAATTCAGGTTCATGCCGGGGGACGCGGAAAAGGGGGGGGAGTCAAATTCGCAAAATCTCGCGCAGAAATCGCCCAAATTGCTCAAGAGTTGATTGGAATGAAAATGGTGAATCAGCAAACCGGGCCGGATGGGGTCGTTGCCCATGTTGTTTTGATTTCCAGACCGGTAGATATCGCAAAGGAATATTATATTGGAGCTGTGATCGATCGCGATTTAGCTACGCCGCTTCTCATCGCGTCTCCCGAAGGAGGAATGGAAATTGAAGAGATCGCCCATAAAGCGCCTGAAAAGATTTTAAAAATGCCATTCGGCTTTGATGGGAAACTGCGCCCTTACCAAATTCTAAGGCTTTGCAAATTCATGAATTGGAGCGGGGAAGATGCGAAAACAGGTGCGCAAATTGCAAAAGGGCTTGCGAAATGTTTCATCGAGATGGACGCTTCTCTTTTGGAGATTAATCCTCTCGTAAAAACGGAGCAGGGAGCCATTTTTGCAATCGATGCAAAGCTCGGCATTGATGACAATGCATTATTCCGGCAACCTGAAGTTGTTTCTTTCTATGATCCCACTCAAAGCTCTCCCCAGGAAGCCGCTGCGAAAAAATTTGATCTCGCCTATATTGCAATGCAAGGCAATATTGGATGCATGGTCAATGGGGCAGGACTTGCCATGGCGACAATGGATATCATTCAGCTTTGCGGCGGCTCTCCTGCGAATTTTCTTGATGTGGGAGGAGGAGCTTCCAAAGAAAAAGTAGCGGAAGGATTTCGGATCATTGTTGCCGATTCTAAGGTGAAGGCGATTTTGGTCAATATTTTTGGCGGAATCATGAATTGCGCAACAATTGCCGAGGGAGTGATCCATGCTGCAAAAGCACAACATATAAAAATTCCAATTATTGTCCGCCTTGAAGGGACGAACGTGCAGGAAGGAAGACGGCTATTTAAAGAAAGCCATTTAAAAATAGTAACAGCGGAAGATTTGCAAAGCGCAGCGAAACTTGCAGTGGAATCTTTAGAACGGTGATGTATGGCGATATGGGTCAATAAAAAGACGAAAATCATTGTGCAAGGCATTACAGGGCAAGCGGGCCGATTTCACGCAGAGCAATGCAGGGAATATGGGACCCGTCTCGAAGGAGGTGTTACTCCAGGGAAGGGGGGAAGTCAGATTCTTGGCGTTCCTGTTTTTGATACGGTTGCAGAAGCAAGCGAAGCGATCCGCCCGGATGCGACATTGATTTTTGTTCCGGCTCCTTATTGCGCGGATGCGATTTTGGAGGCGGAAGACGCGAAGATTCCTCTCATCATTTGCATTACGGAAGGAATTCCGATCCGCGACATGCTGGAGGTTAAACGGGTGATGAGCGCATCAAAACATTCCCGTTTAATCGGCCCAAATTGTCCTGGGATTATTACTCCCGGAGAGTGTAAAATTGGGATCATGCCTGGATATATCCATAAAAAAGGATCGATTGGGATCGTTTCAAGATCTGGGACTTTGACCTATGAAGCTGTTTGGCAGACGAGCCAACTTGGGCTTGGGCAATCCAGCTGCGTTGGCATCGGAGGGGATCCGCTGAATGGGACCCATTTTATCGACGTATTAAAAGCATTCGAAGACGATCCGGAAACAAAAGCGGTTCTTTTGATTGGCGAGATTGGAGGAGATGCGGAAGAGCAGGCGGCGGCATGGATAGCGCGGCATAGTAAAAAACCGGTTGCCGTATTCATTGCGGGCGCTACAGCGCCCCCCGATAAAAGAATGGGGCACGCCGGAGCGATTATCTCTGGAGGCAAAGGGACCGCGCAGCAAAAATATGCAGCATTTCAGGAAGCAGGTGCGCATATTACAAAAAGCCCGGCAGAAATGGGACATGCTGTCTGCCAAGCGATTCAGGCGCACGGAAAATGATCCTGATCCGCGGAAAAATTCCTATCATTATCCATCCCTTTTTTTGGGTTTTATCCGGGTTTATCGGATGGTTTTATTCCAAAACCTTGATTGGGATGTTGATTTGGGTCGGGATTATTTTTTTCTCTGTTCTGATCCATGAATTTGGACACGCCTTAACCGCTGTCTTTTTCAAACAAAAAGCGCAAATTCAGCTTGTCGCATTGGGTGGTTTGACCTCTTTCGAAGGTCCGAAGCTTCGTTTTTGGCAGCAATTTTTAATCACTTTCAATGGTCCGCTTTTCGGATTTTTTTTATTTATCTTTGCCAGCATTCTTTTGCAATTCAACCTTTCAGGCTGGCCAAAAATCGTGGGCATTTTGCAGGCAACGCAAATGGCCAATCTTTTTTGGACGATTATTAATCTTTTACCCGTTTTACCTCTTGATGGCGGTCAACTTTTGCGGATTGTTTTAGAAGCGGCTTTTGGAGTTTCCGGATTTCGAGCGGCTCTTTTAAGCGGAGCTGTGATCGCCTCGATCCTTGCCTTCTGTTTTTTCATCATGCAATCCATTCTTGTCGGGGCGATTTTTTTGCTTTTCGCCTTTCAAAGTTTTGATTCATGGAGAAAAAGCCGCTTTGCCACTTTCAGCGACCGGGAAGATGAAAATCGAAAACTGTTGATGGAAGGGGAAACGGCGTTGAAAGAAGGAAAAAAAACCGAAGCGCGCGAAATTTTTGAAGAAGTGTGCAAAAAAGGGGGGGACGGGCTTCTTGCTGCTGCTGCTCGCCAATATCTTGCATTCCTTGAAAATGAAGAAGGAAAATTCAGGCAGGCTTACGATCTTTTAGTTTCGGTCAAAAAACATTTAACTGCCGAGTCTCTCTGCCTCCTGCATAAACTGGCTGCAAACGAAAAAGATTATTCCCTTGTTGCGGAGCTTTCAAGTGAATGTTACCAGGCATCTCCAACCTGTGAAGTAGCTCTTCGCAATGCTCGCGCCTTTGCATTTTTGAAACAGGCAAAACCTGCTGGAGGATGGCTGCAGACAGCTCGGCAACATGGAGCTTTTGATTTAGCTACGCTTCTTCAGGAAGAAGAATTCGCATCGATGCAAAACGATCCCGAATTTCGTTATTTTATTGATCAATAGGCAGTTATACCCAAAGTGATTCAAGTCTATTCAAAAATCTGGATGTTCACTTTTTTGCTCGCCTCATGTGGATTGAGATGTCCAAATGTGGAAGACTTGACGATACCGAAACAGAGGCAAAAAATTTCTTATTTGCAAAAAAAACTGCAACTTGCTGAAAAAGAACAGAAAAAATTGCAAATCCAAATTGAACGGCTTAGCGATGAAGCGCGGGAAGTCGAACTTGCCTTTATTCGCAAACAAATCGATCATTTTGAAGAGACCATTCGAAAGAATCCAAATAAAAAATCTGATTTTAAAAGTGGGGATCTTTTTTTAGATGAAAGGGAAAAATTACATACAATGATTCTAAAAAGTGAATCACCGTATGAAGCGCAAGTGGTATTAGAGAGAATTTTGCAACTGATCACTGATCTTGACAGTTATGAATCGAATTAATTATAGATAGCATTAATGCAATCCATCCTTTCCAAATTGGCTGCTTTCGGTAACTCTTTACAATCACCGCTATTATTGGCAATCCGCCTTTTTTGGGGCGGAAGTTTTTTTGTAACAGGGATTGGCAAATTTACTCATATAGAGAAAACCATCGCCTACTTTGAATCATTGGGAATCCCTTTTGCTACGTTTAGCGCATTCTTCGTGGGATCGATCGAAACAATTGGAGGTGCGTGTCTTTTTCTCGGTCTCTTTTCAAGACTGGCCTCGATTCCTCTCATGTGCATCATGATCGCTGTGTTTATGACGGCTGAGACCGAGGCGCTTCACAAGATCTTTTCCGATCCGCAAAATTTTGTCCAGCGAGAACCTTTTAGTTTCTTGTTTGCTTCACTGCTTGTGTTTGTTTTTGGACCAAAAGCGATCTCTTTCGATTATTGGCTTTGGAAGAAAACAGAAAAATAGACTGTTTTCGAGAAATAGTATTAAAGCGTGTATTCCAAGATCTTTGTAATGAAAGAACCAAAAAAATCATGGGTAATGAGAGTGTCTTTAAGAAGAATGCGTGTAAATTGTTCAGGGGTCCAGGCAGCTTTCCCTCGCAACAAGATCGAGCCTCCGACAAGTTCTTCTCCATTTTTAGCGATTACGCGAATCTCATGAGCTGAGAGAAAGGTAAAGAAACTTGACAATGTAAAGCAGCCACCCAAGAGGGGGAATTGAAAAGTGGCAATGAAAGCAACGATTGTGCCGGCGCCGCTGATCATCTCAACAATGCCTGAAATCCCTTTGGCGAAAGAACAGGAAACCGAAAGAATTGTTCTTCTATGTGCCATCTCTCTCGAGCAGCTGAGCAGGACGCTTCGGATGTTATTAAAAGAGGCGATTCGATGCATACCGTTATTTTTTGGTTTACGGAAAGGATTGTGCCATGCATCGAAGTTTTTTAGATATGCCTTTTTATGTCGGTGACTAAACAATCTTGTAAACATTGTAGTTGCCCGGCACGCATTTCCCTTGTGATTTTGCGGCGCTTTTCAGCCCATTTATAAAGCCATCGAACTTTTGTCCTTGTATTCTTCCATGTTGCATATTCTTCTGTGTGTGGGCCAAATGAGCATCTATCGTCAATATCGTTTTCATACATTGTATGTATTTTATCGATATCGTCATTGATTTGCTTCGCTATACTTTCCGTTCGGGTCATTTGATCAGCTAGAGCAGCTGAGTCGCAAACGCCTTTTGAGTTCATAAACTGCTGAAACTGAACATTAAAATTGTCCGTCTGTTTTCTTACAGATGCACATTGCTCCACGAAATCTGATAAAATGTTTTGTGTAATCATAAAACCATCAAAGTTAATTTTGGCAATATGATACCATGATTGTATGTAATTTGCAATATGTAAAAAATTTCTTTAAAGATAGAATGGAGACTGTTGTTGAATTATATGGCTTGGGATAAATAGGTCAGCCAACCTCTTGCCCCCATGATCTGAAATAATTCGAAGACATGATTACATTTTTTCAAAAAAGGCATCAGTGCAGCCAGCGTAGTGCCTTTTTTGAATCGAGACAGCAAGTGAAAGAATTCTGCAGAGATCTCCTCGCAGAGGCTTGTTTCCTGGCTTCGGTAGAGAACGAAGTATCTTTTTTTGCCGTTATTGTCAATTGGAGGAAAGTTGTTTATTTGAAAATATTGAGGTGGATGTTCCATGAGGTGGGATCGGAAAGAAAATAGATCCGCATCAAATTCAAACAAAAGAACATAAGGCTGCAGCAACAAGGTTTTCATTTCCCATTCACAAATGGCATTAGGGTTAATTGGGGGCAATAATTCCGTAAACAGCAGTTTTTCATACCCAAGATCGATCAATGCAAGCCCCAATACCAAAGCGGCGTCGCTTTTACGATAGAATTCTCTAATCCATTTGGGCAGGTTTGATCCAAGGTCAGAAAGGAACCAACCGCTTGGTGGATATTTCAATAGATACGGCTCCGCGATAAGATCATTGAAATCCTCATAGTTAAAAAAGCGGACAAGGCTAGGGAAAATTTCTTGGCAGATATTGAAAAGTCGCCACCAATATTGTTGTTGATAGATGCCGATCCTCTCTTCACTGGTTAAATGTAGGCCGGGAGAGATCCGATTGCGAATTTCCTCGATTAGGGCGGGTGGATAAAGCGGGATATGCGCCGAATCGCTTTCTTTAATTGGGGAGGTGATCTGCCTGGCAAACCAAATTTGCATTTCAGATAGTGATTCGGGAACTTCTGTCATGAGCAAACTGTTTTTGATAGATTTTAGCTTTGAGCGCCTCTTTCCAGGTCTCTTCAAATGGAATAAATCGATCATCCCATTCGAGAAGAGTTGAAACGCCATTTGTTTTCGAATAGACTTCCCGATAAATTTCCCAAACCTCTTCACGTACCGGATAGTCGTGCGTATCTAAGATGTAGCGTCCATAATCGCTATGACCGGCCAGATGGATCTGAATCACCCGCTTTAATGGAAGATTTGAATAATATTCTTTGGGATCAAATCCGTCATTTCGACTCGATACATAGATATTATTGACGTCGAGCATCATGAAAATATCCGCTTTTTCTACGACCGCCGTATAAAAATCCCATTCCGGCATGGTATCGCTTGTGAAACTGGCATTTGAAGAGAGATTTTCAAGAGCGAATGGAATTTCCAGATAATCTTGAACGATTTTTGCCCGATTGGCGACGTATTCGATGACTTCTTGCGTACGGGGAAGAGGAAGAAGATCATGAAAACGGGCATTGGGTAGTCGACCCCAGCATAGATGATCGGAGAGCCAAGGAGTTTTTGTTTTTTGCGCGAGCGCTTTTAATTTTTTTAAATAATCCCAATCCAGAGGCGCCGCGCTTCCGATGCATAAACTTACCCCATGCATAACCACTGGATAGCGCTCTAAAATCCGTTCCAAATTCCTCAGAGGCAGTCCGCCTCCCATGAAATTTTCACTAATGATCTCAAACCAATCGATTGAGGGCCAGGTGGAGAAAATTTCTTGAAAATGGACCGGCCTCAAGCCGATCCCGATTCCAAGATTAGGCATACATTGCGGGCTTGAATTGTGCAAAAGATCTGCTTAAGTATCTGTTGATGGTGGTGCTTCTATTTGTTTTGCTACAGTCTCTCGTTTTTGCTGCCTTTCGGAAGACGCATCGGAGCCTGGATTGCTCTCCATTTTGCTTATCCCTGTGCAGTCGCTTTTTCCTGTGCACCCATTCATTCCCTTGCAGCCTGTGTTGCCAGTGCAATCGCTTTTTCCTGTACAGCCGCTTACGCCTTTGCAGCCGGATTTTGCGTCGTCGCTTGGCGTGCCCTTACAACCTGTCTTGCCTGAACAAGACGCATTATCATTTTGCGGCTCTGCAGATTTTGATTTCATAGTACAACTTGTAATCAAACCGCTCATAGCAATGCCCATCACTGCTATTTTTAGAATATTTTTTTTCATCGATATCTCCCAGTCTAATGGTTTATCCGACTTTGTACATTTTTTCAGTTCCTCAAATGACCAAAGTTTCACTTGATTTTGTATGTTTTTGACGATTCTCTCGGGCGGAGGCTTTGCGTCAAAAAATGCATAAGTCGAATGTAACACTTGAAGCAAAATATAACTAAAATATTTTGTCAATGGCTTATACCGAAACAACCTGAAGAATCGGGAATTTGACAAGGAGGCGGCGCAGTTTTTTGCGTCTGGAGCGAGCGACCATTGCCTCTGGCAAGGCGCGAGCTATACCCAAAAAAATGCTGCCAAGCCGACGTCGTCAAAAACCGATTCTTCAGGTTGTTTCGGTATATAGTAGTGCCGATTCAAACGGCTAACCTAATGGGGTTCAGGTCAATGACCTGAAACTTGTCGTTAATCCGACATTTCAAAATATCTGTTAGTTTCGGCACCTCCTCTAAGAAGAACCCCCTAATTGCCTGAAAAAAAGTCGCCGATGTTTCGTAATATCGATTGTATACCGTATTTTCCCTCAAGATCTTCCACAGGCGTTCGATAGGATTCAAATTCGGTGAATAAGGAGGAAGATAGTGCACTTTAATCCTAGAGGACATTAAAAACTCATTTAATTTATTATTCTTGTTCGATCTAGCATTGTCCAAAATCACATGAATAACTCGAGCTTCTGTTTGTTTTTCTAACTTCTTGAAAAAATCGAGCATTGCATCAGCATCAACTGTCTTATATTCCTCCGCATAAATTTTCATTCCTGTGAGGCAAAGAGCTCCCGCAAAATGCAGTCGTAGTTGTTTCCCTGACGTCTGTAAAGTTTTTTGAACGCCTTTCTTGATCCACCCACATACAGCTTGAGATTGATGCTCGGGATGCACAGCATCTATGAAATAAATCTCTTCATCCGGCTTCAAGGTCTCCTTTAAAGCCGTGTACTGCTCTATAAAAACTCGTTGTTTTTCAGGATCCAATTTCCCGGGTACTTTTTTGGGCCGTTTATAGGTAAATCCGTGCTGTACTAGCCAATCTGTCATGCCACTTCTGGAGTATTCTATTCGATATTGGTCACGCACATAAGCTATGATCCCTCAGTTTTTTCATGGCTAATATCTTAACACCAAGCAAACATTTTTCTATACGATTGAATCGGAACCACTATATACCCAAAGTGATTCAAAAGTTGGCCTTTGGGTGGGTTCAGAGACTGTTAACGGATTTCGCTTCTGTCGATTTTGGGGTTCTTTTGAACCGATTTTCGGTTTGTTTTTGGGGGGTAATATCGACCAAATGTATATTACCCCTCAAAAACAAACCGAAAATCGGTCAAAATAATCCCCAAAATCGACGAAGCCGAAATCCGTTCACGGTCTCTCAAAGCGCCGAAAATCGATTTTTGAAAAGGGGCTCGTATTCTTCAACGAGTGTCTGATTGCGTAAATTCGCTTACGTATTTGACCCATCTTTATGCCGACGAGCTTTGTGCTCGCGCTCAACAACTTGATGCAAGTTGCTGCCCTGCTCCGCACTTTGCTCGCCCCCCAAATCTGGGTTCAAATACTTGAACGAAAACGGGGCTGGAATATTTGAGATGCGCTCACGAAAGCGCATCAAAGGGCATCCTTGTCAATTGGGCAAATTGCATGAGCATGTTCCGCCTTTCTGGTGCCTGTCAAAATGCTTCCTGCAGAGCTGATACGCACTCTGCTTTGGAAATCCGGGATGGGTGCGCGTTGGCTTGGTGGGGCAATTAGGTTCAAGGCATATTTTTTCCCGTTTCGGGCCGAGCCGTGCCCGTTTCGCCCGCGTATCACCGTCTTTCCGATAATAACAGTTGATGCAGATCAGAATACGAGGGTTCTCCGGATCTGCGCGCCATGATTTTACGTCTTTTGTGATGCAACCAAAATTAGGGCAAGCTGGGGGCTTTTTTTTTGTTTCCAAATTCAGCATTTTATTACAACAATCCATGCAGATCGTAGTATTAGGGTTCTTCGGATTTGTGCGCCATGCTTTTGAGAATAGTGTACCGCAATTAGCGCATGTTCCCAGTTTCTGGAAGTTGTAATGACAATTTCCGCAGAGCTGAAGAGTCTTATTGTCCGGATGTATGCACCATTCTTTTGCTAATATTGTAGGGCAATTAGCGCATGTTCCCAGTTTCGGGAATTCGTAATGACAATGTCTGCAGAGCCAAATAGTCTTGTCGTTCGGGTGTTTGCGATATTCTTTTGCTTTTGTTGTTTTGCAAAAAGCGCATTTTTTCATTGCGACACCATCTTCTTGATCTTCTTGAATCTCATCAGAGGCAGGTGGAAGCTGCAAAAGCGATGACCAAGCGACGTCATCTTCTTGTATCTCATAGGAAACTATTGGGTCAGGAAGTTCAGGGGCAGGTGTAAGCTGCAA